>DYGV01000190.1 GCA_020724505.1 Anaerolinea thermophila
ATAGACATCTAGATGTCAATACAACCTAATTATATCATGGATGATTCGAGAGTCAAGCGGCATAGGGTACAATTATCGCCATGGATCAACCACCTTCAACAAAGCTTTCGCTTGGCATTGACACAGGCGGTACCTTCACCGATGCGGTTCTTTTAGATCGCTCCAGTCGCCAAGTTGTTAAGAAGGTGAAAGTGCGCGCCACGCATCATGATTTGAAGCTTTGTATCGGCGAGGCGCTGAAGCAGATCGTTCCCTCTAATCCTGAAAGTGTGGCTATGGCATCGCTTTCTACCACCTTGGCGACCAACGCCATCGTGGAGGGTAAACGGCGACCGGCGGCGCTGATGCTGTTAGGCTATGACCCGGATCTGGTGCGCCGTTTTCGCTTTGATGAACAGTTTGGCGCTTTCGAGCATTATTTCATCGCTGGATTGCATGGGTTGGACGGTATCGAACGTCAGCCTTTGGATGAAACGGCATTGTTACAAGCTGCCGAGCAGGCGCAAGAGCGGGTAGAAGCCTTTGCAGTGTGTGCTTACAGCGGGCCCATAGATGCCAGCCATGAGCAACGCGCTGCCGAGTTGCTAACGGCGTATAGCAAATTGCCAGTGGTGCAAGCACACCATTTATCCAGCGAGTTGAATTCGATTTGGCGGGCGACTACTGCAGCATTGAACGCCTCGTTGCTAGGCAACACACAGGAGTTTCTCTCTGCTGTCGAGACGATGATGAAAGAGCGCGGTCTACTTTGCCCGGTGATGATTGTGCGTGGCGATGGTACCCTGGCGCGCGCTGAATTTGCCCGCCAACGCCCGTTGGAGATTGTGCATTCAGGTCCAGCAACCAGCGCGATTGGGGCGCGCTATTTAGCCGATGTGCAGCGCGCCCTGGTGGTGGATGTCGGCGGCACAACCACCGATCTGGCGGTGATTGAGGATGGACAAGTGCAAAGCCTGGAGCGCGCGGCGACAGTGGGGAGCTATCAAACCTGCATCCGTACTATTCGGGCGCGCTCGTTTGGGTTGGGCGGCGATAGCTGTATCACCTTTGATCATTGGCGATTTTTACAGATCGGACCAGAGCGGGCGTTGCCAATCTCGTACCTGTGCGCCCAGGAGGCGCAGGTAAAGGAGGATTTGCTGCGAACGTTGCGGACGCAATCGAACGTGCTGTATTCCGAGAATCTGGAATATTGGCTGCTGCGGCGCGAGCCAACACGCTCGCTGGAAAGCTCGTTGGGCGAACGGTTGATCGAATTATTGCGCCGGGGGCCGCAACGTTATGCGGATTTGCGCAAACAGATAGGGTCAATTCCGCCGTTCGTGCGCCGTGAATTGTTGGGGCGTGAGATCATCGAGCGAGCTGCCTTGACACCCACCGACTTGCTGCATGTCAGCGGGGAATTCACCGCCTGGGATGTGGAAAGCGCGCTCGCCTGGGTGAAGGCTGCTGCCCGAATTTGGAATGAGTCGCCGGGTGAATTTGTATGCCGGGTGCGTGGGCTGCTGACCCAGCGCATCGTAGCAGAGATCATTCAATTTCTCAGCCGTAAATCGCTTTCGCAGGAGGAAACCACCGGGATTTTTCACCGCGACGGACGCTTAGACCGTTGGCTGATGATGGAGAGCATCTCGCCTTCCGATCCATTCTTGGGATGTAAGGTGTTTTTGAAAATGCCGTTGGTGGGTATTGGAGCGCCGGCGCAAGCTTTCCTTCAACCTGTCGCTGAGGTGCTGGGGACAGAATTGCTGTTGCCCGATCATTACGAAGTGGCGAACGCGGTGGGCGCGGCGGTGAGCGGGGTGGCTTTCCAGGCACAGGCGGAGGTGATACCTTACGTGGAAGGGGCCGGGCTGGTTGGATATTTCAGTCGGGCAGCTAATACCCAGCGCCTGTTCAGCCGTTACGAGGATGCGCTGGCACATGCTCGCCAGACGCTGGCTGAGTTCGTAGAAGGCGAGGCGCGCGCCGCCGGCGCCGAAGCCGTGTCGGTGGAGATCAGCGTGCATCCAATCTGGGATGGCATGGCGCGCCTAGAAGCGTTAGCGGTGGGGCAGCCGGTGGGTTAGAACGTCGCGATGGTTCATGTCGGTGCGAGGAGGCTCTCAGCTGGTTGAGCGAGGAGATTTGAATAAATCTCGTAGCAATAACAACCCACCGATGTCCACCACAATCAGCGCAAGTGTGTATAGGACCAACAAGGCGAGTACAGATGCCAGCCGCCAGCCAGCAGCTTCGGTAGCGCCAGAAGCTAAACCAGTGATGATGGCGAACGCTTGTCCTCCTACTAGCAAGAACGCCGCGATGAGCAACCCCCAACCAATCATTTTTTGGTGTGAACGGGCACGCAGCGCAGCCCAGATGAGCAGCCCTCCACCGATCAGTGCAGCCGAGAAGAGCTCGGCAGGCATTAGATAATCGAAGCGAAAAATCCCTTCTCGGATGGCCAAGAGCATCGTGAATATAACCGGAGCCAGGATTGGGATGCACGCCAGTGCCGTTCCAATGATTGCTAAAAATTTGGTGAGGCTGTCTTTCTTTTCCATGCGCCGGGCCTGATTGTGATTGATTCAGCTAGCACTCATTTCGCTTAGGGACCTAAATGTCAATCATATTCCCATCTTGGCGCTTGTTGGTTCGCTCGGTGAATTTATAGAATGTGACCCTTACCTCTAAATTTTAGCACGATTTAAGCTGACCGAAGCCCACTGCTCTAATCCAAACGGCATGCCAGGTGGTATATTGCATTGCTCATATCCGGGTAATGGTAGCAAAAATATCGTTAATCTCTCCTAATTAGATAAAACCAACCAGATCGAAATTGCGTACTATAAAATGCTAGGTCAGCGATCGTCTGACCGATATATTAACCTGTAAATTTGACAATTATTACCCTTAAGGTTATATTGGGCGGCGTTCACCGGGCCGTGTTCGCTGACTCAATATTAAAACGGCTTTGTGAAACGATGATTAATCGGAGAAGATGGTTCATGCCGAAAGAGTACTGGGAATCGCTCCAGCGGGCGGTGATGGACATGCACGCCCCAGCCGTTGGAGAACGAATTCTGAGCAGCCTGTCTTTGCGCCGGTTGGCGCGCTTCAGTCTGGCGGCGGCGGTATTTTTTGCGCCCTTCCGCTATCGCTGGATCTTGTTTGAATATTCTCTTCCGCCGGTGTACGCCGATTACACCAATGGTTTGTTGTTCTTGGGGGATGTGTTCCTATTGCTGACCCTGGCGTTTTGGTTGCTCAGCCTGGCGATTCAGCCTCATCGCATCTGGCTGGGACCCTTGTTCTTGTCACTGCCGCTGGGCGGTCTGCTGTTGACCGGCGCGCTGAGCACTCTCTTCTCAGTATTGCCGCTGCTGTCTATTTATCACCTGGCGCGTATGGCGTTGTACACTGGCCTATATCTGTATATCGTCAACGAAGTCGAGAACCTGCGTCCGTTGGTCATGGGGCTGGCTGTAGGTGTGTTTGCTCAGGCGGCGGTAGGCGTCACACAGTGGCTGGCGCAGTCTGACCTGGGCTTGCAGGCGTTGGGGGAATACGAGCTCGACCCGGCTTGGAGCGGGGTGAGCATCGTTTGGGCAGAGGGTGTGCGATCGCTGCGCGCATATGGTTTGAGCGATCACCCCAACCTGTTGGGCGGTTTGTTGGCTTTTTCGCTGTTAGTCCTGCTTGCCTGGTATGTAACGGGAGTGGAAAGGCGGGAGGCGTCTGCGGTGAGGATAGCCGCCAGCGGGGTGTTCGTGTTGGGTTTGGCGGCGCTGCTGCTAACGTTTTCGCGCTCCGCCTGGCTGGGTTTTATTGCCGGGTTGGTTTTGGGCGCTGCTTTGCTGGCATATCGGCGGCGGAAAACGGATTATTGGACAACGGATTACGCCTTGCGGAGTGGCGCAGCGCTGCTACTGGCTGGCCTGATCGTCCTCACGCCACTGATCTGGCGCAACCTGCCGTACCTGGGGGTTCGCCTAGGCGCCGACCATGCTTTTCAAGAAGCGCCCTATGAGAAAAGTTCGCTGCTGGAGCGCGCTGCGCTGAACCAGGTCGCTAATCAGGTCTTCGCCGACCATGCGCTGACTGGCGTTGGGTTGGGGACATTTCCGGCAGCCTTGCGCATGGCGCAGCCGAAGTTCGACTTTTACTATCAGCCGCCGCACTTGGCGTTACTCAATGCGGCGGCCGAAACCGGCATCTTTGGGGCCATGTTCTTCTTCATGGCGTTGACCATCCCTTGGCTGGCGGTCTGGCTACGACGTCGCCGTTTGAATTTTAGCCTGCACTTTGTGGGAGCATGCGCTGTGCTGTTGGCGGTCAGCGTAGTGGGTTTGTTTGATTATTATCCCTGGCTGCTAGCCCCTGGACGCTTCTGGCAGTGGATGGCGTGGGGGTTATGGGCTGCATTTTACGAGCGCGAGATTCGAGGAGCGTAGCCCATGGTAGATCTGTTCTTAGTGCCGGTAGCAATTATCTATCTGATTGTGGTGGGATTGCTGTTTGTTTATGGCGTCAATTTTCTATATATGACCTATCTTTCCTTTCGCCTCCCTCCACAGGAGGCGCCTCCAGAGGTGCAAGATTGGCCGCGGGTAACTGTGCAGCTTCCGATCTATAACGAAATGTACGTCGCCGAACGATTGATCGAGGCAGCGGCGCGGTTGGATTATCCAACCAACCGTTTGGAAATTCAGGTACTGGATGATAGCACCGACGAAACTGCGCGTATTGTGGCGGCGGCAGTGGAAAGGGAGCGCCAACGCGGGGTGAATATCCGTTTACTGCACCGAACTGTACGCACAGGGTATAAAGCCGGGGCGTTGGCTGAAGCCTTACCGCAGGCGAGCGGTGAATTGATCGCTATCTTCGACGCTGATTTCATCCCGCCACGGGGCTTTCTGCGGCGTACAGCGCCTTATTTATCCGCCCAAGCCGGAGTGGAGGCGCAGCGCATCGCTTTTGTGCAAACCCGCTGGGGGCATGTCAATCGGGAGTATTCTTTTCTCACCTTCTTACAGTCGTTATCTATTGATTCGCACTTCATGGTGGAGCAATATGCTCGCAGCGGTGGGGGGTATTGGTTCAACTTTAACGGCACCGCTGGCGTCTGGCGTCGCGAAGCCATCCTGGACGCCGGTGGCTGGAAAGCAGATACCCTGACCGAAGATCTGGATCTTTCCTACCGGGCGTTTTTGAGGGGCTGGCGCGCCCTGTATTTACGCGATGTAGTTGCCCCTGCCGAGCTGCCCGCCAGTTTCAACGCTTATCGTCGTCAGCAAAACCGTTGGGCGCGCGGCAGCTTCGAGTGCGCCGTGCGCCATTTTCCGCAGGTATGGAACGCTCCTATACCTCTACGAGTTAAACTGGAGGCTACGTTGCATTTGACCGGTTACTGCGTCCACCTACTGTTATTCAGCCTGAGCCTGCTTTATCCGTTGGTGCTGCTGTTATCGGTGCGTTATCCGGCGCTGATCTCTTTATTTGGTATTGCTCTTGTCTTCAATCTCACTGCTTTTGCGCCGACAATTTTCTTCCTGGCGGCGCAGAAGCAGTTGAGGCGCAACCTGTGGCGTTTGTTGCCGGTAGTGTTATTTGTCTCCGCTGCTGGCGCAGGAATGATGGTTAACACGGCGCGCGCCGCCTGGCAGGCATTGAACGGTCAAAAGGGGGCGTTTGAGCGCACCCCAAAGTTTGGCGTCACGCACAGAGGCGACGACTGGCGCACTCGGCGCTATCAACTGCGGCTGGATGGGATCGTCTTTCTGGAACTGGCGCTGGCGGGATTGAACGCCGTCACCATTGGGCTGGCGGTCTCGTTGGGCAACTGGTTGATCGTCGTTTATGCAGCAGTTTTTTTCGTTGGTCTGCTGTTTACTTCTGGCATGACCATCGCCCAAACGTTGGCTGTGCGCCTTCGCCAAAAAGTGGTTGGCGCTGAAGGAGGCGCGCATGTTTGAGCAGACGCAAATCCGGTTATCGTTCCGCCTGGCACCTCCTGCCCAGGAGATTGATCGGGCGGCGTTGCGGGCGGTGATCTACAGCGACGTTTTTGATTTCCCTCTGACGGCGGCGGAGATTCACCGTTACTTGATCGGCGCAGCCGCCTCGCCTAGCGAGGTGCGCGCCGCGTTGGAGGAGCGCCTGACGCCAACTGGTTGGCTGGAGGTGCGTCGCGGCTATTACACTCTATCTGGGCGCGGCGATCTGGTCGAGCGGCGCGAAACGTTGCTGTCACATAACGCGCAATTGTGGCCGCGCGCGCTGCGCTATGGGCGCTGGCTGGCTGCGTTGCCGTATGTGCGCATGACGGCGTTGACCGGCGCGCTGACCATGCACAACGAGCCCGGACGCGATCTGGATTTTCTGGTGGTCACTGCGCCAGGGCGGTTGTGGCTCTGTCGCGGGCTGGCGATGCTACTGACGCGATTGGCGCGGCGCTTTGGCGATGAGCTTTGTCCCAATTACTTCATCTCTTTGAACGCGCTGGTCTTTCCAAATCAGGATCTTTACACTGCTCATGAAATAGCGCAGATGACTCCATTGGCTGCGCCGCGCGGCGCAGCGCAGGTCTATCAAAAGTTGCGTCAATTGAACGCATGGACGGAAAGCTTTTTACCCAACGCAGTCGGGACACCGAAAGCTCAACTGTCTACGCCTTTGGAAGGCCATTTTGCAATTTTGAGCGAGTATGGACGGTGGGTGCTGGAAGCAGGTCTGCGCAGCGTAGCCGGAGGTTGGATCGAGACCTGGGAGATGCGCCGCAAAATCCGAAAACTCAACGCGCAGCGCAGCCCTTCGGCGGAGGCGGATTTCAGCGTTGATTGGTGCAAGGGACATTTTGGCGGTTATGGGCGGCGCACGCTGGAGGCTTATGCAGCGCGCTTGCGCGCCTGTGGGTTGGAGGAGGATGCGCTGGTGTTCAACCCAAACAATTTGGAAGAATCTTGGAAGCAAGAGAAGGATAACTCGAATAACAAATGAGCGACATTCTCTTTGGACAGAGTTATTATCTGCGCTTCGACCCAAAGCT
>DYGV01000191.1 GCA_020724505.1 Anaerolinea thermophila
CTGCCGTTTCCAGGGCGTTTGCATAGCGGAAATCAATCTCATGTTGCGCCAGTGCCACTTCGTGATGCCCCATTTCGATCTCCAGCCCCATGCTTTCGAGAGCCGCCATCAACTCCGTGCGCACCCGCACCGCCTGGTCGCTGGCGGAAAAGTCGAAATAGCCGCCCACATCATGCGGCACCGGGTTAATGGTCAATTGCCCGTTGCGCTTAAACAAAAAGAACTCCGGTTCGGGCCCAACATTGTAGGTCCAGCCGCGCTGTTGGATGCGGCTTAGCATCCGCTTCAACGTACCGCGCGGATCTCCGGGAAACGGCGATCCATCGGGCAGGTAGATATCGCAAAAGACGCGCGCTCGCTTTGCCTCTTCTGGCGTCCACGGCAGAACGGCGTAGGTTTTCGGGTCCAGCACCAGGCGCATATCGCTTTCCTGGATGCGCGCAAAGCCTTCAATGGACGATCCATCAAACCAGATTCCATCCTCAATTGCCTCGTTGAGGCGTTTGACCGGAATGTCCACACTTTTCACCGCTCCGGTTACGTCGGTGAATTGCAATGAAATGAACTTAACACCATCCTCCTTGACGCGGGCGGCTAAATCTCGATGATTCATAGAATAATACCTCCTGATTTTGAATTACCGCATTCTAGCAAAGCCCTTGCGATTCGTCAATCTGGACTTGCTTTATGGTATATTTGTTTAGGAACTGCTCACCCTACCGCAGGATGTATTGGCAATAGAATGGAAAGTCTATTCTTTCCTCATTGGAATTCGCCGGAATAGCCTGGTTGACCGCCTGCGGGAGGATTGGATAAGCAGAAATTATTGATCATCCCCACTCATCCACTCTCATCGGCGAGAGACAAGTTGTCCGAGGAATGCCGTCCGCTGGTTCGATCGTTGTACGCCTGGGAAATTCAGGAGGCGCAACGCGTCTTTGCCGCGAGCTTGAACTATGACTCGGCGCGTATTCACGAATGCGCAGCCTGGCCGAATACCATTCACCGCATCGGGTTGCGCTTGAGGCGCTTGCCCTACGACAACCTGCCCAACGCGGTGACTCTGGGTAATCATTGCTACTTTCCGGTGCGATTGCTGGAATCGCCCGTCCCGCTGCATCACAGCGAGTTTTACAAGCTTCCCTGGTTAATCCATGAACTGACCCATGTGTGGCAATATCAACATTTGGGCTGGCGCTATCTTGCGCTGGCGTTGCAAACTCAGCTTCGCGAAGGCGCAAGCGCATACGATTTTGGCGGCGAAGATGGCTTGCGGGAAAAGTACGCCCTGGGGTGGGGATTGCAGGATTTCAACCTGGAACAGCAAGGCGACATTGCCCGCAGCTATTACGAAAGATTAATCCGCGGCCAGGAAGTCGAAGCCTGGCAACCCTTTATTGCTGAGCTACAAGGAGCATGAAATCGGTCTTGTGAATTCCTTCGCCTTGCGGTATGCTTAAGCCCCGTGGGAGTGGTTGGGTCCCGGTGGGCTCCCCGGTCTTCAAAACCGGTGACGGGTCGCGTTGCGGGCCGTGGTGGGTTCGACTCCCATCCGCTCCCGCCTGTTTTATCTTTAGATGAATGGGATTTAAATCTTATACTCTGGTGGGAGAAGTCTCTGTGGATGTAGTAGTAGATGTTGAAATTCTAACGCCCATCGTGCGGCGTTTTTTATACATTGAAGATATTACCATTGGCGGCGAGCGAGAACATTATCTGGCACGTTATCGCGGCCGGTTGCTGGTTGATTCGGCGCAGGCTTACGATCAACTCGCTGCCTTGCTCAAACCCTACGAAATCACGCCCCTCTTTCGCATGGACGGCGGGCAACACGCTGTTTTGCTGGTCTCCGGCGTCTTACGCCCGCAGCCTTCCAACGGCTGGGTGAATCTTCTGCTGTTTCTGCTGACCTTAGCCAGCGTGATCTTTGCTGGAGCGCTTTATGCATACGAAGGCCCCGAACCCTCCAGCGCAACCGGTTTATTGTTAGACATCCTGCGCAGCTTGCCCAGCGGTATTCCCTTTGCCGTGAGTTTGCTGGCAATCTTGCTGGCGCATGAGTTCGGCCATTATCTGGCTGGGCGGTTTCATAAAACCCAGGTGACCTTGCCCTATTTCATCCCCTTCCCGCTGAGTCCCTTTGGGACGATGGGCGCCTTTATTCGTTTGAAAGAGCCGCCCAAAAACAAACGCATTCTGCTGGATATTGGCATCGCCGGCCCCTTGGCCGGGCTGGTTGTGGCGATCCCGGTGCTGTTATACGGGCTGTCTTTGTCAAAACTGGATACTATCACCTTGCAGCCTGGGCAAGCTTTTACACTGGAAGGTAATTCGTTGCTTTATCTGGCCGCCAAGTTTTTGGTTTTCGGGCAATTGCTTCCGGCTCCGGCTTCTTATGGGGGCGTATCGCCGCTGCTCTATTGGGTGCGCTATTTCTTCACCAGCCAACCGCTCCCTCTGGGCGGGGTGGACGTGCTGATTAGCCCGGTTGCCTGGGCGGGCTGGGCTGGCCTGTTGGTGACGGCGCTGAATTTAATCCCCGCCGGCCAACTGGACGGCGGCCATGTGATGTATGTGTTGCTAGGCAAGCGCGCCCGCCAACTTTGGCCTGTCATTCTGATTGTGTTGATCTTGTTGGGTTTTGCCTGGTCTGGCTGGTGGTTATGGGCGTTGTTGATCTTCATGCTTGGCCGTTTGTATGCCGAACCTTTGGATCAAATCACCCCCTTAGATCCCGGTCGCCGAGCTGTCGCCTGGCTGGGCATTTTAATCTTCTTCCTGGTTTTCACGCCTGTGCCTTTGGTGCAGGCTATTGCCGGCGGCGTTTGAGTGCTTCTGGGTAGATGGATCAATAAAACGACATGGCTGTTATTCGTCATGTCGTTTTTTGCGACCCTGCGCCCAACGCATTTGCAAGCCCTGCTTGCGCCTTGCATAGTATAATCTCCCCTGTACGAGGCCGGGGATGAGCGAAAACATCATGCTCCGCGAAGCATTGGATGCCGTGCGCCAGGGCCAAAGGGTGCGGGCGCGAGACCTATTGACGCGTTTACTGCGCGCCGATCAATCTAACCCTGAATATTGGCTGTGGATGAGCGCCGTAGTGGATACCACTCGTGAGCAAATCTACTGCCTGCAAACCGTTCTGCGGCTGGATCCTCAAAACCGCGCCGCCCGGCAGGGATTGATCTTACTCGGCGCGCTGGCGCCAGATAGCAACGCCCCTCCGGCGCCGATAGTTCGCCGCCGCTGGGAAATTGCGGTGCAGGAGGTGCGTGAACTCACCGGTTTACAGAAACTCTGGGCGAACCCGGTTGCTCGTATCGTCGTTTTCTCGTTTTTATCTCTACTTGTTCTCGCACTAATTGGCCTGGGTGTTTATACGCAAGGGGTCAATCGGCGCAGCGTGGCTGCTCGCATTCCCACCAACACGCCGGGTCCCTCACCCACATATACGTATACGCCTACTGCAATCAACGAAACCCCGCGCACGCCAACAGCCACGGCCACTTTTGCTGGCCCGCCGCCGTTGTGGATGCGTCTGGAAGCTACTTACACCCCCACTCCCCTCTATGTGAACACGCCTCATGCGGCCAATGAATCCTATCAGATCGCCCAGAGAGCTTTGCAGCGCGGCGATTTAGCCGCTGCGTTGGAGAACTTCCGCCAGGCTGTTCGCTCGGAAGTCAACCCTGCGGATATCCTCTATGCCATCGGGGAAATTTATCGGCAACAGGGCGATTACACCAATGCGCTAAACTATTATGAGCAGGCCATTGCGGCAAACCCGGACTTTGCCCCACCCTATTTGGGGCGCGCCCGCGCCAAGCGTGCTATGACGCCCACGGCGGACATCTCCGCGGATCTGAAAACAGCCATCGAAAAAGACGCTAACTTCGGCGAAGCATACCTGGCTTTGGTAGAATATCTGCTGGCAAGCGGCGATTCGGAAGGCGCCTCGGATTATTTGCAGATAGCCCAAACGCTGTTACCGGATTCACCGTTGGTCGCTCTGTATCAGGCGCTCATCTTTCTTGCTCAAGGGGATGGCGAAGCCGCCCTGCAGTCGGCTCGCCAGGCGAATGAATCAGACCAGACCTTGCTGGATGCGTATCGCGTGCGCGCTCAGGCCGCCATCGCCAATGGAAATGCTCGCGAGGCGCTTGAGGCAATTCAGGTGTACTTAACTTATGTGACCGACGATCCGGCAGGATGGCTTGTGCAAGCGCAGGCCCTGTATCAGACCCGCCAATATAGCGAGACTTTGCAGGCACTGAATCAGGTGATCAGCCTCGACAAGAACTTGCCGCAAGCCTATCGTTTGCGCGGTCTGACTCTGCTAGAGTTAGGCGAAGGTCAGAAGGCGGTCAATGATTTATATCTGGACTTGCAGGCGAACCCTCGCTCATTCCAAACCAACCTGGACTTTGGCCGGGCGCTACTGGTTGCTAACCGACTAAGCGATGCTCTGGGTCAGATCAATCGCGCCGAGGGCCTTGCTGAGAGCGATGCGGAGCTGGCACAAGTGTATTACTGGCGGGCCCAGACTTATGAGAAGATCGGGAACATGATCTCGGCAGCAAAGGACTGGAAGGCTTTGGCGGCTTTGCCTGAAGACGCCGTCCCCCCTGCCTGGCGCGCCCTGGCAGAAGAGCGGCTCAAAGCCACGGCCACGCCCTTACCGCCCACGCCGACCGCTACCCGCACACCCACTTCTACTGCTACAGCCACACGAACCCTGCTGCCTTCGCGCACTCCCACGCCTACACGGACGCCTGTTCCCACCCGTACACCCACTCCAACGCGTACGTTGCCTCCCAGCCCAACCCCATCGCCTACGTCTGGATAAACCGGCTTGTAGGATGTGTTAGAGTTTTGTTTGAATTTCTCAGGCGGCCTTGCCAGCACAGGGTGGGAGCGCTATAATCGGAGTTTGCGGTGACTCCGTGACTTGTTTGCGTGTTTGAGGTGCCCTATGCCAGTATATACCTATCGTTGTTCAAACTGTGGTGTGCAATTCGATCAACAGCAGAAATTTAGCGATCCTCCTCTGACTCGTTGTCCGGAGTGCTCGAAGAAGACCTTGCATAAGGTCTATCAGCCGGTTGGGATAGTGTTCAAAGGCTCAGGGTTCTATGCTACCGATCATCGCTCTCCTTCTGGTCAGGGGCGCAGTTCCACCGCCAAGGCTCATGAAGGAAGCAGCGAAAAACCCGCCTCATCGAGCGACAGCAGCTCGACGAGCGCAAGCCCAGCCGCGAAAGACGACTAGTTACCGAATTTAATTTTGGAACACAAAGATAGGTTGGTGTGTGCCTGATTCGTGTCAGGCACACGCTTTTTTTATCTTCCCTTTGTCGGGTTGCGCAGAGTTCGGCAGGTTTAGTTTGTGAGGTCGTGACTATTTCTCGCCCTTTGGTGGATCGTGCAATGAATTCGAAGGCAAGGAACCAGTCGAGTCATCGCGCTGAAAGAGGCCGCGCCACATAGACCGCCTGCGCAGACGCCTCAGCCCCCTTTGGGCCAGTCGTCTCAGGGCAGCTTCCTGGCTATGCTTCAAGGCTGCATGGTAATCTTCCCAGGCGGCTCGATGATCGCCGAGCTGCTCATAGGCCTCACCTCGTTTAAGGTATGCCTGGGCGTCCTGCGGCGTTAGCGCGATCGCCTGGGTGAAATCAGCGATTGCCATTTCGGGGCTGGCAGCGGATAGGAAAGCCGCTCCGCGATTAAAATGCGCCGCTGCTAAATTGGGGTCGAGTTCGATGGCTTTGGAGTAGTCTGCGATTTGTTGGGTATATTCACCCATTTCTCCATACGCGTTGCCACGCGCAAAGTAGGCCGCGGCGCGGCGCGCATCCAGTTCGATGGCTTTTGTATAATCTGCAACTGCCTTTTGGAAATCGCCTATTCGCTCATAGGCAACGCCGCGGTTTTGGTATGCCGAGGGTTGCTGTGGATCCAAACGGATCGCCTGGGTGTAATCTTCGATGGCTGATTTCACCTCTCCGGATTGGAGGCGAGCATTGCCGCGGCCAGTGTAAGCCTGGGCATTGTGCAACCCCATTTGGATCGCTATCGTGTAGTCTGCAATGGCGTGCCGATAACTGCCTCTACGCTCGTAGGCCACGCCGCGGTTGTAATAAGCCGTCGCGCAGGATGGATCCAATTCAATAGCCTTGCCCAACTCATCAATGGCGGCGCTATGGTTGCCCATTCGCTCAAACAGAATGCCGCGTCGTTCGTATGCCTGAGCGTCATGTGGTTGGATGCGGATCGCCTGAGTGTAATCGGCCAACGCCAGTTCATGATCACCCATCCTTTCATAAACCGCAGCGCGTTTTTTAAACAAAAAGCCATCTTGAGGTTCGAGTTGGATCGCCCGGCTGTAATTTGAGACAGCGCTGGCAAAATCTCCGAGGCGCTCGAACGCTGCCGCCCGATTTTGATAAGCCGAAACCATTTTCGGGGAATAATGGATGGCGCTGGTATAGTCGGCAATCGCCTGAGGGTAATTGCCCATCTGGAAATAAATGTCGCCGCGCTTCTGATAGATATAAGCCCAAGGCGGGTTCAGGTCTATCACTCTTGAATAATCGGCGATCGCCTGCAGATAATTTCCCAATATCGTTTGCAAGTCGCCCCTTTTTTTATAGGCGTAGTCATCCATTGGGTCTAATTCAATCAGGCGCGTGTAATCGGCGATAGCCAGCTCAAGTTCCCCCAGCCTTTCATAGGCAATACCACGCCCCAGGTAAGCCGAGGCAAATTTCGGCGCCAGGGCAATCGTTTGCTCGTAGGCTTCCACTGCCTTTTGATAATTGCCGCTCAGGACCTCTACCGTGCCCAGCTCGAAGTAATCTTTTGCCAGCGGGTCAATATCATTTTCAACGTCAAACTCAAGGTTTAGATGAGATAAAAGATACCGATCATTCAGGCTCATACCTTGTTTTTGCGCAAATACACGGCAATTCTATTTTTTAGTGCAAACACAGGCG
>DYGV01000192.1 GCA_020724505.1 Anaerolinea thermophila
GCGCCCTTATTAAGTTCCATCAAACCGGGAGAGGAGTTCCTTCAACTTGTCGGGGGATTTCAGAACTTTTCTGGCGCTTTCTTCATTCAATTGACCCAGACGAGCCAGATGCAGCAGGGTGGCATCCTTGCCGGTGCCGGCTCTCTCAGAGAACAGGTTTGCCTGTTTGCGGGCAGACAGGTTGGCGTAGGCAGCATCGCTCAGCAACGACTGGGTGATCTCCTCGGCTTTCCTGTTGATGATTGGGATCACATCCCGCAGTTCCTGCAACTCGGAAGGTTCCCAGGGGAATTCGACCCAGGATGGATGCGGTTTGGAACTGGCGGGCGGCGTATACAGCCGCCTGATTTGCAGCCAATGATTTGCCCGGCTCGAAACCGATACAAAGCGGAAGGAAGGCAATACCAGCCCGGTCAATGATTTCCCGGTGACGCAATCGGTGTCCAATCCAAACACACGATCTTGGTACACAAAGGGTTGGTCAGTGCCCGAATAATTTTGATGTCCGACCAGGATGGGTTTGCTGCCATCATATAGTTCATACCAGGGCTGTGAATAATGTTCCGTCAGGTGTTTGTCACCACCCATTGTGCCGCACAGGACCGATGGCAGTTGTTGCTCAACAGGCACACCGGGTTCGAAGTATCCGTGTACGATCAACGCTTCCGGAAGATCGAGATAAAGGGGCAGGCTGCCCATAAATTCAAGGGCTTTGGAATATTCATCTCCGAATTGCATTTTGCTGATGAGCTGGGAGCGGGACAACTTCACTTCATGCCGGCTCGCGCGAACGTGTTTTCGTTCATGGTTGCCCATGATCAATTGCGCGTTCTGTTGTTCGTGGAAATATCTCAACACAGCCGGGGTGTCTGGTCCGCGATCCACACAATCCCCTATGGAGACAATGAGATCACCCTCGGATAATCCTGCTTTCTGGATAAGGTCCTGAAGTTCCTCATAACAACCGTGGATATCGCCAACGACCAGTGTTTGCATCATGTGATTATATAGTAATGAATATCTGGACGCGACCCTGACATATAATGATTTCGTAAAACGTCACTATTCTAAAAAAGTGACATTTTACGAAAAACACAACATACGGCATTTCGAATCAAGTGGGGACTTGGTTTGTATTACCCGCTATCTGGTGGAAGTTTTCATTTTGTGATACTTTTACCGAAAGTTTCGGTTTTATGACCGATATTTTCGGTAAAAGTAAAGGAGTAAAAATGCTGGTGCCCCTCTTTGGATCCAAAGGTTCAGAAAAAGTTTTAATTTTCCTGATTGCCCGTGGGGAAGGATATGCCAGCGAGATCGCGCAATTCTTTGACCTGGATATTTCCACGATACAAAATCAGTTGGATAAGTTCGAACTTGGGGGGATTTTATCCAGTACAACCAGGGGGCGGACCCGCCTGTATGTGTTCAATCCGAGGTATCCCTTCCTAAAGGAATTGAAACAATTGCTGGAAAAGGCATTGTCCTTTTACCCGGAGGATGAACGTGAAAAACTGATCATGGAAAGACGGCGACCACGCCGTCGAGGAAAGCCTATCTGATGAAAAGTTATAAGGAGCAGAAAAAGGAGGATATGGAATGAATTGATGATCATTCCATATCCTCCTTTTTTCATTTGCTGAGAGCCAGTATTCTTTCAGCACGTAAATACGGCTCCCCACGTTCCTTGTCCATCTCCATTACCCCAGTGATCAACAGGGGTGGATTTGTATCAAGAATGGGTTTTGCAACGCGATATACATCTGAAAAGAGGATGACATCCAAGGTTCCCTGCAGGTCTTCGATGGTCAGGAAGAGCATCATGTCACCCTTGGCAGTCCGACTGCGGCGGGAAGTCTGACGCACGCCGGCAACCGATACACGACGCCCGATCATTTGTACCGCGTCAATGGAGGAAATGGCTCCGCTAATCTTATCCAATACCAATTCAAGTGGGTGTGCCTCCAGGCTGGCGCCCAGGATCTCCAGTTGGGCATCCACCTTTTGTTGCAGGGTCCAATCTTCTTCACTCGTATCCGACCATGCAAACAGACTCATCTGATCCCGCTGCCAGCTGCTGCTATGCAGTCGGCTCAGGATTGCCGGGATTTTTCCAAAGCCATCCAATGCCCCAATCTTTGCCAGGTGTTCTGCTTCCTGCATACGCGGATCCACACGCGAAAGAAAATCATCCAGGGAGATAAATGGCGCATGTTGGATGATGCGTCCGATACTGCGCTGCGTCAATTCCCTGACCTGACCGAGTCCCATAAATAGCGCACGGTCTTCAGAGTTGATCATTCGTTGCACCGAGAACTGATACCTGGAATAATTCACATGCGGGGGGCGGACCTTCAATCCCAGACGTCCGGCTTCGCTCAAGTAAACACGTTGGCTGTAATACCCTCCCCAATTGGCAAGCACCGCCGCCATGAACTCCGCCGGGAAATATTCCTTGCACCACGCGGAACGCCAGCCGATTCTGGCATACGAAGCGGCATGGGCTTTGGGGAAACCATAGCCAGCAAAAGCAGCCATCATTTCCCAGATGCGTTCCCCGGTCTCGATGGGAATCCCACTGCGAGCCCGCACCTCTGACACGAACTTTCTTTCCAACTCTTGCATCTTCTTCCCTGGATCGAAATGACTCATCGCTCGCCTCAGAAGATCAGCTTCGGCCAGACTGAACCCTGCCAACTCATTGGCGATCCGTAAGACCTGTTCCTGATACAGAATGACCCCGAAGGTCTCATCCAACAAAGGCGCTAGTGCTGGATGAAGATGGCGCACGGGTTCCTCGCCCTTGAAGCGGCGCACGAAGGCATCCTTAAGTCCACCAGTGAGTGGACCAGGACGATACAGCGCCAGAGCTGCCATGATGTCATCTTCCGTGCGGGCATGGATCTCACGCAAGGTCGCACGCATCCCCGGACTTTCGATCTGGAAGCAGCCAATGGTTTCGCCGCGCTCAACACGATTGGAGGTGGCTTCATCGACAGAACAGAGAGTGGCGTCGCGTATTGTTCAGGATTACTTTGTTGCACGAATTCCGCCACGTCGCCAACAACCGTCAGTCCACGAATTCCAAGAAGATCGATCTTCACCAAGCCCAAGGCTTCCACGGAGTCCAGATCAAGCTGGGTGATGACCACGCCCTTGCCGCCCGAGTTCATGACCGGCACAAGATCGGTCAACGCTCCTGGTGCGACGATCACCCCACCGGGATGCATAGAGAGATGGCGCGGTAGTTTCAGGATGGCTTCAGCGTCATCGAAGATGGATTGATGGCAGGGATATGCAGTTCGCAGTTCGGCAAATGGAGAGGGTGGATCTTCACCCTCCTCGGATTCTTCGAAGCGTGCCCACCAGGCGTGCGGCAATTGATTGGCAAGTTCGCGGACCTTAGCAGGTTCCAAGCCATAAGCCTTGGCGACATCCCCCAGCGCGGAGCGTGGACGGTAACGGTTGATCGTTCCCACCATCGCCACCTTGTCAGTGCCATAGGTATCGAAGACATGTTGGATGACCGAATCTCTGCGGCGTGAACAAAGGTCGGTATCAATGTCTGGAGGGGTAACACGTGCGGGGTTGAGGAAACGCTCGAAATACAAGTTCAGTCGCAGAGGATCTGGACTGGTAATACCGAGACAATGTGCAACCAGCGAGGAAGCTGCCGACCCGCGTGAGGAATAAGGCACTCCGGTTTCGCGCGCAAAGTTCAGGATGTCCTCGACGATCAGGAAGATCGGCTCAAAGCCCATGCGTGAGATGACTTCGAGTTCATGATCGAGACGGATCTGGATCTGTGGTGTGATCTCGCCATAGATTTCTTTCGCTCCGGCAGTGGCTTTGTCGCGTAAATGCTGCGTCGCAATCACGCCCTCCGGTAATGGAATTATCGGCATCTGGGATTTGCCAAGTGGTAGATCGAATTGACAACGCTCGGCGATTTCCTGTGTGGCTTTTAACGCTTCTGGAAATTTCTTGAAGCGCTCTTCGATGATTTGCGGCGACATGAACCAGGCATCTGCCGGAGCCAGGGCTTGTTGGGAACTAGTGGAGACCGTTTGATTGAGTCGGATGGCAGCCAGTGTTTTTTGCAATTGGGCTTGTTCGGGGGTCTGGTAATAGACCGGATGCGCGACCACGGTCGGCAATCCGAGTTTGCGCGCCTGCGCAGATAATGTGCTGGCGCTGGACACATTTCGTAAAGGGACATACAACCGATCTTCAAATTCATCCTGTAATCCCTGTGGGTTTTCACATAAGGCGATCAGGTCTTTGGAATAACGAAAAAGCGTATCCAACGAACAGGGGGCATCAGGATTATCGCGCAGAGCCAACACGCTGCTGAGCCGGCAAAGATTGGACCAGCCTTCGGTGCTGGTCGCCAATAATTGAAGCGGACCTTGCTCCAGATCGATCTCCAACCCGATGATGGGCTGAATGTCCGCATCCTTGCAGGCTTTGATAAATTCAATCGTACCTGTCAGCAGGTGATGATCAGTCAGCCCCAATGCAGACATACCACAAGCCTTAGCCGCCTGTACCAAATCAGTGGGAGTCATTAAGCCCTCCTGCAGGGAGAAGGCGGAGTGGGTGGTGAGGTGGACGTACATCAGGACAATTGTAAACGTTCCCTTGTCCGTGGGTATTCACTTGAGGTGTGTTTGAGAATTATTAAATAATTTTTTATTGCAGGAATGGCTCGAGGAATGAGATTATAATTACGGTTAATAGTCGGGTTTTATCTCCCTATTAAGAGGGGGAAAGGTGGACGGAAATGACACAATTCTTGCGAAAATATATCTTTTGTGATATATTTCAGGACTGTCAACATGCGTAAGCGATGGCAAATTGCCTGTTATATCGACAGGAATGATCGGCGCCCTGTTGTGGAATATATGTTCGACGACAAAAACGAGAAAGACTTTGTGGTGATGATTGCCGTAATTCAGCGTCTCAGTCGTGTCGGGACAGATCTGGTGGATACTGATATGTCAAAACATATTGAAGGACCCATCTTTGAATTACGCAAAGACCGCCATCGTATCTTTTACGCCGAGGATAAGAACAACTCCAGATTCGTGTTGCTTTCCGCTTTTTTGAAGGAAACCCAAAAGACTCCACCCGAAAAAATTCAAGAAGCCCAAGACAATTGGCGGGATTACCTAAAGACAGGTAACTGCGAAGTTTTCGAGATTCCATACGAAGATTTCTAATGGAAAAAACTGCACTTCTTTTGTAAAACGCAAACATCATCTGTGTAAAGAAATGGAAAATGAAATGAAAGATATAAAGACTCTTCTTGCCGAAAAATTCCAGGACAAGGATTTTGAGCAGCAATTCCACGGCATCAATGCATTTTTCCGTTTGGCAGATGAATTATTATTACTTAGAAAGAAACGAAAAATGACCCAACAGGATCTGGCTGAAAAGGCCGGCACCACTCAGGCGGTAATCTCGCGTCTGGAAAATGCATCTGTCATGCCCTCAATGGAGACCATCATCAAAATAGCAGACGCACTGGGCGCTGCCGTGGATGTCCGTCTCATGCCGCTTGAAGAGATAAGAACAAAGCAAACGGAAGCCGTTCTGCCCGATTCGCAAAAGGAACAGGACGTGGTGGATGGGATCGTTTATTATCATCAGGAACCAGCCCTCGAATCGAAGCTGAATTGGATAGATGTAAGTGCTTTTAGTTCCATGTCCGGCATTTCCGGCAAGCCGGCATTAAGACCTCTTGGTAAAACCAAAAAGATACGTGAATTTGCATAATGGCAAAAAAACAAAAGATCATCAAGAACGAAAACCCAATTGTGGATGTCAGCGATAAAGAATCGCATGCTGCGGTCCAGTGCGATAATATCCGCCTGATCTCTTCCTTCCTCTCGCCTATTCTGGATAAGGCTGAGGCTGATAAATCAGATCATGTTGCATTCCGTGTCCGTGCCATTGTGGAAGAGAATAAGGCATATAGTTACCTTGAAGTGATTGCGCGTCATAAGGTGACTGGACATCCAGGACAAGTTGTGGGATTTAATCTGGAATTTGTACTGATGGGAACCTTTAGTGTGCAGCAGGAAATAACGCCTGAAGATCTTGCTAATTTTGTAAAAATGTATACCGTCACCATTTTGTGGCCGTATGCAAGGGAGTTTGCAACCAACCAGTTCAGGCGTACGGGCAGTGATGATGTTGTTTTGCCGATCATTAACCCACAGGTTGTAACTGAACACATCGTTGAAAACAACCTTGTGGATGTTCAGATCATCAGTAAAGCCAAGCCAAAGACTAAAAAGAAGAAATAACAAGACCTGGGAATGATTATTAGCGACACGGACGGGATACCCGTCCGTGTCTTTTTTTATCATTCTGCCCATGTCTCAACCTCAAGAATTATTTGCCGCTTCCATCGCCTCGGAAGCAGTGGAAGTGCTGGAAGATCATCTGCTCTTTCCGTGTGGGTATCTCCTGCCTCTTTCCGCCCGTGGCACAGGTGTGCCCGGCATGACCGACCGCCCCTGGTCACGTCTGTCTGCCGATGTCTTTTACCCTAACCTGCCGGTGATGTATTCGCTTGCCCTGCATCGTGAACCACCGGATGTATTGCGCGGATCATTGCGGGCACGGCGCACGTTATTCGAAGGCTTCATGCTGGCATTGGCAGAGAAAACCGGTCGCCGCCCTTCGATGGCGGAGCGTTCCGCCGATCATGCGATGGATGCTGCCGAGTCGGAACTGACCTTTGGCAAGCCGGCGTTCAAGATCGCCCTGATGTCGGCGCTCTTTGTCGAGCGTAATCGCTTCGAGGAGGCGGAGGCGGCACGCAGGGTGATCGAGTCCAACCTGCGCGCGCGCGGACTCACAGCACAACGACTCTTCTACATCGCCGAGCGCGCCCTGCATCATTTCCAGCCGGGCGGAAAATTGTTTCCTGGACTGGACGAGCCGACGCTGTTCCTGGAAGAGACACTTCCCTTA
>DYGV01000193.1 GCA_020724505.1 Anaerolinea thermophila
AGAGAACGCACCCGGCGCAGTCCATTGATAGCGTTGGGAGCAGACCAGCTCGCCCTGCGCGGTCAAATGATTCTCGAATATGTAGGCATGGCTGGAGCCGGTTTGCTGTCCGAGGCGCTCCAATAGTGCCTGGATGCCGCTAGGAAGATCCGCGGATTGCAGAAATTGCCCGGCGCTGGTAGCAGCCGCTTGGAGTATCGAATCGCGCAACCTTAGCGCTTCTTCGACCCGTTTGCGTTCCGCAAGTTCATCTTGCAGCGAGGCGTACAGGCGGGCGTTTTGGATGGCGACGCCTGCCTGGCGAGCGGTCATCTCCAGTAGTTTCAGGTCTCGTTCGCTGAATTTTCTTTCGGGCGTGATTGCCCCTACGGATAAAACTCCTAGCATCTTCTGCCCGGCGATGATCGGCGCGCCCATATAGGCGCGAATGTCATTTTCAACCACCAGAGGTATGGCTTCTGGGTGAGTGCGATAGTCATCCAGGCGAATGGACTGAGCGGTTTGAACGATCACCCAGGCCACGCCGCTGCGACGAGAAGAATAAGGCCACACGACCCCTTGCGGTAAATTATGGATATATACATCCTTTATATAATCGCCGTCATCTGAGAGCAGGCTGATCATACCGACTTCGGCTTGCAATAATTCGACGGCCAGGCGGCAAACCGCAGCCAACACCGATTGTAGGTCAAGCGAGCTGCTAATGACGCTTGCCATTTCGTTCAAACGACGCTCACGTTGCAGCGCCTCCTGGCGACGGTCTTCTGCAATCAACCTGCGTTGTCGAGAAACTTCCAGCACCAGCGCAGATAGCACCCCAATAAATCCCAATGGAGCAATTAGATCACGAGGATTTATTTCGGGGATCCATAGAGGCAGGCTGGCAATCGCAGTAAGATTGATAAGCGCGACCAACCCTGCTTGCCAGATGGGGAAAAATAGGCTGCTTAGAATAATAGCAAAGACCAGCCAGGCCACCCGCGCCAGCAATGAATCGCTTGTCAAAGGGTGCTGTGGATTGATGATTTGTATGTAAGTTGGAATACACAAAGCAATGATGGAAGCCCAGGCGGCAGGCTGATATAGACCCAGGCGGCTGATCCAGTAGCCGAAGGCGCAGATCACTGTCAGAATTGCAAACAGCTCTTTCGCTTCGCTTGCCAACATGGTGCGCGCGCCCATAGCAATGGTGATCACCAGCAACATGCCAGAAACCAAGCCGGCTCTACGGCGTTCGCTGGGTAGATGGATCTCTTCCGACGGTTCGATTAACCAGCGCTGCGCCTCTCTGGCAACACTCTGCCAGATGCTTTTTGTCTCACCGATGTTCGTATCGCTCATTTGAAAATTTTGATCGCTTCGCTTATGTTTGCCAGATCCCAATTATAAAACGGGCATTGAAAGATTTTGTTGCCAGGTTATAAGGTTTGCATAAAAATGCACAAAACTTGTCTGATATTTTGGCATGGTTGTTGCAACAAAGAATGATACAATAAGGTTAATCATCAAAGGTGATAAGCATATTGGCATCGGTCAACTTGCCCGCAACCCACGAAAAACAGCCAATGTCTGAAAATGAGGCTCCCGACCTTAGAGAGTACGCGATCTTTGCCAGCCTGCCGCCGCACGCCTTGCACTATCTTCAATCGCGGCTGGTGCGGCGCGATATTCCGGCAAACCGCGTCATATTACATCGCGAGGTGCGTGGCGACCTACTAGCGATTATCGCCAAAGGAGAGGTGGCGCTCAGAACCGGTGATGACAATCAACTGTTCCTGAAAGCAGGGGATTGTTTCGGCGAAGGAATGTTACGCTATGGCGTGCCTAGCTCCTTTGAAGCCACCAGCTTGAGCGAGGTCAGTTTGTGGTTGCTTGCCCGTCAGGATTGGTTGCGGGCGCAAAATGCTTCGTTGATCGCTCCAGCTACTTCTCGGCCATCTAGTGCGCGATCGGCGAAGAGCAACGGCTGGGGGCGATGGTGGTTGTTGATCCTGGTCTGTCTGGCATTGACGGCGATCGTCCTGGGTCCGTCTCTGGTAGTAGTGGCTGGCGGCAGCCTGGCGCTGCAAGCCCTGGAGGAGGGGCGCCCGGATGAAGCGCAGGAACTGATCCGTCTGGCGTTGACTTTGCAGCCCGATTCTGCCGCTTTGCACGACGCTTATGGCTATCTGTTGTATAAACAGGAAGATTTTCATGCCGCGGTGCAGCAATTCCAAAAGGCAGTGGAATTGGATAATGGTCTGGCTTCAGCTCGCAACAACCTGGGCGTGGCGCTCTTGGCGGAGGGGAAGCCAGAGGATGCCGTTCCTCATTTCAAAGCAGTGGTTGATTTGGATCCGGGCAATGCCCAGGCCTGGGAAAACCTGGGCGACGCCTGGTTGGCTTGCGGCGAACGTGAGAACGCAGCAAATGCTTACTTGCGCGCCTATTCGCTTGACCCCGACCGGCTGCAGGCGCGTACCCGTTGGGCGGCTCTAATCCTTGATCAACGCCGACTGGAAGAGGCGCGTCGTGCCTGGGTGGAGATTCTCCAGCAGCAACCCGATAACGATCAAGCGCTGCTTGGCTTGGGGGCGATTAGTTTGTTAGAAGGGAGGCCGGCCGCTGCCCTTATCCACTTGCAGGCGGCGCAGGCAGTCAATCCTTCGGATGCGCTCATTCGTCTATATCTGGGTCTGGCGCTTCAAGCTCTTGACCGACCCGAACAGGCAGCCGCCGAATTCGAGCGGGTTTTAGCGTTGAGCCATGAACCGTCTTTGGTGGAGATGGCGCGGTCGCGCTTGCTCCAGCTTTATCCGCAATTAGTCCCGCTCGGCACCGGCCAGGAAGGAGGTGGGTAAAGTCTGCGGCTGGCTGCCTCGGCACGGACTTGTGAAACGCCGAAGGAGCGCTGCCGGCAATTAGAGAAATATCGCACAGGACAATTTTTTGATTGCGCGCATTTGCGCGCTGAGAATCGAACCGTTTTGTTCATAGTGAGGAGGATCTTTCATGTCGAAGCTTCGTGTAGCTCTACTTCTGATTTTCGTGTTGGCGTTGGTCGTAACGCCGGCGGCGAATGCTCAGGCTCAGCGCCCGTATTATTATTGCAGCGCCACCCGCACTTCTGGCGGCTCTGGAACGTATTACGATCCCTGGGCTTGCAGCACCGATGCGCAGTACAACAATGTCCTGCAAACCATCTGCCGTTATGGTGGTGGCACGTTGTACCGCATCTACACTGGCTACTACATCATCATCTACATCGCTTACGGCGCACAGCAATGCCAGGTGACCGTCGGTCAACAGTACCCCGGTTATCCGCCCAACACCGGCGTGAATCTCCCTGCGCCGCTGATCTATGGGGCGGTGGCAGCGGCGGGTATTCTGCTTGTGGCGGTTGGTTTGATGATCCGCCGCAAACGACAGGCGATCTAAACCCACCTTCTTGCGGGTCTACGACGATGGCGATCAAATCCGGGGTCTGGCGGGATTGGCTCAGCGATATGTTCCTGGCTTCCGGCGTGTTGACGCTGGTAGTCGGCGCTCTATTCTGGACGCGCACCGCGTTGGCTGCGTATCAGGTGGAAAACTATCGCTTTTTGGAAGCATCCCTGTACGTAGAGCTGCCTCTACCTGAGCTGGTCAGCGCGGGCAGGGAGCTTCAGCTCAGTCTTTCACAGACCCCGGTGTCGCCGGGCAGCGCTTTGTCTATCAACCCTGCGATTGGCGCGACGCCAACCGTCGAATCTGAGACGCCTCCCAATGCGCTCCAAGAGCCAACTGCATACCCCGCGCCAACCGAAAGCCCTGTTTCAACTGAAGACCTGCCGCCTGCAGATACCTCATCGGGACAACCACAACCCACCGAGGCGCCGGCTTTGATTGAGCCAACCCTGGTTGCTTCGCCTACACCCACCGCGCTGGATGAAACTCCTGCGCCGTCGCAAGAACCAGCGACACCCCCCGGCGAAACGCCGCAACCAGAACTCCCACCTTACTCTCCGGTGGTTCGTCTGGTGATTCCGGCGTTGAAGATAGATCGGGCGGTAGTGCCTGTAGGTCTGCGACCGGATGCTAACGGCTCGTTGCAGTGGGATTCAGATGTGCTGTTTGCCACGCGTAACCGGCCGGATCTGATCGGACAATTGGTGGGTTCTGCCAGCCCAGGCCAAGGCGGCAACATCTTGCTCATCGGACATAATTACAACCAGGTGGATTACGGCTGGGAGGGCGTCTTTGTGCGTATTAAAACTTTGAAGCCCGGTGATCAAATCATCGCCTATACTGAAGATGGACGCCAATTCACCTATCAGGTGACGCAGGTCAAGCAGGTGCCGTGGCGCTCGCAGAATGCGAACGAACTGGAGAAGCACATGAAATTCTTGGGACCTTCGGAGAGCGAACGCTTGACGTTGATCACTTGTGGCGGGGCAAACATCTGGCCTTTCCCAGCCCGTGTATATGTCGTGGCGACGCCATTGCCCAGCCCTTAAGCCGTATCCAGGAGTACTGATGACCCATGAACAATTCATCTCTGCCAGAACCCGAGCGCCGTTCTGAGGGGGAGACACCGGAAACTGACCGCCTGCGTTTTTTCACCACGCCGCTTTCCAGGCGTGGTTTGCCGGTTTGGCTGGTGTACTTGCTGAGCTTGTTGGGCGTCATCTATCTGCTGAACCCTACACTGGGCGTTTTTGAACTGGTGCCCGATAATCTGCCATTTATTGGTAATCTGGATGAGGGCGCAGCGGTCTTGTTGATCTGGTTTGGCCTGGTGGAGTTTTTAAGCGGGAAAAAAGGCGCTCCGCTGTCGGATTAGCTGCCTTTGCAAAGGCGGGAGTTGGGTTTTACGCCTCCAAGTCCGGCTTTAATCTCAGCGGCAGGCCAGCGAGCATGAAAATCACCTGCTCCGCGCGCCGCGCCAGGCGTTGATTCGCCCAGCCCAGCAAATCGCGGTAAATGCGCCCCAAAGGGTAGGGCGGCACTAACCCCATCCCCACTTCGTTGGAAACCACAATCCAGTCGGCGGGGATGGATTGCATGGCGGCTTCCAGCGCCTCGATCTCAGATGTAACCTGAGCCTGAGCGGCGCGCTCATCGGGCTGATCCACATCCGGCGCAGCCGCCAGCAGCGCATTCGATACCAGCAATGTCAGGCAATCCAACACGATGACATCTGTTTGCGGTGGCTTGTGCAACAGTTGCTGCCCTACATTGAAAGGGATCTCCAGCGTCTGCCAGCTCTGAGGGCGTTTTTGCTGATGTGCGGCGATGCGCTGAGCCATCTCTCCATCCAGCGCCTGCGCAGTTGCAATATACACCACCCGTTCCCCGGTGCGCGAAGCCAGTTTCTCGGCGAAGGTGGATTTACCGCTGCGCGCTCCGCCCAGGATCAAGGTCAGTTTCGATGGGCGGTTGTCGTCGGCCATAAGATTGCCTCCAATCTCTTCATATCCAGTGAAGCTTCAACCGCATCCGTCAGACGGGTGAGCGCTTGCTCGAAACGCAGATTCTCCAGGTCGCCGGTGGTTTCCATATCACCACCGCGCCATCCCAAACTCTGCAGCCAAGCGCGCCGGAGGCGGGTTTCAGCGAAGATGCCATGCAAATAACAGCCCCAAATGTGACCATCCTGACTGGAGGCCCCATCTAACACTCGCTCGTCTTTGCTGTTGGTATTCCCCTGCGCAACGCGGAGGATCTCCAACCAGGGTTGCCGGCTTGATGTGCGGCCCATGTGGATTTCATATCCATGCACACGCACGCCGATCCTGTCCAGCCATCCCGCTCCGCCCAGCACAACAGCCTGGGCCAGGTAGGTAGCTTTCTCGCCTGCAAAGGTCGTGTCCACGGGCAGCAACCCTAGACCCGCATACCTCCCTGGATTTGATTCGATCCCCTGTGGATCGTGGATAGTTTGTCCCAACATCTGGTATCCGCCACAGATGCCCACTACGGCGCCGCCATGACGCGCATGGCTTATGATCGCTTGATCCAGACTGCGTTGGCGCAGCCAGTTCAAGTCGGCGATGGTGCTTTTTGTGCCCGGCAGGCAAATGGCATCCGGTTGGCCGATTTCTTCGACGGAGGTTACATAGCGCACCCTCACACCAGCGTCAGCACGGAAGGGATCAAAATCGTCGAAATTAGCAATCAACGGCAGGCGGATGACGGCAATGTCAACCTCGGCTTGTGTGTTGGCGATGTGTTTTGCAGAATCCAGCGCAACGGCATCTTCCTCTGGCAAACCCAGGTCATGTAAATAAGGCACAACCCCTAAAACTGGCACGCCGCTTTTTTCCTCCAGGAGACGAATGCCATCCACGAACAATGCCGGATCGCCGCGAAATTTATTGACAATCAGGCCGCGTACCAGCGCACGCTCACTCGGCTCCAGCAACCATAGTGTGCCTAATAATTGGGCAAAGATGCCGCCGCGATCAATGTCTCCAACCAACAAGACCGGTGATTGGGCGTGTTTCGCTATGGACATGTTGACAATATCACCGGCTTGCAGGTTCAGCTCCGCCGGGCTACCTGCTCCTTCGATCAGTACCAGATCGTATTCGGTGCGCAGGCGATCCAGGGCGGCGACAACATACTCCCATAAGGTCTGTTTGTATGTGTAATACTCCGCAGCCGCCAGACGTGTAAACGGCCTGCCCATCAAGATCACCTGGCTGCGTGCGTCGGCTTCAGGTTTGATCAGGATAGGGTTCATATCTGCGCTAGGTGCGACGCCTGCGGCGTGGGCTTGCAACGCCTGGGCGCGTCCGATTTCGGCGCCGTCTGGGCAAACTGCGGCGTTATTCGACATATTTTGGGCCTTGAAGGGCACCACACGCACCCCTCGACGGGCAAAGCTACGGCAGAGGGCAGTGGTTAGTAGGCTTTTCCCGACGGAAGAGCTGGTTCCGAAGATAGCCAG
>DYGV01000194.1 GCA_020724505.1 Anaerolinea thermophila
GCGTCAGATGTTGAGGCTTGCCTTGGCGACCTTCAACCTAGAGGAGACGAATTACCCCATCACTGCAGAACAAGCCCAAATCCTACTCCCGCTTTGGAAGGCCGTTCGCAGCCTGAACAACAGCGAAACCGCTGCGCCTCAAGAAATTCAGGGCTTGATCTCACAGATTGAAAAAACTTTGACCGCTGAACAAATGCAGGCTATTCAGGGCATGCAATTGAGCAGAGAGGATTTGGCGGCCATTGCTGAAAAATATGGCTTCGAGTTGGGCGGCTTTCAAAACCTCTCGCCAGAACTGCGCGCAACGATGCAGGCCGCGCGTCAGAGCGGGCAAGCGCCGCCTGCTGGAATCCCGATGGGGCCAGGCATGGGTGCCGAGCCGGGGATGGGGGGCGCGGCGAGCGGCTTCAGCCCTCAGGCTCAACAAACCGCCATGGCTCAACGCGGCGGCGCGCGTAGCGGGGTGGGCATGAATCCTGCCTTACTGGAAGCCCTGATCAAATTTCTGGAGTCCAAAATACAGTAACCAAAGAGAGGCGACTCACGTGACGAGAAAATTGTTACTCCTGGCGCTGCTTTCAATAGCCCTGGTAGGCGCCAGACCCATACGCATGGTGCAATTAACCCTGGTAAATAAATCTGGGCTAGAAGTGCATGTGCGATTAACCGGCTCTTGCAATGAAAATGTCTATTATTTACGCTTGCCCGCAGGCGATCGTCTGTTTCCTGCTGAAAAAACCTTTACCATTGCGCCGGATACATATACAATGCAGCCCTATTACATCGAGTTATGGGATCCGGTTTATGGGTATCAGTGCGAAGGCTCAAAACAACAAAAGCTGCTCTTGAATCATCAAACCCGGGTTATCATCGCCGAATGCGATCGAACGCCGCCAAATGGCGGAGAATCCTCAATGCTCAAGTTTGGCGGCGTTAACCGACGCGCCGGAGGTCCCGGAGGACGATAGACCAAGATCAGAGTTGAACGAAACACAATACTTTTGGAGGTAAATTGATGAAAAGAGGTTTGCTTATCGGTATGGTTGGTTTAGCGGTTGTAATAGCAATCGGCGGAGGCGTCTGGCTCTATGATTGGGTTCTGGGCGCAACGCAATCCGCCAGCGGGCCACTCAGCGCGCCCACCCTGGCAGCCGCAACTTTACTTTCGCCATCTGCCAGTCTCCCCAAGGCAACGCCAACAACGGAAATGGAGGCGCTGACCACAGAGCCGCCGGCGGAATTATCGGAAACCGAAGCGCCGTCCGTGTCACAAGGGGCTGGTGACCCAACCCAGGCTGCAGACCCGGCGGCAAGCGAGGTTGTGATTTACCAGATCAATCAAGAGGAGTCGGAAGTTCGCTTCAACATCTATGAAGAATTGCGCGGCGCGCCGAAGGATGTCATAGGGACGACCCATCAGGTGGCTGGACAGGTTGCAGTCAATCTCAACGATGTAAGCGGCGCGCAGGTAGGCGAAATCCTGATCAACGCTCGCACGCTCGCCACCGATGACGAACGTCGCAACCAGGCGATCCGTAATCGCATCCTGTTCACCGATCAATATGAGTTTATCCGCTTCCAGCCTACTCAGATCAGCGGGTTGAGCGGCAGCGCCGCGCCTGGTCAGACGTTCACCTTCCAGATCAGCGGCGACTTGACGATCAAAGATGTCACTCGCCCGGTGGTCTTCGATGTGACCGTGCAAGTTGAAACGATAGAACGGCTAAGCGGAACGGCGAAAGCCACCATCCATCGCGCTGATTTCAACCTGAATGTGCCCAGTGTGCCGTTTGTAGCCAATGTGGGCGAGAGTATTTTGCTGGAGATCAACTTCGTTCTAACCCCTGTTGCTTCATAGAAGAATCTGTCGCCTCGCAGCAAGAAGTCAACGCAGGCGGGGAACAATCCCGCTTGCGTTGACTTTGTTACTCCTCCCGATTAAGCCTGAACTATGAGGGAGGTTGAATCGGCTATAATAGGAGCGATGGCGCAGAAATCTAGCTTGAAACCGCCCCCCAGGAGCGCTCCTCCGACCCTGCCAGAGGATTCGCCAGAAGGCTCACTTCTGGCGGATTGGCTCACTCGCTTCGCCCGTTATGGGCGCGATTTCAGCGGCGTTTTTTGTCTTTCATTGGCGCTAATGACTCTGGTGGCGTTGTTTGTTCCGCAGGCGACTTCCGGTTTACTGGCTGCCTGGGGCGATTTGTTACGCCTGTGGCTGGGTTGGGGCGCGGTCTGGGCGCCGGCGCTGTTATTTTTGTTGGGTGTGCGGCTCTTTCGCCGTGAGCTACGTCCTTCGGGGATTTTTTGGGCACGTTTTGTGGCTCTCGAATTGGCAGCATTCCTTTCTTTAGCGTTACTGGCAGCGGTTGGCGGGATGTCTGTTGAGCGCGCTGCTTCTGGGCAGGATGGCGGTCAGGTGGGATGGGGGCTTGCCGAATTGCTACGTAGAGTCCTGACCCCCTTCGGTTTGGGTGGACGAGCAATGTTGGTCTTGATCTTGTTGCCCTTCTTTTTACTGGCGCTATTTGTCGGATTGGGTTTATATCGCCGTTTGGTTCGTTTGCTGCGCCAATCAGTCGCATCTGCCTCGACTATAGAGACTTCTTTGTTGACCGCTTCGCCGGGGGTCAGTGAAGCGCCACTGCAAAACGAGCCATTGACCGGTCCTTCCTTGCCGCTTGCCAAGCGGCGCGTTCACGCATTGCCGCCGCAGTTTCGTAAGAATTTCCGCCTGGCGGAGGAAGAAAACGCGCCTGCCGCGCTGGCGCCGCGCAACGAAGATCTGCCTCCCTTCGATCTGTTGGTCAATGAACAATTCAACCGACCTGATGAGCGCACCATCAACCAGACCGCTGGCTTGATCGAAAAAACCCTGGCAGAGTTTGGCATTCCCGCGCGGGTGACGGATTTTCGTGTTGGACCTACTGTCACTCAGTTTGCCGTCGAGCCAGGATACGTGGAGAAGGAGAAGAATGGCGCAGAGGGCGACTTGGCGCGCCAGAAGGTGCGTGTAGCGCAAATCTCTTCCCTGGCGCGCGACCTGGCGTTGGCGCTCTCCGCCGAAAGACTGCGTATCGAAGCGCCGGTGCCAGGGCGCCCGTATGTAGGTATTGAAGTACCTAATCCGCGCGCCTCCATTGTCCGTCTGCGCCCGATTTTGGAAAGTGAGGCGTTCCAAAAGATCAACTCGTCATTAGCGATCGCTTTGGGACGAGATGTGTCCGGGCAGGCTGTGGCGGCGGATCTGGCGCGTATGCCGCATCTACTCATTGCCGGCACAACCGGTTCGGGTAAGTCGGTCTGCATCGCTGCGCTGACTACTTGCCTGGTGATGAACAACACCCCGCAAGACTTGCGTCTGGTGATGATTGACCCTAAGATGGTCGAGCTGGTGCGTTTCAACGGGTTGCCGCATCTCTATGGCAAGGTGGAGACCGACGTCGAGCGCATCCTGGCGGTGTTGCGCTGGACGACAGCGGAGATGGATCGTCGCTATAAAGTGTTGGAAGCCACCCATTCACGCAACATAGATTCGTATAACCGCAAAGCGCGACGACGCAAAGATGTACAGCTCATGCCGCGCATCGTGGTGATGATTGACGAACTGGCGGATCTGATGATGTCGGCGCCTGACCAGACAGAACATAACCTGGTGCGTCTGGCGCAGATGGCGCGCGCGGTAGGCATCCACCTGGTAGTTGCCACACAGCGCCCAGGTGTGGAAGTGGTCACAGGGCTGATCAAAGCCAACTTCCCGGCGCGCATCTCGTTTGCCGTAGCCTCTTCGGTAGATTCACGCGTCATCCTCGATACGGTTGGCGCAGAAAGTTTGCTTGGCCATGGCGATATGCTGTTTCTTCCACCCGACGCTTCCGGTCCGCAGCGCTTGCAGGGCGTGATGGTCAGCGACGCTGAGGTAGAGCGGGTGATTACCTTCTGGCAGAAGGCGGTTCAGCAGCCGGCGGAGCCAGAAGAAGCGCCGTGGGATGAGATGATCGAACAGCAGGCGATGCTGGCGGATCGCGATGGGCTGGTGGAGAAAGCCATCGAAGTGGTGCGCAAGGAGCGCCGCGCCAGCGCCTCGATGTTGCAGCGCCGTCTGCGCATTGGTTATCCGCGCGCCGCACGGTTGATTGACGAGCTAGAAGAATTGGGGGTCATCGGTCCCTCGGTGGGGGGTGGGCGCGAGCGAGAAGTGCTGATCGAAGAAGAGGGGGATGATGATGGGATTTATCGTTAAGGGGTTAGGGTTGGTTTTCTCTCGGCTCAAACCACAGGATGATTTCCCAGACGCCAGGCTCTACCATCTTACGCTGGAAAGGCAATCCGCTGGAACGAATGAAGTTGAGGATGCGGGCGTTGGCGGTATGCACGGTTGCGTATAAGCCTTTCACACCTTGCGCTTGGGCATAGCGTACGAGTTGCTTCATTGCTTGCTTTCCCAAACCTAATCCTTGATAGTCGTCGCGCACCACGATCGCTGCCTCAGCAATCAGCGGCTCACTTTGCGGAGAGACTGAATACCGCGCTACAGCCACCACCCGTTCCTGCCCCTCTTCTTGCACAGTCCCTACGAACGCCATGCACTGACGATAATCCACCGTGGCGAGCTGGCGCGCCTGTTGGTCGCTCAGCGCGCTGGCAGCTTCGAAGAAACGCATGTAGATTGTTTCTGCCGAAAGACGGGTGAAGGCTTCTTGCAATCGGGGCGCGTCATCGGGTCGAATAGGGCGCAGAATAACCCTACGCCCGTCTTTGAGCGTTGCTTCTTCAATATACTCTGCGGGGTAATTGTCGGGCAGCGGCGTAGAATCCATAGGCGTTAATCGCTTCAGACGTTCATCGCATCCTTCGGGATCAGCGTTGAAATCACGGATGGCAAAAACCGCTGGTCGAGGGTGGTTAAACCCAGGCCGGTCTATAAGCCGCATTCTGTAGAGCGGGTTTTTCCCCGCTCCGGCGATCATCTCTCTCGACCGGACGTCTCCGCCCGGCTCTAGCAGCCTACCCGGCGCTTCAGGCTCGCAGCTACCTGCAAGCCAGGGAGACGGGCCGCCTCCCGGAATAAATTCCTGCGCGCCTGCTTGGCCTTGCTCCCGGCGGGGGTTGCCTGGCCGCGCCTGTTGCCAGGCGCGCCGGTGGTCTCTTACACCACCTTTTCACCCTTACCTGACTCCTTCCGAAGAAGGCGCAGGCGGTTTGTTTCTGTGGCCCTATCCGGCAGGTTGCCCCACCCCGGGTATTACCCGGCGCCGCACCCTATGGAGTGCGGACTTTCCTCTGCATCGGCGGCTTGCGCTGCCGAGCAGCGATCGCCCGACCGACCTGGGGAGGTTATCATAATATCAAAATGGGTAATCGTCAATCAAAAGACACAGTAAGACTAATCCACGTCGACTAAAATCACTTTGACTGATACGGCAGGAAAATGTCTTCGCAGGCGCTCAATATCGTAGATTAGTTGTTCACCATAAGATACGCCTGAAGACATTTCACGATGCAATGAATGGCAAGGAACAATTTCTACACCAACATCTGCTTTGCTTTCATTGAAAAAATATTGGAATTTGGCCATATCATAGAACATAAAAGCATATTTGCCAAATTGAACTTCGACTAACACCCGATTTTTGACAAAATCTACCTGCTTATACGCTCCGGCGATAGATACGTCACTATTTGGTAATTTTATAGTATACGTGTCACGTAGCTCTCGGTAATTATAATTGCGAAAAGCACGGCGAAATTGAGCATTCATATCTCTTGGATCGAAGAGTCTTTGTCCCAATTTTGTCTTTTCTTTGCTGACCTTGGTCCTCTGAGCACTTACACTGGCAATCACATTATAGATTTCCTGGTTTATCTCTGGAAATCGCATAGCCAAAATTTCCGAGCCACCTAAATGCGAATACTCATAGACAACTTTCACGATTCCCCCTTGAAGGTATCAAAAAGCTGTGGTTGATGAACATCTTTATTCATATTCAATTTAACATATTTAGGTGGAATATTATTGGGCTGATCTGGGTCATACACAGCTCGTTCCATCGGTCGAATGCGTAGCCGCCCTTGCTCCGCCAAGCGCAACCGCTCTTTTGTGATTTCAATATATTCCGGCAAGATCTCAGCTCCAATCACTTTTCTTTCGTGCAGCAGCGCCGCAATAGCGGTGGTGCCTGAACCTAAGAAAGGATCGAACACCCAATCACCGGGGTTGGTCATTGCCAACACCAACCGCTCAATCAGTTCAACTGGATATTGCGCTGGGTGAGTGGTCTTTTCGACATGATTAGCTTTTACGTTTGGAATTTCCCAAATATCGCCCGGATTTTTGCCCAAGGGATTTCCAGAATACTCCCCACGTTTTGGACCCTTGAAATATTTCTTCTTGGGATATTTCTGCGGCACGCGCACCGCGTCTAGGTTAAAAACATATTGGTCGGATTTGGTGAACCACAAAATCACCTCATAACGCCCAGAAAAGCGCTTCGAGGCGTGTAAGCCGTGTCCAAAATGCCAGACAATACGATTCCTCAAATGCAGATCAAACGCCTGAAAAATTGGATATAGAACTACATCCAGAGGGATGATTTCGCCGTTGTCCACATAATTGCCGACTTGCCAGCAAAGGCTGCCGCTTGGTTTCAGCACACGAACGCATTGCTGAATAATTTCTTGTTGTTGTTTCAGGTAAGTTTCCAATTCAACGCGATTTTCATAGGGTTTGCCCAGGTTATAGGGTGGCGAAGTCACCACTAACTGGACAAACTCACCCGGCATCGTCGTGAGTAGATCTCGGCAATCTCCCTCCCAGAGGATGAAATCCGCAGTAGGATCGAATACAGATGAAACGTGAACTTTAGCAGCCATGCGTTAGCCGAACTCCATTCAAGTTGATCATATTT
>DYGV01000195.1:0-6120 GCA_020724505.1 Anaerolinea thermophila
AATGACAAACCAACCAGCTTGTGCCGCTCCCCACGCTCCGTTGTGTAACAGTTATGGTTACGCCTCCGAGTTCAATGGCAGTGTAAGCAGCTTCACCTCGTTAAATGGCGCCTGGTGGGCGGATAGCAACTACCTGAACACCAACGGCGTTGCGAGCGAATGGGCCTCGATTTATCGCAACTATCCCATTGGAGATGGAGAATTCACCGTCTCTATGAAGCGTCAGGGGTGCGACGGTTGCGCCAATGGCATTGCCCTGCGCGGCGCGCCCTTCCCGCTTGGTAATGAGAAGATTTGGAGCAGCGGCTACTTTTTCGCTTACACTCGCCAGCGAAACATTGGGGTCTTTTATCAGGATGGCGCGAACTGGAATTGGCTGCAGAGCTGGACCAATCACGAAGCAGTCAACGGCGGCGACGCCTGGAACACATTGCGCGTGGTGGTGCAAGGTGGGCGGATCGAATTTTACATTAATGATAAACTGATCTGGGCTGGGGCGGATGAACGTTTCCATGTTGGACACAGCGGAATAATAATGTATCGCACCGCGAGTAGCACCGGCGACTTGCTGCAAGTGGATTACGCCCGGTGGAGCGGCGGCTCGCCGGTCATTTTATACAAAGATACGCTGGAGAACCCTGCCAGCGGAGGTTGGGTCAACGGCGTGCTATCTGGTGGGCGCGGTTGGTACTATCCCAACAGCGGCAACCCCTTTGACTTCGACGCCAGTAGCGCCAGCAGCGGCGTGTATAACCTGTGGGGGTATGACCAGCCCACGGTAAGCGATGTGTATATGAGCATGGCGCAGAGCGTCAACCTGCCCACAGGAAAAACCGCTTATCTACACTTCAACCATACTCATGCCTTCGAAGGCACTCCAAGCAATGCCTATGATGGCGGCGTGCTGGAATACAGCACTAACAATGGCGCATCGTGGAACGACGCCGGTTCGCTATTCGACTTCAACGGTTATAACGCCACCATTCGGACAGGTTTTAGCAATCCCCTGGGCGGCCGAGCAGGTTTTGGCGGGGCAAGCAATGGCCCCATCTCCAGCCGTCTCAACCTGGGATCATTGGCCGGGCAATCGGTGCGCTTCCGCTACCGCATCGGAACAGATTCTTCCATTGACGCATTCGGCTGGTTTGTGGACGACGTGCAAATTTACACCTGCGCGCAGCAATCCTACGAAGTGAATCTACCACTGGCGTTCAAGCCCGGCGGCGGGATCGGCTCCTTCCACTCCTCTTTCAGCGGCGCAAGCCCTGGCTGGACGCCGCAGGCTGGTTCGTGGTGGAGCGATCCGCAGCAGTACATCACCAACGGCACGCCGAATCTGTATTCCTCCTCCGCGTTCACGTTGAACAATTACGGTAACCTGGCAGTGGAGGCACGTTTCAAGCGCGTCGGCTGCACCACCTGCACGAACCGCATCCTGATCCGAGGAACGCCAACGCCGCTTGGAAGCGGCAATCTCTGGAACCAATACTATGCCTTCGCCTATACAGGCGACGGATACTATTCGGTGTGGAAACGCAGCGGCGGGACCTCAACCGCCTTGCAGAACTGGACAGTCAGTTCTGTGATTAATGCCGACGAAGCATGGAACTGGCTGCGCGTCTACGCCAGCGGCAACACATTACAGTTTAACATCAATGGCACACTGGTGTGGAGCGGGACAGACAGCACACTTACCAGCGGTAAAGTGGGCATCGAGATGTATGGCGCTTCGGGTTGGGATCAATTCGAAGCCGATTGGGTGCAGGTTCTTTCTTATGACAGCAGCTTGATGGAGGACATCTTCCCCGTTTTGCCGCTGCCTGGCAGCGGGACCAGCTCAAGCTCCGCCATGGGCGGCGACGAAGCGCATTCGCCATAAAGCTCTCAAGCCTCAGCAGCAGGCCGCGCTAAAAGCGCGGCCTGCTGCAAAACGGCAATGGCGGCAAACGAGTATCTTTCGCTGCAGCATCGCTACATGCGCGACGCTCTGAGTTACAAAGGTTGTGAGTTATATCATCATGAGTTCATTCGCGGCCTTAATCATTAAGTGAGCAAGGCGCGCATGAGCATTCTAACGCGAAGACGCAGAACGATCTAATAGCGGGTTATCTCTCATACCAATCTAATAGCGCCGAGAGCCGCCGCGCCGATTGCGGTCGCGATTGCTACCACCGCGCCCCCCACCGCGCGCATCGAAGCGCGAAAAGGAACGCTCCTCTGGCGGACGAGCGATGTTCACTTTAATCTCCCGCTCACTGACGCGCATCCCATTTAGCAGCTTGATCGCCTGCTCGGCTTCGCTTTGCGAACCCATCTCGACGAAGGCAAATCCCTTAGAACGCCCCGTATCGCGATCCTTGATCAACGAGACCGATACCACCGTCCCAGCTTGCCCGAACAACGAACGCAAATCCTCCTCCGTGGTGCTGTAAGAGAGATTGCCAACATATAACTTTTTATCCATCCTGGTCTCCCATTTGAATTGATTGAAATCAAAAACCGCCAGCCCTTTATCAGGACCGGCGGGCATGCACAAATCCTAAAACAAGATCATTATAATTATATCACCCTTATTCAGGTTCGTCATCCATTTTATCGAACAGGCGGCGAAGTTTTTCCTCCCAAAAATCGTCATCTGGGTTGAAAGGTCGTTCCTCAAAGGCATCCGCCAGCCGTTTAAGATACTCGCGCACGCCTAAGTGCGGCGCAGCTTGATCAATTTCCGCCACTTTTTCATCCATGGCTTGCAAAAGCTGGCGGCTACGTTGCTCCAGATCGCTCAAATCAATCTGCAAACCGAGCATGTGGTTGATGCGGCGCATCACGCTCAGCCAGGCCATAAAATCGTTTTCGATGCGCACCACGCCAGCCACCCCCGCCACGGTAGAGAAATCGTAAGAGGGCACAAACGCGTAGAAGCCGGTGAACTCAAGATTTTGCTCGCCAGCGCGGCGGCAAAGATAAGACCCTATGCTGGCGCCGCCGTGATAATCCGACAGGTTGACCGATAGGCGGCGCATCTCAGCGCGCTGGCGCGCATGGCTGATAATGGCATGAACCGGCCGCTCTAGTTGATACGGCAATTCGCCATACACACCGCCCAGGCTGATGATGCGCCGGACTTTGAGGGCGCGTGCGAGATGCAACACAGAAGCAGCGTAGCGTTCGATATCCAAATGTGGTTCATCGCCCAGCAGAATCGCCAGGCCGCGCTGGTCATCACCGCTGTAATACAACTCATTGCGCGGCGTCTCCAGCGATTCAGGCACGCCTCGATTAAAACGCACTACCGGCCGCAAGAGATCGTGCGTGCCCGGAAGTTGGAACAGATAAAAACCTTCCGGGCGGATCGTCCCTATCGGGCGAGCGTGGGTATGTTGGATGAGGTATTTGGGCAACCCCGAAGAAACCGATCCGGCGTCAGCCCACTGACGCCACCCGACCAGGAGGTAAATTTCATGCGCTTCGGGCGTCTCCCAAAGCTCCACCGCCAGACCAGCGCGAGTTGCTTGCCTGCGTCTGGATTTCGGAGAAGGTTCATCCATCATAACCCTATTATAGCATAGGGATGTTTACACAAATCATGGATAACGATCATCCCCTTTCTTCAGAAATTTACGAAGTTGATTACCTTCCTGGCGGCGGTTTAACTGAATAGCATAAAAGAACTGATTTTTCCCTTGCCGAATAGGCGGAATTGGGGCATACTAAGACGGTAGTTCCCCGGAGGTGCTGCGATGGCCGAGAATCAACCCCATGAAGAGAGCTTGCGGCAAGAATTTGAGGCCCTAGGTAAAAACCTGATCGAGGCGCTGCGCTCGGTGTGGGAGACGCCAGAGAGTCGTCGCTTGCGCGAGGAGATGACCAGCAGCCTTGCTGAATTGGGGGTAACACTAAAGCGCGAGGCCGAATCTCTGGCGAACAGTCCGGCTGCTCAGCAAGCGCGCCAAAGCGTGGAACAAGTGGGCGAAAAATTGCGCGCCCCAGAAGTGCATCAAAAGGCGCGCGCAGAGCTGATCAGCGCCCTGCAAATCCTGAATCAAGAGCTTCAAAAGGTGATCGAACGCTGGCAGTCTTCACCAGGTGGCGTGGAGCAAACTGATGGCCAGGCAGACGCCTCTCAAAACGATAACCCGGAGAAAGGATGAGTCGGGCGATGCCAGAATGGTTACAGATTGAAACTCGCGCCGGACGAACGCTAGAGAATCAAGGTTGGCGACTAACGCCGTTCGCCCAATCGCTGCGCATCCGCTGGCCATTCTTGGGCGGCGGGCTGATTTGGAATCGCCCCGTTTCAGTGTTAGCGGTTGCGCCCGATGGGCAAGAAAGCATACTGCCGGTGACCGACATCACGCGGCAGATCATCTGGACGATCTATGGACTGGCGTTGCTGGTTGCGCTGGTCGCCGGGCTGGAAAGCTTGCGGCTGAAGCGGAAAGCCCATCGTCAGTAATAGGCGCAAAGCGAATTTAAAAGGCAGGCGTTCACATAAAGAGGTTAATCATGAGCAACGATAGCGATATTCAGATCGAATCATACGAGGAGCATCCATCAGCGGGCGTCAATCCGGCTGGCGAAACGTTCGAGAATATTATCAACGGTTTTCTATCCGTTGCGGATGTAGAAGCTGTGTTTGGCGCGCCCATCAAACAACGAGATACGATCATCATCCCTGCTGCCGAAGTGACTTCCGTGCTGGGCTTTGGGTTGGGTATGGGCAGCGACATCAGCGGCGAAGACGGGAAAAAAGTTGACAGCGGCGCCGGCGGGGGTGGCGGCGGCAGCAGTGCTTCGCGCCCCGTGGCGGTGATTATCTCAGACTCGCAGGGTGTGCGAGTCGAGCCGATCTTCGACCTGACAAAGATTGTATTAGCTGGCGTCACCGCCGCGGCGTTTGCTTTAGGCATGATGGCACGCCTGCGCGACCTGCGCCGCAGTTATGAAGCGCTGGAGCGCAAACTGCGCTGATTCTGGCTGCTGCCCTCCGCAGAGGGTAGCCAAACCATCGTAGATCAAAATCATCAACAATGAGGCAATCAACTTCGTGGAACAGGCAAAAGAAAAGAAGGATCCCCTAACTTTTACCGATTCGATGCGCGCAACTTTCAAAGGTGTGCTCGACCCCATTGCAGCGTTTCTTAACCGACTGGGGTTGATGCCCAATACCATGACCTTGCTGGGTCTGGCAGGAAATGCCATCGGGGCTTTCCTCCTGGCGCAAGGGCAAATGACCTTGGGCGGCGTTTTGATCCTGCTCATGGGGCCGGTGGACGCGCTGGACGGGACCATGGCGCGATTGCGTGGCATGGCAGGCAAATTCGGCGCTTTTGTTGATTCGGTGACTGACAGATATTCAGAACTGGTCATCTTCGCCGGTCTGATATATTACTACGTCCAATCTGGCGATGCGCTGGCTGTAATGGGCGTCTTTGCCGCTGCTGCCGGCTCGGTGTTGGTCTCCTATGTGCGCGCTCGTGGGCAATCGCTGGGATGGGACACCAAAGTCGGCGTCTTAACGCGCCTGGAACGCTATCTTGTCTTGGCCCCGACTTTGATTCTGAATATCCCTCTAGTAGGCGTTTGGATCATCGCCGTTTTCGCCAACTTCACCGCCCTGCAACGTATTCTGGATATACGCCGTCGGGCGCGACAAGAGAATCCATCCTGACCACCGCCCTCTTCTTCAGCGGCGTGTTTTAGCTATGCGCTGCCCATTGTGATTCTCCTGGCAACAGGCCCAACAAATTCTTTGAGGTGAACATGCCTGGGATAGAGATCGGACCGTTAAAAATTCACTATTATGGAATAATTCTGATGCTAGGCGCGTTGGCGGGTTCCTGGCTGGCTTACCAAGAAGTGAAACGCCGCAATCGCGCGACGCAGGCCAACCTGGACCCCGAAATCGTCTGGGATGGATTGGTTTGGGTGCTCATCGGCGGCATCATTGGTGCCCGCCTGTGGCATATCTTCACGCCGCCCGCTTCCATGGTCGCAGAGGGCAGGACGACCATCTTCTACCTGACTCACCCCCTGGATGCGCTGGCCATTTGGGAAGGCGGTTTGGGCATCCCTGGCGCGGTCATCGGCGGGGCGATCGCCCTGTATTTCTTCTGCCGCAAG
>DYGV01000195.1:6130-6904 GCA_020724505.1 Anaerolinea thermophila
GGAAATTGAATTTCCTGGTCTGGGCGGACATCGCCGCCCCCGGTTTGGCGTTAGGTCAAGCGATTGGGCGTTGGGGGAATTTCGTCAACCAGGAAGTGTACGGCGCGCCTAGCTCGTTGCCCTGGGCAATACCTATTGACCCGCAACACCGGCTGCCTGGGTTCGAGAACATCGAAAGGTACCATCCACTGTTTTTGTACGAATCGCTTTGGAATCTGGCATTGCTGGGAGCGTTGCTTTGGCTGGGAAGGCGTTACCACCAGCGGTTAAAGGCTGGCGACATGTTCCTGGTCTATCTGGTTGGTTATCCGCTGGGCCGCTTCTGGTTAGAATTTCTGCGTCTGGATCGTTCTCTGGTGGGTGGCCTAAACGCTAACCAGACGCTCATGGCGCTTGTCGCGCTGATCGCCATAGCGACGCTCATTTTACGCCATCGCCCCGGATCGCGGCCGGTAGAAGCTATACCTGACGAAGCCACGCAAGCGCCGACGCCAAACAGAGAATTGACCTCCGATGAAGCGACCTTCAATGACGACCAGAAGGAGAACGCCTACGCGGGATGATCCTGGCTGAGGAGCTATCGAAACGTTTTGACGGCTTTACCGCGGTAGAGCGCGTTTCTCTTCAGGTGGGGCGCGGCCAGGTGCTGGCGCTGCTGGGACCAAACGGCGCCGGAAAGACTACTACTGTTCGCATGTTGTCCTCTGTGCTCCGCCCAACCAGCGGGCAAGCGCGAGTAGCCGGCTACGATGTGCTCACTCAATCGGAGCAGGT
>DYGV01000196.1 GCA_020724505.1 Anaerolinea thermophila
TAGGCTAACGGATCAATCGTAGCTTCGCCGGCCGGCGCGCCGGTCTCGACGCCGGGCGTTGGCGCGCTCCTGCCCAAACAACCGGATAACGTCAGTGTCGCCAACAACAGCAGGATGACCAGGGTCTTGCCAGTTCTAGCGTGCATAGCCTCTCTCCTTCAAAGTTCGGTTGGATCGAACCCCATTTTCACTTGGAGCTGATCGTACGGACGCATTCTTTTTTTTCCTATCTCCCGATGCCTCTGTTAGCAGGGGGATGGGACATGCGCTGCACCAGCACTTTATCAACTCGCATACCATCCATATCCATCACCTCGAAGCGTAAATCATTCCATTCGAAGTGATCCCCAGGGATTGGTACGCGACCGAGCATATTCATCACAAATCCGCCCAGGGTTTGGAACAGCCCTTTATCGTATTCGGGTAAGGTGGGCAAATCGAAATAATCCAAAAATTCGTCCACCGGAAACATGCCGTCTATCAGCAGCGAGCCATCCTCGCGTGGCGTGATCTCTGCTTCAACCATCCTGCCCTCTAACGGCAGATCGCCGACGATGGATTCGACCAGGTCGTTGATTGTCACCAAGCCTTGCAGGCCACCGAACTCGTCAATCACCAACAGCAGCGGCGAATTGGAACTGCGAAAAACCTCCAACGCTTGCAACGCCAGCATGTTTTCCGGGATAAATACCGGCGGCTGAAGACATTCTTTCAGGTCAAATTCGGCGTCGCGCTGTTTAGCTTTCAAATTGGCGGAGAGGACGTCTCGCGCCAAGGCTACGCCGCGAATATCACCCAGGCTGCCGCAACCTACCGGAAAGCGCGAACGTTGACTGGATAGGACGATTTGCAGGTTCACCTGCGGTGGATCTTCGAGATCGAGCCATTCGATTTCAGTGCGCGGAGTGATCAGGCTGCCCACGCGCCGATTGCCCAGACGTAGGACGCCAGCTAGCATGTCTTGTTCCACTTCCTCGAAGACGCCCGCCTGTGTAGCCTGGTCAATCAGCACTTTCAGCTCTTCCTCAGTTACCGGCGCTTCGATAACGGGTGGCACGCGCAAGATGCGCAATACTCCGTCAGTCAAAAAACTCAGTAGACGCACCAACGGGCGTGTAACGCGCGCCAGCCTCTGCATAAGCCCGGCCAGGGTGATGGCGTAGCGTTCTGGTTGACTCAGCGCCAGGCGTTTGGGAGTCAGCTCGCCCAGCACCAGGGTCAGCAGAGTAATGGTCACAGCCACCAACCCTAAGGCGATCCCCCGACTATAAGGGGCAAGCGCCGGGATGAGGGTCAAGCCCTTAGCCAGTTCGTTGCTGATCGTCGCCCCGCCAAACACGCCGGCCAACACTCCTGCCAGTGTGATGCCGATTTGCACGGTGGATAGCAAGTCGCCGGGGTTGCGCGCCAGATCCAACGCCGTCTTGGCTTTCTTATCACCGCGTTCGGCGAGCTGTTGTAAACGGGCTTTACGCGCTGAAACCAGCGAAAACTCTGCCAGCGCCAGCAAGCCGTTCACCAGCACCAACAGCAGGATCATCACCGCTTCCAGCGTCACGGAAGACATATACGTATAGTTTAACGTCCCTTTAAGCTGTGGTCAAGATAGCGATGGAATGGGGTTCAATCCTATTTTCGCGCGTGGCGTTGTTAAGGTGCTGGTTTACTCAACTTGCGAGGCAACAGAAGTTCCACTGCGCCTCGCGGTTCATCGTTCAGCGCAGCTCACGCCCGGTGTAGCCCAAGATGTGGCGAGCGACAATCAAGCGGTTGATCTGACCGGTGCCTTCATAGATGTCGCTGATCTTGGCATCGCGGAACCATTTCTCCAGCAGGTATTCCTGGCTGAAACCTAACGGGCCAACCAGTTCCACGGCGCGCTGGGTGATCTTGGTGACAATGTCGCCAGCGCGCACTTTAGCCATGGAAGCCTCTTTAGAATTGGGGCGTTTGTTGTCTCCCATCCAAACCGCCTTAAGCACTAACAACCAGGCGGAGCGCAGCATGACCTCCATATCCACGATCTCGCGCTCGATGGCGGTCATCTTCTGGCGTGGAATGCCATAACGAATGGTCACGCCGCGTTCTTCCAGCATCTTCTTCACCTCTTCCAACGCCGCTCGCGCCACGCCAACGGCGGAGGCAGCCACTAACGGGCGAGTGGCGTCAAAAGTAGCCATCGCGCCTTTGAAGCCTTTGGTGGTTTCCGTGACCTTTACCACTTCGGCGCTGCCTAGCAGATGATCGAAGGGCACGCGCGCATCTTGCAGGACGATCGAGGCCGTATCGCTGGCGCGAATGCCCATCTTGTGTTCCAACTTGGTCACTTTAACGCCTGGCGTTCCAGCAGGGACGACGAATGCCCGCATCCCAGCGCGCCCGGCGCTGGGATCAATGGTTGCCCATACGACAACCAGACCGTCGCTTTCACAGAGCGACTTGTGACCGGCTGTGACGAAGATCTTTTCTCCGTTCAGCACCCACTCGTTGGTCTCAGGGTCCAACACGGCGGTGGTGCGGATGGCAGAGGTATCTGAACCGGCCTGAGCTTCGGTCATAGCCATGGCACCAAAAGCGGGTTTTTCACCTTTGAAGCGAGCGAGGAATTTCTCCTTTTGCTCCGGCGTGCCGGCGGCTTCGATCGCTGCGGCGCCCAGACCGCCGCCCGGCGTGGTCAGGTACATACCGCAATCGCCCCAAGATAAGATTTCCAGAGTGAAGGCCAATTGCTGATAACCAATGGGTGGGCGTTTTTCTTTGGGCGCGCCGCCCTCTTCGCTGGGTTTTTCTTTCTTTTCGGTTGGCGCCAGCGAGCCGGCGCCGGTCTGCCGTAGAGCCATGTGCATGAAATTGATGTAATCCCAGGGGATTTCGTGTTCATGCTCATCGAAATAACGCGATTTGGGGCGCATCATATTCACCGCCACGGTTTCCAGGGCGGTGGAGAGCATCTGGATCGGTTTTGGGGGTTCAAATTCGATCATGGGTTCCTCCGGTAAATGATGATCAGGATTTGCCAATTTGGGCGATCCTCAGTCAGATGATTGCCAATCCATTCAGCATGGCAATACCGCGCCCGTTGCGCATCCAAAGCTCGACGGGGAATTCGCGGATATAACCATGCCCGCCCAGCGTCTGCACCGCGCGGTCGGTGACCATCATAGCCATGTCCATGGCGCCAGTGAGCGCCAGATAGGCTTCTTTGTAGGCGTCTTGTTTGCCCACATCTAGCATCCAGGCCGCCTCCCAGGTGAGCAGGCGGATGGCTTCGATTTCAGTAGCCATTTCAGCCAGCATGAAGGCAATAGCTTGCTTTTGGGCAACTTTGACGCCAAATACCTCGCGCTCTTTCGCATAGTCTATGGCGTAATCCAGCGCAGCCTGCGACATGCCCACTGCCATCGCAGCCAGCGCTAAACGCATGGATGCCAATAACGGTTCCATTGCGTGACCGTTTTGCCCACCGAGTCGGTTCTGGCGCGGTACGCGCACCTGGTTGAGCGAAACCGGATAAAGCGGTAAGGCATTGATACCCAATGTTTTTTGCCGTTCGCCGATCACCAATCCCGGCGTGCCTTTGGGAACGATGAAACCCTGTGTAAGCCCATCCAGGCTGGCAGTCTGTCCGGTCTTGCGGGCGTAAACGATCATTGCTTCCGCTTCGGCGGCGAATGGCACATACGTCTTTTCGCCGGTAAGCAGGTATTGATCGTCTTCTTCTACTGCCAGGCAGCGCATATCGTTGGGATCGAAGTCAATGCGCGGCTCGATAAAAGCGGCGGTCAATGGTTGCCAGTCCGTGGCGACAATGCCCGGCAAATATTTCATCTTCTGCTCCTCGCTGCCTGCCAGGAGGATAGGCAGAGCGAATAGATTGGGCGTCATCACTGCCAAGGCGCCGGCCAGATCGCCGTAAGCCAGTTCCTCTGCGGCCAACACGCCGGTCACCGCCGAACGCTCGCCAAAGCCGCCATATTCTTCAGGAATCGAACCTTGAACGAAGCCGATTTCCCACCCCTTATCAATTAATTTCTTGGGCAACTCCTTTTCCTCATCGGCTTCGCGCATCTTCGGACGCAGGTCGTTGACTGCGTATTTTCGGATGGCGTCCACCAACATTTGTTGCTCTTCTGTGGGGTCAAATGAATACATGGGTTCCTCCTTCTTTTGGTTTTTAGCCAGTTATCACCCGTCAAATTTTAATGCTGAGCTCGCTGGCTGGAAGCAGTCGTTGCATTGCAAGTCACGTTGGACAAGGTAGACAGCGGTAACGCACCGCGATCGGCGCTTCGGACGCCTCCAGTTCTTGCAGGTTTTCCACTCCTAACAGCCCGCGCTGGTATAGATACTCCACATGCGCGCCGGCTTCTTCTAAAGCCAATAACACATTGTAGCCGTGCACCTCCCCAAACAACGCTTGAGAGACTTCGCGAATGGTACGAGGTTGTTTCATTAGTTGAAGCGTTTGTTCCAGCCGCTGACGATGCAGAAGTTCAATCTCATCAATTCGCCCGTAGAGATCGTTTATTGGCGCTTGATGCCCACCCAACGTGAGCCGAATCGGCGGCGATGCCCGATCCACCCAGGCGCGTAATTTTTGCAGCGATTTCAAATAGTGATCCAGTCCGGTGGAAAGCGTGAGATGTTCTGGGGACTGGTGCGGGCTGATGTTGTGCAGCACATGGTCGCCACTGAAGAGAATATCATGCAAGCGGATAACCACGTGTCCGGCGCAGTGTCCTGGGGTGTGCAGCATTTCAAATGGCCCCAGGCGCATACCAATTGCTTCATAGGTGAAGTCAACTCGCACCGAGTGAAAAACACGCTTGCTCAATTGATACAAGCCGATCAGGTTTTGACGTTGCTCTTGCGGAACGCCGGCTTCGATGAGAAACTGCCCCAGACGGCGCGCCACCAGCGTCAGACGCTCCTCATAGTTCGTCAACACGCGTAAGTCCAGCTCGTGGACGCCGATTTTGGCTGGAGTGCGCGATTCAAGATACGTCAACCCTCCAAAATGATCAATGTGAGCGTGAGTGATGAGAATATGCGTTAGATCGGAGATGTGGATCGGCTGACCGATGAGCGTTGAAACTGCTTGCAATCCAGCTTCCAAATCGGGGTTGGAATCGCCCAAACCACTGCCGGCGTCAATCAACACGCGGTAAAGGCCATCAGTGTCATCAACCAGCGCCAGATAAACGTAGCCCTGCATAGGAGCGAAACTGCCCATACCTGGGAACAGACGCAACGGAAGCTGAAAGACCTGCGCGCCTCCGGCAGTTTGAAAACGCTGCAATTCGAGCTGAGGAGTTTGGCTCATACGGTTTTGACCGGTTTATCGCGCGGCGTGCGCAACCAGCCCCTCCAGAAACAGATCGGCAAACTGAGCAGCGATTTCTTGCGGTGAAAGCGGTCCATCCGAACGATACCAGGTGATACACCAGTTCATTACTCCTAGCAAGGCTTTGGCAGCCATGGCAGGGTCGCAATTGCGGAAATCTCCGCTTTGTATGCCCTCCAGAATCAAATCCCGCCACAACTGCTCATAGCGGTCGCGGCGGGGGATGTGGCGAGCGTGTAAATCGGGCTTTAATGAACGGTGTTCGAGTAACAACACAGCGGCCAGGTCGCGATGCTCAAGCAGGGTGGTGAGATAGACCTGAATAGCCTGGCGCAATTTTGCATCGGCAGGGAGGGGCTGATTCATCACGCTCTCCATGCGCTCAATGAGCAGGTCGAGCGCCCAATCCAGCACTCCGACCAGAATCTCCTGCTTGGAGGCGACATGATGATATAGGCTGGCTTTTTGCAGATGCACCGCCTGGGCGATGTCTTGCATGGATGTGGCGTGAAAGCCCTTCTGACTGAACATCTGGGCTGCCGCCGTCAGGATGTCATCTCGCGTCATCGCTGCTCCCTACCGACCGTTCGGTAGATTGAGGATACCATTTTTTACTCCATAAGTCAAGCGCCGGGCGCGAAAAGATGCATAAAAAAGGTTTAAAAAATAAAAGCGGGTAAGGGCAAAACCCCTGCCCGCTCATATGTAAATTACTTGCGATTACCTTGGGGAATTATACGAAGCAAAGGCGTCGAAATAATACACTCCAAGCGTTTGCACATCAATCCCAGAAACGGCGCCCAGGCGGGCGTGTTCGATGCGCAGGGTATCGTTGTCTATGCCATTGAGCTGACCAATCAAGGCATTATCTAACCAGAAACCCAGGCTGCCGTTGTTCGCTCCGGGCGCGTTGGATGCCTGCCAGTCCAACTCCAGCAGATGCGGCGCGTCGCTGAGGTTCGCCCACGGAGTGGCACTCCAGGCGTTGTTGTCGTTGAGGGCAGAAGCTCGCGCCTGGTATTGCCCGCCGAGGAACTGGAACTCGATGCGCAGGACGAAGGAATTGGCGGGAGAGTAAGCCATGAAGATGATGTGATGATTGCCGTTGGCCATGCTGATCGAGTTGGGGTCGAAGAGAAAGCTGGCGCGATAATGGTTCTCAGCAGCGGGGGTGTCGTCGCGGACGTAGATGGGGGAGGTGTTGTTGACCAGCGCTTGCATCCCAAAGCTGCCATCGAGGGCGGCGGCGGGTTGGACGGACAGGTCGCCGCTGTCGGTAATGGCGGAAGACCAGGCAGAGATGTTGCCGCTTTCGAAGCCATCGGAGAAGAGGGCGCCTGCGCTTGAGGTGGGAGTGGGCGGGGCAGGGGTGAAGGTATGGGTGGGTGTGGGCGTATCGGTGACTGGACCAGGCGTGTTGGTGATCGTTGGCGTTGGCGTTTCGCTGGGCGGCAGCGGC
>DYGV01000013.1:0-26431 GCA_020724505.1 Anaerolinea thermophila
CTTTCCAGTTGACGCAGCGAAAAACTTTTAGTCAAAGGCTTGCCGCGCTGGACAAAGCGCCAATACAGCTCGGCAGTATAGGGCAATTCACCCAGGATGCGTTTTACTGCTCGTTTACCGATCATAGAGACGACCTTCATCCATATCTGAAACGATCCCCGTCAAGGAATCGCCCTCAATTTGCCAGGCCAGGCGTGGTCGCACTGGTCCCAGGCGCGCCTCCGGCCATTGAGAGCCAGGCGCGTCCGTGCCATCTACATTGAAGGTCAACGCTCGCTCCTCCTGAAAATAACGCCGGATACGATAGGAGCTGGCGTTGATCCCCAGGACATAACGCCCTTCGTTGAGAAAGTCGGGCGGCAACGCACAGCGACTGATATATCGCCCTGCCGGGCGGATGCGATAGCGCTCAAATTGTGCCTTCTCATCTGTGTCAAAGGAAGCCAGCACATATTCGCCGCGAGCGGTAGTCAAATATAGACCCACCCGCAAGCCAACAATTGTATCATCCAGGGCGTACTCTACCTCGACCGTCGCTGGTTCGGTGGAGCGAATTGTGTCCACCACCTGCCCTTGGCGGTTCTTGACGCGTATAGCAAGCGGGCGGAACGGGGCGGCGCTTGCCGGAATTTCATCCGCCGACCATTGACGCTCGCCGATCTGCGCCAGGCCGGAGGCCATGTAGTAATCCACCGCTTCGGGCGTAGCAGCCCGATACACCAGGTTGCCCCGCTCCAGCACAATGGCTTCCTCAGTCAAATGCAGGATGGCCGACATGTTATGGCTGACAAACAATACCGTGCGCCCTTCATGGGCCACATCGCTCATCTTGCCCAGGCATTTGCGTTGAAATTCGGCGTCGCCCACGGCTAACACTTCATCCACCACCAGAATTTCCGGCTCCAGGTGCGCCGCCACTGCAAATGCCAGACGCAGATACATGCCGCTGGAATAGCGCTTGACAGGCGTATCAATGAACTTCGCCACGCCGGAAAAATCCACGATTTCGTCGAACTTGCGCTCGATCTCCGCCCGCTTCATGCCCAGGATGGCGCCGTTCAGATAAATGTTCTCGCGTCCGGTCAATTCGGGGTGGAAACCCGTGCCCACTTCCAGCAACGACCCCACGCGCCCGTGCACCTCGGCGTAACCCTCACTGGGCTCGGTAATACGAGAGAGGATCTTCAGTAGGGTGCTCTTGCCGGCGCCGTTGCGACCAATCACGCCGATCACCTGTCCCTTGCGCACCGTGAAGGAGACATTGCGCAGCGCCCAGATATACTCGTCTTCTGCGGCTGGTTGTTCTCGGTCTTTCTCATAGTCGTCCTTCGCCAGGCGACGGAACGGCGCAGACAATCTCGTCGTCAATGTCTCGCGCAGTGTACGATAATCCTGGCGCGGACGCAGGCCGCTGACACCGCTACCCAGGCGGTAAATTTTTCCCAGATCTTCAACCCGAATAGCAATATCGCTCATTAGACGGTATCCGCAAACGTGCGTTCCATGCGCCGAAAGTAGAATAAGCCCGTGACCAGAATCAGAATGGCGATTGTGGTGGACACCGCCAGGATCGGCCCCGGCGCCGATTGCGCCCCCAGCAACGCCCAGCGAAAGCCCTCCACCACTCCAGCCATGGGATTAAGCGCGTAGAGCAACTGCCAGCGCCCCGGCACCATGCTGGCTGGATAGGCCACCGGCGTGATGAACAGCCAGAACTGCGTTATGAATGGCAGCACATAGTTAATATCCCGATACAAAACATTCAACGCTGAAAGCCACAGGCCGACCCCAAGGGCAGTAATTATGGATAACAGTAGGAACAACGGCAACGTCGCCAATGCCGGCGTGACGGCGATGTGATAATCGCTGCCTGGAGCAAAGTTATAGTACATCATCATGCCGATCAGAACGACGAATGCCAGGGCGAAGTCCACCAGCCCGCCCAAGACAGAGGCGATGGGGATCGCCAGGCGCGGGAAATAGATTTTGGTAATCATCGCCCGATTGGCGACCAGCGAACGCCCGGCGTCGCTGAGGGCTTTAGTGAACAGCCCCCAGGGGAGCAAAGCAGTGTAGGAAAAAATCGGATACGGCACGTTATCTGAGGGCACTTTCGCCAGCCGGCCGAAAAAGATCGTGAAAACCACCATGGTCAAGAACGGCTGTAAGATCGCCCAGGCCGCTCCCAGGGCGGTTTGTTTGTAGCGCACCTTGACATCCCGCCAGGTGAGAAAATAGATCAACTCGCGGAAATGCCAGAGTTCTTTCAGGTTGAGAGACGACCAACCGCGCGAAGGGTGCAGGAACAATACCATCTCCTGCTGGTGGGAGGGCGCGGTTGAACTTTGTAGCGAGGTCTGTGTCATCGGATGCGATTGCGGTTCTCTTTATACCATTCGATTGTGCGCCGCAGCCCTTCTTCCAGCGGCATTTGCGCTCGAAAGCCAAAGAAGCGTTCAGCGCGGCTGGTATCCAAAGCGCGGCGCGGCTGACCATTTGGCTTGCTGGTGTCCCAGACGATTTCACCCTGAAAGCCGGTGAGCTGGGCGATGCGTTCGGCCAATTGTTTAATGCTCGTTTCCTGGCCAGATCCCAGATTAAACGGCTCTGGCCCGTCGTAGCGTTCTGTCGCCAATAGGAGGCCTTCGGCGGCGTCTTCCACGTAAAGAAATTCACGCGTGGGAGAGCCATCGCCCCACAACACAATCTGTGGCTCGCCGCGTTCAACCGCCTCCACACATTTGCGGATCAGGGCGGGGATCACGTGCGAGGTTTCCAGGTCGAAATTATCACGCGGGCCATAGAGGTTGACCGGCAGAGGATAGATGGCGTTGAAGCCATATTGCTGCCGATAGGCTTGCGCCTGAACCAGCAGCATTTTCTTTGCCAGACCGTATGGGGCGTTAGTTTCTTCGGGATAACCATCCCACAGGTTTTCCTCTTTGAACGGCACGGGCGTATATTTGGGATAAGCGCAGATGGTGCCCACCGCGACGAACTTCTCCACGCCCGCTCGCCAGGCTTCATGGAGCAATTGCACGCCCATCATCAGGTTGATGTAGAAGAATTCTGCCGGACGGGCGCGGTTGGCTCCGATGCCGCCGGCCAGCGCCGCCAGATGCAAGATGACATCCGGCCGAGCGTCCTTCAACATGCGCTGGATGGCTTCTTTCTCCACCAGGTTGTACTGTTCGATGCGCGGCACAAACACCTCTTTTGCCCCGCGCGCCTGCAACTTTTCGACCACGTAGGAGCCAAGAAAACCTGCGCCCCCCGTCACACATACTCGCCGATCTCTCCAGTAGCTCATTTGCGTCATCATTCTCCTCGAGGGTCAAGATGCAAAAATACCCGCGTCCCGGCCACTTCCAGCACAGGAAGGTGAACCGCAGCGGTGTTTTCATTCTCCTCACACACCTTCACACCCTGTTCCAGGCAGGTCAGGCGACAAATATCGGCAATGTCTCCATCTCCGTCAATCACCACCTGATCGTAACCAGCCTGACGGATCTGACCTAGCAGATCGCGCACACGCTGGCGGGTGCGCCGATACAGGCGCATGGAGCTTTCGATGTAATCTACAGTCAGCAACGCGCGGAACGCCAAGCCTTCGGGTGTGATGATATAGCGCAGCTTCCGCCGCTGCGCCCGCTTGACCTTGACATAGCCTTTGGACACCAGCCGCTTAATATGCCAATTGACTGTGCCAACAGCCACGCCGAGTTGGGCAGCCAGCGAAGCCTGGGTCACATCAGGATCATGTTCGATCTGTTCGAGCAGAGTCAGCTCGCGGTCGGAAAGAGATTCGCTCGCCATAGCCAAAATTCAACTGTTGAATTATAACGCTGCGCGCTGACAGGTCAAGGTTGAATTCCATCGCTTTCAGGGTGTGTTCCGGCAGTCGCGGACTTCGTACAGGCGGCGGAAATCCCCCCCGCTTGCCTTGCGTTCGGAAACCAGATGAACACAGTCCTGCTGATAGAGTTGTCTTTGCTCCGGCGTCATTTTACTCCAATATCCTCTTTCGATATAAAGATAGTCATAGCCGGAGCGCGCCGCTGCATCAGGCGTCAGATGGTCAAGCAACTCTCGAAACGCAGGTTCGATAATATATACGCTTTGATACGCTGGTCCGGTGGTGCGGCCAAACAGCGCAGCCGGGCGATAAGGAAAGACCGGATCAAGCACCCAGACGTCCGGTTCGAGTTGATCCCAATAGTCGCGGCTCATCCACAAATCGGCTTCTTGAATGTAATAAGAATGCTGCGGTTTAAGTATCGCCGTCAATTGCGCCGGGAAAAGGCCGATCCCGCCCATGATGACTGCCAGATAAACGAAGCCAATCGCCCAGCGCGTCCAGTCTCCTCCACGGCGAAACGCCAGCCAGACGTAGGGCAAACCCAATATTGCCCAGATGGTCATTGCCGAGCCGGTCAGACGGGTGATGTCGCGCTCGCGCTCCACGAAGCGTAAGATAAGAGGCGCGCAAAAACTTACCAGTGCCATGCCGCTCAGCCCGGCCAGGAGCAACTTTCCAGAGCGAAGATAACGCAACCCGGCCATGGTAACCAGCGGTGCTAGCAGCAACAGCGGTCCCATCTCAAAGAGAGCGATAAGTAAAGACCCTGGCCGATTGAGCGCTAACGCCCCAAAATGAGCCGAAAAGACCGCCGGTGGCCAGCGCAGGGCGATGCCCGGCAACCCAAGCCCACCTTCCACGGGCGCGCCGCTAATCTGCGACGCGACTCGCTGAACAAACTGTGATAGGACGCCACCCATTGCCGGCGCCAGGATGGCACCTGGCAGCAACACCCAAATCCATGAACGGATGGTTCTCCAGGAACGCAACTGCACGCCGCGCGCCGCAACCGCCAGCATCATTCCCGCAAAAACCAGCGCGAAGAGATGTTCCGAAGTGAGCGCTAACGAAGCCAAAATCAGACCGTAAATCAAGCCCTGGGCAGGGCTCCAACGTCGCCGCGCCAGCAATAAGAACAAAAATAACGTCATGATAGGCAAAGCGCTGTTGCTGCCCATGGCCAGGATGAGTGGTCGCGAGACGCCGGAGACGAAGGCAAACGGGAAGGGCAACGGGCCATCCCCTTCGATGCGCCACGCGCCAGCCAGCGCTGAAGTGAGGGTGTTGGCGGTCTGCATGGCCGAGCCGATCAATTCGATATCGCTGCTTATATGTGCCAGTAACCCGCCTGGGAGCAACAGCAATAACCAACGCGACCCGCCAGCAAATAAGGTAAACAATCCCCCGCCAACGATCGCTGCCGCGGGATGGGCAAAACGGCGATACCATAACACGCCCAATATTGTCGTCAGGCTGATCGCCAGCGCCTTACAAACGTCCAGCGCCGTCCAGGGGTAGAAGCCGCCGATGCGCGTCAGGCTGGCAGCCAGAAGATGCAAGCCATAGTGATAATCCAGCACGCGCTGAGGGTTGAGATAAAAATGCGGCGGCACATCGCCCGTGGCGATGAGCGAAACCAGGGGCAGGTTTGAGTAATCGTCGAAAAGCGCCAGGCCGCGGTTAATGCCCAGAAACAGCCCAAACAGACCCGCCAGAGCCAACAAAGTCGGCCATACACGCAAATCCTGAAGCAGCACGCGCGTAGGCGTCGGCGAGCGCCACATGCTCACCAGTCCCAGGCACAAGACCAGTAAAGCAGCGCTCCAACAGGCGACCGTCAGCGCAAAAATCTGAGCCAACAGGTTGGCGAAGAGAATAAACAGCAGCAAGCCGGTCGCCAGGCCAGCCGCCAGGCGTTCGCGCGAGCGCAGCGCGAAAACCTGCGCGCAAAGCAGCCAGCCCCCGCCCCACAAGGACAGGATGAGCAGGCTCCATAAAGCCAGATGCAGATAACTTCCCGTGCGACTCCAATCCATCATCACTGTTTTCCGTGCGGCCAGCAAAGCCGCCAATTGCCTGTCATGGGCAACCCACATCCGAGACGGCACGCGGCGCTAAAAGCTGCACCTGAACCGCGCGCAGGGTTTTGATAGGCTCGTAGTAACACAAAATATAACGCGACACTCGTTTGACCCAGGCATCATTCTCGGCCCCAAACACATCCCCGGCCCCTTTCTGCTGGCGCGAGAGCGGCTCGCTGACGATGAGATCAAAGCGGTGATTTTTCAGGTCATCATAAAACCTGCCCAGGTAAGCTGCGTCGCCGGCCATGGCGACTTCCATCAGGAACACTCGCTCATAATCCGGGATCAATGCCACGTTGCGGACATGGTGAAAGGTAAGTAAATGGCGGTTCGAGATGAATAACACCTGCCCGCCGCGCTCGCCAACCGCCTGCGCCGCTTCAACGATGGTGGTTGCGCCCATTTCCGCCTGGACGCGGTCGGGCAGAGGCGCAGATGGAGCGCGCGGCGCGACAGTGAACACGATGCCTACCAAAATAACTAGCGCCGGCCCAGCTTGCAGCAAATGATCCACAAGTTGGGTGCGGTTGGAACGCGCCGCGTCCGCAGGGAAATCCGGCGCCAATCGGTCAGAGTAAACGCCGGCGCAAATCACAATGAGCAAGGCCAGATAAGCGTCCATATTATGCAGGTTGCTGCCGCCGCCGATCTTCACGCTCACCACCAGCCCGCCGGTGAACAGAGCCAGCAGAATACCCGCCAAACCCAACAGGCGGACGAGGTGAACGCGCCGCCATAGCGGAGCGCCATCGCTGATTTGAAGCAGTTTGCCAGCGATGATCAGCGCCGCCGGCAGAGACACCAAAACAATGCCCAATAAGATGCCCGGCGCAAAAGTCGGATTGGGCAGCAGGCGGCTCCACAACAGATCCGAGGTAAAGCTAGTGGTAAATTGCTCCGCCTGGTTGCCCGACCAGGAAATATAAGCAATTTGGGTTAACAGCGCCGCGCCCGTACCCAGCACGGTCAAGAGCGCCGCTCTGAGCAAATAGCGCCAGACGGCGACGTTTATACCCAAAAATTTTCCGCCAGGCGAAGCGGCATCTCCAATTGGTTGCTCTAGGAAGATCAATGCCGCAGCCAGCAAACCCGGCAGCGGATACCAGTTCACCCGGCTGATCCCCGCCCAGGCTGAGGCCATGAGCAGCAAGAGCAGCGAGCGTATCCAATTCGAGCGGGCGGCGGATTTCGACCACGTAGAAAACCCCCACAATAACAATATGATCGGCACAAGCAGATGATAATAGACCGGCCCAATCATCAAGTACAGGAAAGCCGCCCCGGCTGTCATCCACCGATGGAAAGGGTTGTTCAGCGCTATGCGTTTCGCCAGCAACCAAGCGGTCAACGCCGGCAGCGCTGCCCACAGCAAAGCCTGCCAGGCACGGTGCAGCCACAGCGGCGTATCGGCAAAGATGAAGGGTATCGCTTGCAACAAATAGCGGCTGGGGTGCAAGACGCTCGGCGGAGCGTCCACGCCGTAGATGCGTTTAGCGAAAAACAGCGAGGCGTAATAGTAGCGGCTGGTCTCCGACCAGGTGAGGGTCAACGGATAGGTGGAAATATCTTGCGCATACGAAAGAGCGACATAAACCACCGCCGTCAGCGTGAACGAGAGGGCGAAACAGAGCCTCCAACCGGCGGTTATGCGAGAAAGGCGTTGCGCCCAGGCGTACAAGAAGACGCCGCCTGCCATAGCCGCAATGCTCAGAACTGTCAGGCGCGACCACCCGCTTTGCAAGTAACGGGTAAACGGCAGGAAAGTCAACCCAGGAGTCGCCAGCATACAAAAGATGAACGCCGCCAGGTTTACCTTTCTCAGCGCGGCCAGCCAGCGAACCAACCGTTCCAGGGCAGTCTGCAGGGGGTTGTAGAAAGTTGTGGGTTTGTCAAACGGCGGCGTAGTCATAAATCATTCGATAGGTATTTTTGCCGGGGTTTCCCGCGCCGCGGAGAGGATATCCGGTATGAATGCAGCACCTGGCAGGCTGGCGGTCATCATCAACGTACGGAAGAGCAAAGCAACAATCAAGCCGGAACCAACCGACGCCCGCCCCAGGTTCGAGAAGATCAGCGTCATCGAAAACTCCTGCACGCCATAACCATTGATAGACACCGGCAACAACGTGACGAAATAAACCAGGCTATACAGACCGCCGATCAACCAGAGAGGCATCTCCTCACCCACCCCGCCCAGCAGGAGATGGATGATCCCAAACAAACAAAGCATGTGCACCCAGCTAAACGCCAACGACAAAGCCAGCGCGCCCGGTTGTCGCAGCCAGAGCCTGAACGCCAAGTAAACCCGCTGCAATCCGTGGACAACCGATTGATAAATCTTCTCGAAACCCCGCCTCAGCGGCGAAATAGAAAGCGCCCATGTCGGCGAGGCGAAACCCGCGCTGCTCAACCCGCCGCCCACCAACACCGGCAGGCTGAACGGCGCGGCCATCGCCATACCGATCATGCCAATCACTCGATCTACGATCAACGAGGCGGCGCTAACAGCAGGGTCAAACTTCATTTGCAGCGCCCCAGCCATCCGCACCAGGTCGCCGCCAACGGTAGTGGGTAAAAAATTCGTGGCAAACAGGCCGGCAAACGTGATCCGCAAAACCTGCGGGAATGCCACCCGCGCACGAGCCGAACGCAATAAAATATACCAGCGAGCAGTCACGGCAAAGCGCGAGATCAGCATCAAAGTCAAAGCCAGGATCAATCGCCAGAGCGCGATCTGGCGAACGGCAACGACGATCTCTGACCAACCTTGTTGGCTGAGCAGATAGATCAGCAGCGCCGCTGCCAGGCCGCTGCCGATAAAACGCAGCCAGCGCGAGTGTGCTAAAAAATTACCCGTCGGGTGAGTCATTCGAACGACTTCTCTCACTGATTACGGAGCGAAACAACGTCTCATACGCCTCAATCACCCGCTCGACATCAAACTGCTGTGCTTTTCGACGGCTGGCGCAGCGAAAAGACTGTAAGTGCGTGGGCGAGGTCAGTAGTTCTTGTAATGCTTGGGCATACCCGCCTGGATTCTCAGGGTCAATCAAATAGCCATTTTCGCCCACATCCACCAAATCCAGGAAACCGCCCACCCGTCCAGCGACCACCGCCAGACCCAACGCCAGGGCGCGCACGCCGACCACCGGCAGCCCCTCCGATAAAGAAGGCATGAACAAAATATCCGCTTTGCGAAAACCCTCCAGCACCTCTTCTGGAGAGACCCAGCCAGGGAGCGTAAAACGTTCTTGTAGCCCGGCGTTCTGAATGGCGCGTTCAACTTCTGGGCGCAGCGGACCATCGCCCATCATCAGGCAGCGCCAGGGCAGATGCCTCAACTCTGCCAGGGTGCGCACCAATTGCAGAGGGTTCTTCTGCGGCGCAAAGCGACCGGCAAAAACGATCCACGGCGGATCGTTGACGCGGATTGTCCCCAGATCAAGCTCGCTTAAATCCACACCGTTCGGGATCACCTGCACATCCACCGGATAATGCTTTAAGGCGAGCTGGCGGGTGTACTCGCTCACCGCCGCCACGCGGGCGGCGTCGCGCCAGATGGGCGGCGTGAAAGGATAAACCCAACGAAACCAACGTCCGGTTTTTTCCGGCACGCCTTCGGGCACATCTCCCAGGTGAGCCGTAAGCACATAAGGGATGCCAGATATTCGTGAGAGCATCCAGGCAACCGGCCCAGAGGGGACAGCGAAATGAACATGCATCAAGTCTGGTCGCCACTGACGTAAGAGCCGACGCCCAGTCCACATCCCCGCCAAAACAAAGCCCGACATAGAAACCAGGCCTGCCTGATACGCCGATTGACGAGCAGAAGGCACACGCAGCACCTGCACACCGTTCAGTTCCTCCTGGCGAGCCAAACCCTGGTAGTGCGCTGTCAACACTCGGATTTCATGGCCGCGCCGCGCCAGACCCAGGCTGATGTCTCGCGCAACCATGCCTCCCCCGCCGCCGATGGGGGGAAATTCATAGATCACCACCAGAATGCGCATGGCCTACGTTTGATCCAAAGCGGGGGCAAGCACCCGCCGCACCGTATAAGTGGGCTTCTGTTGGGCTTCGTGATAAGTTCGCACCAAAAGTTCAGCGATCAAGCCCATCAAGATGGACTGAAACCCCAGAATAAAGAACATGGCGCTGATTGAAAAGAACGGCGAGCGGGTCACCGAAGTGCCAAGCCACAATCGGCGCACCAGCAAAAATAACAGCGTCGCCATGCTGAAGATCATCAGCGAAATGCCCGTTCCGCCGAAAAGATAAATGGGCTTGTTGGCAAAACTGATGAGAAACTTCACCGTGAACAAATCCAGAATCACTTTCAGGGTACGCGTCAGGCCATATTTGGTGCGTCCAAAACGGCGCGGGTGATGATTCACCTGCACTTCGATCATGCGCGCCCCAACCGAGTAAGCATAGGCCGGGATAAAACGGTGCATTTCCCCATACAGGCGAAATCCGGTCAACACTTCGCGGCGATAAGCCTTCAAAGTGCAGCCGTAATCATGCAGACGCACGCCAGTCACCATGGAGATCAGCCAATTCGCCAGGCGAGAGGGAAGCACGCGGGTGAGAAATTTATCTTGCCGGTTCACCCGCCAGCCGCTGACTACATCGTAGCCCATATCAATCTTCTCCAGCATCATTGGAATATCTGCTGGGTCATTCTGCAGGTCAGCGTCCAGCAAAACGATGACCTCCCCCTGAGAATGGTCTATCCCGGCGGCGATGGCTGCCGTTTGTCCGAAATTGCGTCGCAGTTCCACCGCCCGGGCGTGTTCGGGGTCGTCTTTCACCAGGCTTTCAAGGACCTGCATACTGGCATCCTGGCTGCCGTCATCCACATACACCACCTCCCACCACAGGTCGGGCTGGGCGCAAAGCGCCCGTTGAATCGCCTGATGTAGAAGCGGCAGGCTCTCCGCCTCGTTATAGACCGGTATCACAATCGAAAGTCGTCGCATGACTACTCCGCGCCCAAAGCTCAATTCGCAGGTGAATTATACTCTCTATCTGAGCAAGGGATGGCGCGTCGGCCGTGCTCCTAGCATGAGGTGAACACCGACACCTCCGGTTGCAAGCCGGGCGTGAGGCGTTTCGGTTTCGGAAATGCCTCGCACCCGGTTCAGGAAACGGACTAGGACGACAAATAACGGCTTTTTTAGCGCGCTCTGACTTCGCGCGGCGCTTGACAAGGGTATGACATCTGTGTAAAATAATGAGGCTTTGGGCAGGATGCCTGAGCTTAGGCCGAGATAGCTCAGTTGGTAGAGCACATGACTGAAAATCATGGTGTCGCCAGTCCGATTCTGGCTCTCGGCACTCTCGGCCTGAGATAAAGGCCGATTTGCGGGCATGGTTCAGTTGGTAGAACGTCTCCTTGCCAAGGAGAAGGTCACGGGTTCGAGTCCCGTTGCCCGCTCTTTTTTTCATTATTGAATATGGCGACGTGGCCAAGTGGTAAGGCAAGGGTCTGCAAAACCCTGATCACGGGTTCAAATCCCGTCGTCGCCTCTGCCGCAACAATTAGAGATACAACAACGACCGGCTAAAGCGCCGGTCGTTTTGTTTATGCTCCAGTGAGCAGACGAGAGCCGGTTTGCAGCACCGCCCGATAAGCCTTTTCCTGGCGATAGAGGCTGGCCATTGCCTCGATCAAGTTCGTTTCATTGCGCGAGGACGCGCTGACCGGCTGGGAGGCAACTACTTCTGTTTCGGTGATCGCGGGCGCAGTGAAGGCACGCGTCGGACGATGTTCAACAGTTCCACCAATGCGGTTCAAGGCTTTCTGTAAATCGTCAATCGCCAGTCGTACTGCGGCGCTATCCTGAGCATCCAGGGCGTCGCGCGCATCCAGGATAGCAGCAAACAGAGCCGGCAAACTGGTTTGATTGGCGCTTATCAATCCAGCCTGCTGGGCAGCGGCGCGTTTCAGGGCGGTGGCAGCCAGCGCCTGGTTAGCCTGGACAAGTTCACGCGCCTGGCTGGTTAATACCTGAATGCCATCCGATAACCGTCTTAACCGATCTAGGGTCTCTGCATCCCAAGTGGTCATTTCATCCAAAGGGGCATCCCCACCTGGCGCGCCGCTTAGCGCCGCAACCTGAGCTTGCCGCGCTTTCGATAGAAGAGCCAGGCGATCCAGGAGGGCATCTTTATGTTCGGAGATTGCCAGCAAACGCGCCACATCCCCGTTAGCCAGCGCGTATTGTTCCTCCCGCATCAGGTGAAGTAAAGCCTGGCAGGCGCGAAATTCCTTGACCAGCGAGTTTTCGAGATTTTCCAAATGATCCTGCTTCATAGAGGGAGCATTCGCCAAACGATAATATCCAAGATTTTCAGGACCTTTCTGCCCGATTGTCTAAGTCCGACTGTAACACATCCCCTGCAGAAATTGAATAAATAGACTGTGAAAGCAAGGTAAAGATCCAATAAAAGCAAAAACCCGGAAATACCCAGGCTGAGCTTTACGCGCTTTACGGACAACGGATACAATGGATGAGAACGACGGGTTAGAGCAGCGGGTTAGGATAGGTGGGCAAAGCGTCAGGTCTCTGGTTCCGCTGCCACGGTATAGCCATACCCCGGAACAGTGCGGATAAACTGCGGCCGTCGTGGGTCTTGTTCAATCCGCTCGCGCAGATTTTTGATATGCACCCGCACCAAATCCGGGCTGCCGGTATCGCTGGGGTAATCCCAAACTTCATCCAGCAAACGACTGGGCGAAAAGATCTCCCCCGGATGACTCATCAAGTAGTGAAGCAACTCATATTGCACTGGCGTTAACCGAACTTTGCCCCGCGTGGGGGTAATCAGTTCGTAGGATCGGGTATCCAGCACATATCCGCCCACTGCAATGCGATATTTGTCCACCTGCGCAGACCTGTCCTCGGCTGCGGTATGGGCTGCAACGCCGGCAGCGGTTGAGGCTGCTGCTTCCGCCTCGGCTGTTTTTGACACGGCGTGCCTCTTCGCCCGGCGCAAAATGGCGCGCAGGCGCAAAATCAACTCGTCAATGTTGAACGGCTTTGAAAGATAGTCGTCGGCCCCGGCGTTGAACCCGGCGATCTTATCTTCGTCTTTAATCTTGGCGGTCAGAAATAGGATGGGCACATCTGCCAGCAGCGGATCGGCGCGCATCTCACGGCAAACTGTATAGCCGTCCATGCCCGGCATAATAATGTCCAGGATCACCAGATCCGGTGGGCGACGGCGGGCAGCTTTTAGCCCCTCCACGCCGCTGTTTGTCACCAGCACCCGAAACTCTTCGCCGCGCAGGCTGCGCTCGATTGTGCGGGCAACAATGTCATCATCTTCGATGACCAGGATATGCGCCGGTTCCACTTGAATTGATTCCATAAGCATTGGCGCCCCACGCGGTTGTTTAGCTGCACATTTCGTTTTTGCAGCGATTATCATAAGCCCTGAGGTTTAGAAATACCATAAAGTTCTTATAAAAGAATCGCTGCCCCTCTTCTGCTCTTCAGTAGTGCGTTCGCTCAGCTAACAACTCATCCGCTCAGGATACCCCCCTCCGTCAGGCGACGCACATCCCCCAGCGCAACCTCGATCTCAGCCGGGGTCACCGGGCGATCTTCATGGCGGTGACGCAATTCCCCAGAGGCGGCCTTTTCCATAGCCACCTGACGCACCGTGCGTTCGCTGGCCAGCGCCTCTTTCACCAGTTGCGCCCCGGCAGCGTAGCCAATCAAGGGATTCAAGGCGGTGACGATAATGGCGTTTTTCTCCAACCAGCTTTCGGCTTTGCGCCGATTGGCCTGCAAACCCAGCACGCACTTTTGGGTGAAGGCGCGCGTCGCCCCAATCATCACCTGCATACTTTCAAACAGATTATGGGCAATGATAGGCATCATCACATTCAATTCGAGCTGCCCTGCCTGGGCGGCCAGGGCAATCGTCAAATCGCAACCCTGCACATGAAACATAGCCATGTTCAGCATCTCTGCCATGACCGGGTTAACCTTGCCGGGCATGATGCTGGAACCGGGCTGCACAGCCGGCAGGCGTAATTCGTCCAGGCCGGTAGCCGGGCCAGAAGCGAGTAAGCGAAAATCGTTGGCAATGCGGGTCAAGGTAATCGCCAGGGTGCGCAGCGCGGCGGAAAAGTCGGCTACATCCGCCATGGATTGCATACTTTCGAGCAGGTTGTCCGAAGGCTCCAAAGACAGCCCACTTAGCTCTTCCATGCGCTGTACCATACGAAAACGATATTTTGGGTGAGCGTTCAACCCTGTGCCAACGGCTGTGCCACCAATGCCCAGGCGGCGCAAACCCTGGGCGGCGCGGCGAATGCGCTCGGCGTCTCGTTCCACCGCCGTTGTATAACCGCTAAATTCCTGCCCCAAGCGCACGGGTACGGCGTCTTGTAAATGTGTGCGGCCGGATTTAACCACGTCATCGAACGCCTGCGCTTTTTGACGCAGCGCCTCAGCCAGCGCGCTCACCGCCCCCAGCAGCTCGTCCAGCCGCCATAGAGCGCCCAGCCGGATGGCAGTGGGGATGACATCATTGGTTGACTGCCCCATGTTGACATGATCGTTGGGATGAACGCGATATTCGCCCAACTCACCACCCAGGATCTGCGTGGCGCGGTTGGCAATCACCTCATTGGCATTCATGTTGTGACTGGTGCCTGCGCCGGCCTGGAATGGATCCACCACAAACATCTCATCCCAACGCCCTTCGATCACTTCCTGGGCAGCCTGAACAATTGCCGCGGCGCGCGCTGCATCTAACAAGCCCAATTCTTGGTGAACTTCTGCCGCCGCCCGCTTGATGATCCCCATAGACCAAATGAAAGCCCGCCAGGGGCGCAAGCCAGAAATGGGGAAATTGATCACCGCGCGCTGCGTCTGTCCGCCATAGAGCGCGGCAGCAGGAACTTGCACTTCACCCAACGAATCGCGTTCAATTCGATAGCTCATCGCCCAAACCTCCGACAAAAATTATACCTGCATTGTCAAGATTATTGATGCCCGCGAGAAGCGCCGGAACGTTTATAACTATCTGCCCCAGGCATCAGTGGTAAAATCGTGGCGGGGTTCACAGCAGCAGGCGCATAGTTGCTTCAATCAAGAATCTTGGAGGTCACCATGCTCATTCATTCGGCATCCCAACTGATCACCCTGGCGGGCGGACCACAGCGAGGCAGCGATCTGGGTCGGCTGGAAATTATTCCAGATGGAGCAGTTTATATTCAGGATGAAAAAATCGCCGCCGTCGGCTCGACCCGAGATCTGCGCCGCGCTTATCCCGACGCGCCAGAAGTGGATGCCAGCGGGAGGGTGGTGATGCCCGGCTTTGTGGATCCACACACCCATGCCATCTGGGCGGGGGATCGCGCTGTTGAATTTGAACAGAGGTTGCAGGGCAAAACTTATCTGGAGATCCTGGCTGAGGGCGGTGGCATTCTCTCGACAGTGCGCGCTACTCGCACCAGTTCGTTGGAAAAGCTGATGGCCGAGACGCGCCCTCGCCTGTGGAGCATGTTCACCTGCGGCACAACCACCGCGGAGGTAAAAACCGGCTACGGGTTGCGCACCGCCGTCGAATTGCGCATGCTCCAGGCGCTGCTGACGCTGAACAATGAAGGCCCGTTAGAGATCGTTCCCACCTTTCTAGGAGCGCACGCCATCGCCCCTGAATTCCTGGAGCGACCCGACGATTACACCGCTTTGATTTGCAACACCATGCTGCCGATCCTGAAAGAATGGTGGTCCCATCAGGCGCCCTACGCGGACCTGCCGTTTGTAGATGTATTTTGTGAAACCGGAGCGTTCAGCCTGGAGCAGTCGCGCAGCATCCTGACGCGCGCCAAAGAATTGGGCTTTCCGCTAAAAATTCACGCCGACGAGTTCGACAACTTGGGGGGCGCAAAACTGGCGACGGAGTTGGGCGCAGTTTCCGCCGATCATCTGGTAAAAACTTCGCCCGAAGACATCCAGGCGCTGGCAAACAGCCAAACTGCGGCGGTGGCGCTGCCCTGCACGCCTTTTGGACTGGCCGAGACGCGCTACACCCCGGCGCAAGACATCTTAAATGCTGGCGGGCTGCTCGCCATTGCGACCGACCTCAATCCAGGCACAGCCTGGTGTGAGAATATGCAGTTTGCAATGGCGCTGGCTTGCCGCTATATGCGGCTGACGCCGGCACAGGCTATCGCCGCAGCGACCATCAATGCAGCCGCGGCAATTGGACGCGCCGACCGCATCGGCTCGCTGGAGCCAGGCAAGCAAGCCGATCTGTTGATCCTTTCGGTTCCCGATTACCGCCATTTGGGTTATCGCTTCGGTGTTAATCTTGTGCAAACGGTGATCAAGAAGGGGCGTATATATCCGGTCTGATAGTCGGTCGCTCGCTCCCATGCCTACGATTAATCAAGCCCGCCGCTGGTATCCCGCCGATGATCCGGTACACGGATTTGATCACGTGCTGCGCGTCTATGCCATGGCCGAAATGCTCGCCATTGCGGAAGGCGCCGACTTGAGAATCGTGCGCGCCGCGGCCTTGCTCCACGACGCCAGCGTGGATGTACTACCCCCATCCACCGGAGAGGTTGGGAGGATGAACCATCAGCATCTCTCTGCGGAACTGGCGCAAGAAGTCCTCGCAGCGGAAGGGTGGTCACCAAAGGATATCGCCGCGGTGCAACATGCCATTCGCGCCCATCGTTTCCGCGAGAACACCGAGCCGCCACACACGCTCGAAGCACAGGTGCTATTCGACGCCGATAAGCTGGACGCCATCGGCGCCATCGGCGCGGCACGGGCGATCGCCTATGCGGCGCGCCGCGGCGAGCCAGCTTACGCTCCGCCATCTGAGAGGTTTCTGAACACCGGGCAATTAGAAGCGGAGGAACATCACAGCGCCTACCACGAATATCGCTATAAACTGATCCATTTGAAAGACCGCTTGCATACCGAAACCGCGCGCCGCCTGGCGCAGGAAAGGCACCAGCAAATGGTAGATTTTTTCGAAGCCTTGGCCCGTGAGGCAAGGGGCGAGGTCAGGGATGGGGATTCTCGAACGCTTTCGAGATAATAAAACAAGTATCGTATCTGCACATTGCTAATTGCAAATTTCATTATTTCTCAGTCTTGCAATTGATTTGGAAAACAGCTACAATATACTCATGAGCATCCCCTACGGTCCAATCCTTGTCGTCGAAGATGTCCCCCATATTCTGGAATTACTCCAGGTCACTCTGCAATTCAAAGGCTATCCGGTGTTGACGGCGCGCAACGGACAAGAAGCTCTGGAAGTGATCGCCCGTGAGCGACCGGCGCTGATCATCACGGACATTCTGATGCCCAAGTTAGACGGCTTTGCTCTGGTGCAACGGTTGCGCACCAACCCAACCACCAACCGTATCCCTATCATCTTTCTATCCGCCACCTACGTCACGCCAGAGGACAAAAATTTTGCGTTGAACCTGGGCGCGGTGCGCTTCCTAGAAAAACCGGTGGACACGGAAGAATTTTTGCTCACCGTTGCCGAAGTGTTGACCGCGGGTCCAAGCACTATGCCCAAACCCATGGATGAACAGCAGTTTTACCGCGGCTACCGCGATCGGCTGGAGAATAAGCTGCGCCACAAGATCAGCCAAATCCAACGCACCGAACGCCTGCTCGAAACCCTGCCGGATGAACAGAAACCCGCCTTCCAGGCGTTGCTGGAAGAAGCGCGCAGCCATCGGATGGAAATCCAGCGCGAGTTGGACGAGCTTTACCGCCTGTTAGAGCAATACACCCCTGGAAATCAATAAAAAACCGCACCGGCTGCTTGGAAAAGTTACCCCTGGCGTAGCATACGTTCGAACTCCGCCAGGTCAATGCGCGATGTCATATCCAGGCTTAGAGGAGTCACAGCCACCACCCGACGCACCTGCAAAGCGTAAACATCGGTATCCGGTTGATCTTGCTCATGATGATCGGTAGGTCTATAGCTCACCCTGCCGGGGACCTCCCAATTGGGACGTTGCGGCGGGGTTGGTTCAAAATAGCGCCGCCGCGAAAGGCGAGTAACCGTCCACGGCGTCTGCGGCGTTGCATCGCAAGGCACCTCGATCTTCAGCACATCCACATCGGGTGGAAAACGCCGCTCCAACGCCATGCGGCCAAAATAAGCCGTGAAGTAAGCCGCGGTCGAGAAATCCACCTCACTGGAGAGCGAGTAATGATGCTGCTGTTCGGTTTCCAATGAGACCGCCAGCGCGGGGACGCCAAAAGCCGCAGCCTCTAACGCCGCCCCAACCGTGCCGGAAATCGTCACCGCGGTGCTGACATTCTCTCCATAATTGATCCCTGCAACGACCAAGTCTGGACGTTCGGGCAAAATTTCTAACAATGCGTGTTGCACCGTCTGGGCGGGCGTCCCACCGACTGCGTGAACCTTCCATGTTTGACCATTTACCTGCACTTCACGAATGTGAATCAGACCATCTGAAGTGGTGGGCATACTACGCCCCGCGCCCGAACTCTGCTCGCGCGGAGCGGCTACATGAACAAAACCCAACGCGGAGAGAGCCTGGGCGGCTGCCCAAAGCCCAGGAGAGACGATGCCATCGTCGTTTGTGAGTAAGATTTGTACCATAATCTATCCTTGTGAAACAAAATTTCCCACATCGTCGAACGTTCAAAATAAAAACGCGAAACCCCTTACCAACGCTTCAGGTAAAGGGTTCCTGAAAGATGCAGCGCCCCCGGCGCGACTCGAACACGCGACCCCTTGCTCCGCAAGCAAGTGCTCTAATCCACTGAGCTACGAGGGCATGCTCTCAACGAAGCGTCCCCAATTTTACCACTTTCCGCGGTTTAAGCAAGCCCGCGACAATTATCCAGATTGTCGCTCAGGCTTGTGGTAAGATATAGTGCATCGGGCGCTTTTGCGCCCGATTAGGGTTGTTCGGGTATTTATAAGACAACCTGAATCCATACAGTTGCTTTTAGAGGAATAAAAATGATGTTACCATTTCGCGCACAGATTCCGAACGGCTTTAGCCTGCCGCGGCGGATTTCCCGCTTGGGGGAATTGGCGTATAACTTATGGTGGACCTGGAATCCGGATGCTCAACGTTTGTATTCGCGCATAGATCGTGAATTATGGGAACGCACATATCATAACCCCGTTCAATTTCTGCGTCAGGTGGAGCGGGCGCGGTTGAACGCGGTGATGAACAACCGCTACTATTTGGAGTTCTACGACCGCACTTTCCGCTCCTTCGATCAATACATGGAAGCCAAAGACACCTGGTTTCAAAACGCCTACCCGGAACTGGCAAATCATTTGATCGCTTATTTCTCCATGGAATTCGGCCTGCATGAAACCCTTCCGATTTACGCCGGCGGGCTGGGGGTTCTATCCGGCGATCACACGAAAGAGGCCAGCGATCTCGGCTTGCCCTTTGTTGCCATTGGCTTTTTCTACACCGAAGGATATTTCACCCAGCGCATCACGGAAGACGGCTGGCAGGAGGCGCAATACCTCCCTCACCCATTTTCCGAACTGCCAGTGTTGCCCATATTGGAAGAGGGCGGTAAACCATTCCTGACATCGGTGGATTTGCCAGGGCGCAAAGTGTTCGTTCGTTTGTGGGAGGTGCGCGTTGGGCGTGTGCCTCTTTATCTGCTGGATGCCAATCTGGAGGAAAATAGCCCCAGTGATCGTGCCCTGACCGCACGCCTGTACAGCAGCGACCCCGACTTGCGCATTTCGCAGGAGATCCTGCTGGGGATCGGCGGCGTGCGCGCGCTGAGGCGGCTGGGTTATGCACCGGATGTTTGGCACATGAATGAAGGCCATTCTGCGTTTTTGGTGCTGGAGCGTCTGCGCGAGTACATCGAAGAAGGATACTCGTTCGATCAGGCTGCCGAGCTGGTTCAAACCAGCAACGTCTTCACCACACACACTCCGGTTCCCGCCGGCAACGACGAGTTTGCCCTTTGGCTGGTGGACAAATATTTCTCTAACGTCTGGTCTGCGCTCGGCCTGGAGCGGGATCAGTTCATGGACCTGGCGCGTCATACCGTTTCCTGGGGCGAAACCTTCAGTATGCCGGCGCTGGCGCTGCGCTTCTCTGAGCATCGCAATGGGGTATCCGAATTACACGGACAGGTGGCGCGCAAGATGTGGCAATACCTTTGGCCCGGGAAAAGCGTTGAAGATGTGCCAATCACTCACATCACCAATGGCATACACACCAGCACCTGGCTGGCGCGCCGCTTATTGCATCTATACGAACGTTATCTGGGGGCAGATTGGCTGGAACACGCCGACGACCCGGACATTTGGGAGCTGGTGAACAACATCCCAGACGATCAGCTCTGGACGGTGCGGCTGCACCTAAAAAGAAAACTGACAGCTTACATCCGCGAGCGGGCGCGAGAACGCTGGCTGCGCGGCGGCTGGCACCCCTCGCAGGTGGTGGCGTCGGGTGTGATGTTGGATCCGTATGCGCTCACCATTGGCTTCTCGCGTCGTTTTGCGCCATATAAGCGCGCCAATCTGATCTTGCGCGACCTGGATCGGCTGCTGAAGCTGGTCAGCGATCCAGAGAAACCGGTGCAAATCATTTTTGCCGGTAAATCACACCCCGATCACGAGGGGGGAAAATTGTTGATCCAAGAAGTGTACCGCGTGGTCAAACGCCCAGAGTTCGGTGGGCGACTGGCGTTCCTGGAGGAATATGATATGAACCTGGCACGCTATCTTGTGCAAGGGGTGGATGTGTGGCTGAATACGCCGCGGCGACCCAACGAAGCTTCTGGCACCTCGGGACAAAAGGCTGCCGTGAACGGAGTGCTTAATTTCTCCGTATTGGACGGCTGGTGGCGGGAAGGATATAACGGACAGAACGGCTGGGCAATCGGTAAAGATGTTGATTACGATAACCCCGACCGTCAGGATGAAGACGACGCGAAAAGCCTGTACGACACCCTGGAAAATGAAATTATCCCCCTGTATTATCAATTGCGCTCTTCAGATGGTCTGCCAGGCGAGTGGATTTCGCGCATCAAGAGTTCCATCCGCACCATCGGGCCGCAATTCAGCACCCGCCGTATGGTCAAAGAATATCTGGAGAGAATGTATCTCCCGGCCATGCAAGCCAGTTTGAAAGCGCCGCAGAGCCTCGATTAAGCTTCGATAGAACGGAAGATGACTATGGAAACAATCCTATCTCTGTCGGCCTGGCTGACAGCAGGCGTTATTTTCGCGCTGCGTGTCGCAGATATGACCCTGGATACCCTGCGAGTGCTGGTAGTGATGCGCGGGCGCAAGGGGATTGCCTGGGTGTTGGGCTTCTTTCAGGCGTTGATTTTCGTGATTGCTATCGGTTCAGTGCTGAAAGACTTAGATAATCCGCTGAACATCCTGGGGTACGCCGCTGGTTTCGCCACTGGCAACGTGATTGGCATGTTGATCGAAGAGAAGCTAGCGATTGGACATGTGCAACTCAGCATTGTCAGCCCGCGGCGCGGCGCGGCGATCGCCGAAAGACTGCGCGCCGAAGGTTACGCCATTACAGAAATCCCGGCGCGTGGAAAAGACGGCACAGTGACCCTGCTGAGCTGCAGCGTGCTGCGGAAAAATGTGGATAAGGTGCATCGCCTGGTGAACGAGGTAGATGAAAACGCCTTCATTACCTCGGAGGACGTGCGCCCGGTGCGGCGCGGTTTCTGGAGAGCTTGAACCTTGCAGTACGGACTTTATCTGTTCTTGCTACGCATCCTGGACATGACCCTGTTCACCTTGCGCCTGATGTTCTTGATGCGCGGGCGCAAGCTGATGACCTGGGCGATGGCGTTTGGCGGCGCAGCCGCCTATGTGATCGGCGCACGCCAGGTTTTAACCGATATGGGTAACTGGGCGAAGCTGATCGGTTATGCGGCCGGCTTTGCCACTGGCGTGCTGATCGGGATGTGGATTGAGGAACGCATTGCGGTCGGTTACACCCGCTTGCAAATCGTCAGCGCGCGCCGCGGTGCGCTGCTGGTGGAGAGCCTGCGCCAGGAGGGCTTCGCAGTTACCGAAATATCTGGGCGAGGCAAAGATGGTGTCGTGACGGTGTTACATTGCAGCATTCCCAGGCACAGCGCAAAGCGGGCGCAGCAAATCATCTTAGATGCCGATCCAGAAGCATTTATTGTGGCGCAGGAAATGCGCCCCATACAACGCGGCTTTTGGCCTTCATAAGCTTCTGGCGGCATGGTTCATGATGGGGGAATTTCCAGATACGTTCGGCTTGTGTTTGGGAAAACTATTCAGGGTTAACCTGGGGGTTAATAAATTTGTGACATTTGCTATACTACGATCAGGATATTTTGATACTGGCGCAGCCGATAAATATCCTTACCATATTACATAGGCGCGCCTCGAACGGTTACTCGCGCGGTTCAACGATATCCTTGCCAGCGAAAGGAGATGCTTATGGATGCGCTTGTACTCGCACGGTTGCAATTTGCTATCACCACGATTTACCACTTCTTTTTCGTCCCCCTGACCTTGGGTCTGTCGGTGATCGTCGCCTTAATGGAGACGCTTTATGTGCGCTCGGGCAACGAGCTTTACCTGCGTATGACCAAGTTCTGGGGAAAATTGTTTGTGATCAATTTCGCCCTGGGGGTGGTAACCGGCATCGTCCAGGAATTTCAGTTTGGCATGAACTGGTCAGAGTATTCGCGCTTCGTAGGCGATATTTTCGGCGCGCCACTGGCCATCGAAGCGCTGCTGGCCTTCTTCCTGGAGTCCACCTTCTTGGGCATCTGGATTTTCGGCTGGGACAAGCTCTCCAAAGGGGTTCACGCCTTGACCATGTGGCTGGTGGCTATCGGAACGAACGTTTCTGCCCTGTGGATCTTGATTGCCAATTCCTTCATGCAAGAGCCGGTCGGTTATGTGCTGAACAATGGCCGCGCTGAGATGGTGAATTTCTTCGATCTGATTTTGAACCCCAATGTATGGGTGATGTTCCCTCATACGTTATCCGCAGGTTTCGTAACCGCGGCTTTCTTTGTCATGGGGATCAGTGCCTATCATTTGCTGCGTAAAAATCATACCGAGATCTTTCGCCGCTCTTTTCAAATCGCAGCCATTATTGGGACAATAGCCGTGATTCTGGTGGCTCTGAACGGACATAGCCAGGCGCAACACATGGTCGAGTCGCAACCCATGAAAATGGCTGCCGCCGAGGCGTTATGGCGCACCGAGTCGCCAGCCTCCTTCTCGTTGCTAACCATCGGCGACTTGAGTCAGCGGGAAGAGGTTTTCTCCATCCGCCTGCCCCGTCTGTTGTGCCTGCTGGCGTACAACCAGCTTAACTGCGAAATCCAGGGCATCTACGATTTGCAGGCACAATTTGAGCAACAATATGGCAGCGGAGATTACATACCACCAGTGGCGGTCGTGTATTGGAGCTTCCGCATTATGGTCGGACTGGGCTTCTTGATGATTGGGTTGGCGTTGTGGGCGCTCTTCCTGGTGATGGGTGAAATCGTCGAACAACGGCCACAGGCGCTCCGCATCTTTCAATGGGCGATCTTTTTGCCCTATATCGCCAACGCCTCGGGCTGGATATTGACCGAACTGGGGCGCGTCCCTTGGGTGGTGTATGGCTTGATGCGCATTGAAGATGGGTTATCCAACGTCGTTCCGGGAGGTAATGTGTTGATTAGCCTGATCGTCTATACGCTGATCTATGGAGCCTTGATGGCCGCCATGGTTTACTTGATAACAAAATACGCCAAGGCTGGCCCAGAAGATGGTCATTACCCAACAGCCGACGAAGCAGATGCGATGCCATCCCTGGTTGGCGCGCAAGATTGACGAGGAAGACGGAGGTCCGCCATGACGCTAAATATTGTTTGGTTCGTGCTGATTGCAATATTGTATATTGGCTTTTTTGTGCTGGAGGGCTTCGATTTTGGCGTGGGCATTCTGATGCCATTCCTTAGCAAGGATGCTAACCCCGAAAAGGTGGATCATAAACGGCGCATCCTGATTAACACCATCGGCCCTCATTGGGACGGGAATGAGGTCTGGCTGCTGACCGCCGGCGGCGCTACTTTTGCAGCTTTTCCGCACTGGTACGCCACGTTGTTCAGCGGCTTTTACCTGGCGCTGCTTTTGCTCCTGCTGGCGCTCATCGCCCGCGGCGTGGCGCTGGAATATCGCAGCAAAGACGCCAGCCCGCGCTGGCGCGCCTTATGGGATTGGTCAATCTTCCTGGGCAGCGCGCTGCCGGCGCTGTTGATCGGCGTAGCTTTCGGCAACCTGGTGCGCGGCGTGCCTATTGACGCCGAGATGAATTATGTGGGCGGCTTTTTCAACCTGCTCAACCCTTATGCCTTGCTAGCCGGTGCAGCCACATTGACGGCCTTCACCCTCTATGGCGCCATCTTCATCAGCCTGAAAACGGAGGGTGAACTACGCCTTAAAGCGCGCGCCGCCGCCCGTCGCTTGTGGTTGGTAGTGGTGCTGGTCTTGTTAGCGCTGTTGATCGCCACTTACTTCGAGACCGATTTCGTCGCCCGCTTGGGCGTGAACCCCGGCGTCATTCCTCTGACCGGCATGGTGGCTATCCTGCTCAGCGGCTATTTTATCAACAAGAACCGTGAAGGCTGGGCTTTCTTCACCACGGCGGTGTCCATTGCCTTTTCCCTGGTCACTGCTTTTCTTTACATGTATCCCAGGGTGATGATCTCCAGCCTGAACGACGCCTGGAGCCTGACGATCTTCAACGCCTCATCCAGTCCATACACCCTAAAAGTGATGACCATCGTCGCCGTCATTTTTGTACCCATTGTGCTGGCTTATCAGGGCTGGAGTTACTGGGTCTTTCGCAAACGATTAACCTCGGATTCGCCGTTGGTGTATTGAGCGCCGACTTGCGCCAATCATCGTCCGATAAATGAACCTCGACAGGCGCCTGCTGCAACTGGCCCGCCAGAGCCAACTGGCGTTGACGCTCACAATTGGGCTGGGTTTTGCAGCAGGCGTTTTGACGGCTTTGCAGGCTGGCCTCCTCAGCCGCGTGATCGCTGGCGGATTCCTGACCGGGCAGGGGCCGGAAGTAACCGCCCCTGCTCTGGCCGCGCTGCTTCTGATCATGAGCGCCCGCGCCGCACTCGCCTGGGGGAGCGAGCTTTCAGCTCACGCCATCGCTTCGCGCGTAAAAGTCATCCTGCGAGCGAGTTTCTATCGCCATTTACTGAAATTAGGACCCGCTTACATGAGCGGCGAACGCAGCGGAGAATTGACACACACGGCCCTAGAGGGGATCGAAGCCCTGGACGCTTACTTCAGCCAATATCTCCCCTCCCTGGTCATCGCTGCGCTGCTGCCGCTGACTTTTCTGGCGATCGTTTTCCCATTAGACCTGCTCTCAGGTTTCGTCTTGCTGCTCACTGCGCCGCTCATTCCAATATTCATGATTCTGATCGGCAGCCTGGCGCAAACGCTGACCCAGCGACGGTGGCAAACCCTCAGCCGGATGAGCGCTTACTTTCTGGATGTGCTGCAAGGTCTGACGACCTTGAAAGTATTTGGGCGCAGCCAAGCGCAGGCAGAGGTTATTCGCCAGGCGAGCGACCGCTTTCGCCAGATCACTATGAGTGTATTGCGGGTGACCTTTCTTTCCGCGCTGGTGTTGGAAATGGTCGCCACGCTGAGCACAGCCGTAGCCGCGGTGCAAGTGGGGCTGCGTTTGCTCTATGGCTGGCTGACCTTTGAGCAGGCTTTTTTTGTGCTGTTGCTGGCGCCAGAGTTCTATCTGCCGCTGCGTTTGTTAGGGGCGCGCTTCCACGCCGGCATGTCTGGTGTGGCGGCTGCGAATCGAATTTTTGCTGTGCTGGAGCAACCCACAACGACCTCGTTTGACCAGCGCGAGGAGCACCAGACACCAACGCCATTCGCACCGCCGGCCATCCGCCTGGAAGGGGTGAGCGTCTCTTACGCCGAAGGCCGCACGGCCAACCGCGCGGCTTTGCAAAATGTCACCCTGGATATTCCCGCTGGTCATAAAGTGGCGCTGGTCGGTCCCAGCGGAGCCGGCAAAAGCACCATCGCCTCGCTGCTTCTGCGCTTTATCGAACCCGATGAAGGGCAAATCTTCGTCAATGGACAACCATTGATGCAAATTCCCCCCGAACTGTGGCGCGAGCATATTGCTTGGGTATCGCAAACGCCATATCTGTTTAATGATACTGCGCTGGCAAATATTCAACTGGCGCGCCCGCAAGCCAACCGGGAGCAGGTAATCTGGGCTGCCCGTCAGGCAGAGGCGCATGATTTCATTGAAGCGTTGCCTCGAGGCTACGACACTTACATTGGTGAACGCGGCGCGCGTCTGAGCGGCGGGCAGGCGCAGCGGATTGCGCTGGCGCGGGCATTTCTCACCGATCCGGCGATTCTGATTCTGGACGACTCGACCAGCGCCATCGACAGCGCGACCGAAGAC
>DYGV01000013.1:26441-32677 GCA_020724505.1 Anaerolinea thermophila
ATTCTTGCGCCAGGCTCCGCTGATTATTCTGGACGAACCCACGGCAAACCTCGACCTGGAAAGCGAGGAACAGATACAAAGGTCGCTGGGACGTCTGCTGCCGAACAAGACCTGCCTGATCATCGCTCATCGTTTAAACACTGTCCTTAACGCCGATCAGATCATCGTCCTGGATCAGGGAGAGGTGATTGCGCAGGGTCGTCACGCCGAACTGATGGAGCATTGCCAGCTTTATCGCAATTTGATCCGAGCCTATACGGATGAGATAGCGCCTGAAGCACAGGTTGACGAGCGCAGTGAAGCGGTTAGCCTTGCCGAAACCCCGTCCCTACGGCCGGCGAGCCTCGGCGAAAGCCGCTCGGCGTCATCTTCTCTGCTTCCAGCGCCGCTTGTATGGGGCGATTCATTAACCGACGAACCGCTCTCCGCCAACCTCCTGCTGCGCTTGCTGCGCCTGTTAGCGCCATACTGGCGTTGGGCGGCGCTATCGGTGTTGATGGGCGCGGCCACGACCTTGAGCGGGGTTGGTTTGATGAGCGCTTCTGCTTATATTATCTCCGCAGCCGCGCTGCATCCCTCCATCGCCGAATTGCAAAGCGCCATCGTCGGGGTGCGTTTCTTTGGTATCTCCCGCGGGCTATTCCGTTATCTGGAACGTTACCTATCCCATCAAACCACCTTCCTGTTGCTGGCTCGCCTGCGAGTATGGTTCTATCAGGCGTTGGAGCCGCTCGCCCCAGCGCGTCTGGCAAGATGGCGCAGCGGCGACCTGTTCGCCAGGATTTTGGGCGACATCGAATCGCTGGAAAATTTTTATGTGCGCGTGGTTGCGCCGCCGCTCTCGGCGCTGGTCGTCGGCGTAGCGGTATGGTTGTTTCTCCATCGCTTTCACCCACAGATTGCCCTGGTTTGGTTGGCATGTTGGGTCCTGGCCGCGCTGGGAATTCCCCTGCTCGCTCGTCGGCTGGGGCGTGGTCCTGGTCGCCGCGTGGTGGAACTGCGAGCCGAGATGTCCATTGCCCTGGTGGACGGCGTCCAGGGGATGGCGGATCTCATTGCTTATGGACGCGGTGCAGGCTGGGCAGATCGGGTGGATCAACTGAGCCGCTCGCTAGCTCTTGCCCAGCGGCGGATGGCTTTGGTCAGCGGGTTGCAAAACGCGCTCAGCGGGCTGGCGGCGAACCTTTCCGTCTGGTTCACGTTGATCATCGCTTTACCCGCAATCACCGCTGGCGAACTGAACGGCGTGTATCTGGCTGTGCTTGCCCTGGCAGCCCTGACCAGCTTCGAGGCGCTGAACCCCCTGCCAACGACGATGCAATATCTGGAAGGGAATCTCCAGGCAGCCAAGCGCCTTTTCGAAATTGTGGACGCGCCAGCGGCGGTAATTGATCCGCCGACGCCGTTGGAAGCACCGCGAGATTTTGACTTGCGAGTGGAAGGATTATCTTTCCAATACCCGAACGAAAACCTGGAAGCGAATGGTAAGCCAACGGCGCGCCCTGGATGGGCGCTGCAACAGGTGTCTTTCGACCTGCCGGCTGGCAAATGGCTGGCAATCGTCGGAAGCAGCGGGGCGGGAAAGTCCACTCTGTTGAACCTGCTGCTGCGGTTTTGGGACTATACAGAAGGTCATATTTATTTAGGCGGGCAGGAATTACGCCGTTATGCCCAAGAGGACGTGCGGCGGTGCATGGCTGTCATCGCGCAGCGCACCTACCTGTTCAGCGCCAGTGTTTGCGATAACATACGCCTGGCGCGTCCGAAAGCTAAGCTGGAAGAAATAGAAGATGCAATCCGTAGCGCCCAATTGCAGCGCTTTGTTCATTCGTTGCCACAAGGTTGCGATACCTGGATTGGGGAACAGGGTCAACGCCTGAGCGGCGGCGAGAGACAGCGCCTGGCGATCGCGCGTGCCCTGCTCAAAGATGCGCCGATTCTATTATTGGATGAACCCACCCATGGCCTGGATGCACTCACCGAACGCAGCGTGATGGAAGCGATCTTCCACGCCGCGCGCGGCCGCAGCCTGCTGTTGGTCACACATCGCCTGATCGGCATGGAACGGATGGATGAGATTCTGGTTCTGGAGAGCGGCAGAGTGGTCGAACGTGGTCGCCACATCGAATTAGTACAAGCCGGCGGCTTTTACCGCCGGCTATGGGAGTTGCAAAATCAGGCGCTTGAGGAATAGCGCCGCGGGCGCTGTTGACCTCGCGTTACTCAGATAGGATTGCATAAATTCGTTCCGAGCCTGGCGAATAAATTCGCAACTACACAATGCTGGATGCAGCCGATGCAAATTGGCTGCGCGCTCTTCGTAGGCGCAGTTTCAACTGCCGAAAAACCGGATTAAATCCACGCAATTCTGCATCTAGAAAATGAATGCCCCGTTGCGATAAATTACCTCGCCGTCTAACAGGATTTCGGAATCCTGACGCATGTCGCAGATCATATCCCAATGGATAGCGCTTTGGTTCACGCTACCCGTCTCCGGGTAACCCGCCCCGGCTGCCACATGGAAACTGCCGCCGATCTTCTCATCCAGCAGGATGCTCTTTGTGAAGCGATTCATCTGGTAGTTCAAGCCGATGGCAAACTCGCCCAAATAACGCGCCCCTGGGTCGCTGTTCAGCGCAGTGAGCAGTAAAGCCTCATTCTGCTCCGCGGTAGCCTTGATAATCTTCCCCTGCTCGAACGTCAGCTCAATCCCCGATACAACGTGCCCCTCCAACACCGCCGGATAGGTAAAGCGCACCCAACCATTCACAGAGTCCTCGACCGGGCCGGTGTAGATTTCTCCATCTGGCAGGTTGTGACGGCCGCAGGCGTTGTTAAACTTGCGCCCCTTGATGGACAACCGCAGATCCACATTGGGGCCGCGCAGGTGAACCTGGTCGCCTCCTTCGAGGCGCTCGATATAGCGCTGTTGATTTTGTTGAATCTTGCGCCACTCCGCCACCGGGTCTGCAATATCTGCGCTGGCGTAACAACCGCGGAAGAAATACTCCTGAAATTCTTCAAAACCCATTTCCGCTTCCATCGCATAGGCCTGCGTGGGACAAAGCGTGCTCATCCAGCGCAACGCGCCAACCGCCCCGCGGCGCATTTGAGTTGCGATCAGCCCACCGAGCATTTTCTGATAGCGACTAAAACGATCCATCGGTGTATTGGTGAGGGCACGGGTATTCGACTCGCCGCGGATTTTGATTAGGACATCGAACTCTTCGAAAGCGATTTTGTGGAACAGAGGTGTAAAACCTAACAATTCGTCGCTGGCAACAGAGAACAAAATCTCTTCCTGATCTGGAATATCTAACAACACATGCGGATATGCGCCGCGCTCCAGGATGAGACGATAGAATTCACGCACCATTGGGACCACTTCTGTAGTGGCTTTGATGGCTACTTTCTCTCCAGGTTGAATGGCGGTGGAATAATCCACCACGATCTGAGCAAATTTTCGATGACGGATGTCAGTCAAAGGAAACTCCGAGAATAAAAAATATCGCTTAACGATGAGGTTAAGCATCTCATTATAACACGCCCAGATTTTACGCGCTATAATCGAACTGCGAATCAAATCCTACGTGCACAACGTCCCTCAGGCCTCTTAAGAACAAGCCTGTGCGATCGGAATCCTGCGGGATGCTCATAACCAAATTATCTAAAGATCAATCAGAAAAGGTTTTCACCGATCTATGAAACAACTCTTACAAAACCTCCGCAGCGGAGAGACGCAAATCGTTGACGTCCCCATTCCCACACCACAAGCCGGCCAGGTGCTGGTGCGCACTGCCGCATCCCTGGTTTCGGCTGGCACCGAGCGTATGGTGGTGGAGTTCGCCGAAAAATCTCTGCTGGGCAAAGCGCGTTCGCGGCCCGACCTGGTTCGCCAGGTGCTGGACAAGGCGCGGCGCGAAGGTGTGTTGACGACATTAGAGGCGGCTTTTAGCCGATTGGAACAGCCGATGCCGTTGGGCTACTCATCGTCGGGTGTTATCACGGCGCTAGGAGATGGGGTTCAAACCCTGCGGGTTGGTCAACGGGTGGCCTGCGCTGGCGGCGGCTACGCCGTGCACGCTGAATACGTTTGCGTTCCGACCAACTTAGTCGCACCCTTGCCAGATGCGGTGGATTTCGAAGCGGCGGCGTTCACCACGTTGGGCGCCATTGCGATGCACGGCTTCCGTCTGAGCGAAGCGCAAATTGGCGAGCATGTGGCGGTCATTGGCCTGGGCTTGCTTGGGTTATTAAGCGTGCAAATCGCCCAGGCGGCTGGCTGTCGAGTTATTGGAGTGGACCTGCTGGATGAGCGCATCCACCTGGCGCAACAGTTCGGAGCGCAAGCAGTTCATGTCGAACAGGCTGCGGAAGCAGCGATCAGCTTTTCACGCGGGCGCGGCTGTGACGCTGTCCTGATCTGCGCCGACTCATCTTCCAGCGAACCGGTTGAACTAGCGGGGATGATCGCCCGCGACCGGGCGCGGGTGATTGCGGTCGGCGCGGTAGGGCTGAGCCTGCCACGCAAGATTTATTATGAAAAAGAATTGACCTTCATCAACTCGCGCTCCTATGGACCGGGACGTTATGATCCAAGCTATGAAGAAGGCGGGCGCGATTACCCCATTGGCTATGTACGTTGGACCGAAGGCCGTAACCTGGAAGCCATGGTGGATTTGCTGGCCAGCAGAAAAGTGGATGTACATCCATTGATCACGCATCGTTTCCCGATCCATCAGGCGCCGCAGGCTTATGAGCTGATCACCGGTAAACGCAAAGAGCCTTTTCTGGGCGTGTTGCTAACTTATGCGCAGAAAGAAACGGGCGCGGTTGCAGACGAAACAACGCCCAGGCAAGGAGTTACAGCCCCCTCTGCAGCAATCCCGACCGCGCCGGCCCTGCATCGGGCGACAGGCGCGGTGCGCATGGGTGTACTCGGCGCGGGCAATTTCGCCTCCGCGGTGATGCTGCCAGCCATGCGATCGGTTCAACGCATCCAACTGGTCGGCATTGCCTCCGCCTCAGGGATGAGCGCGCAGCACGCGGCGAAGCGCTTTGGCTTCCAATACGCGGACAGCAACGCAGCACGCCTCCTGGAGGACGCCGAGATCGAAGCCGTTGCTATCCTGACCCGCCATCACCTGCACGCCCAACAGACGTTGGCGGCACTGCAAGCAGGTAAACATGTGTTCTGCGAAAAGCCGTTGGCACTCAACGCGGAGGAGTTGGATGGCATCGAAGCCGCGCTGCGCTCCCACCCGGCGCAAATTCTGAGCGTTGGGTTTAACCGCCGCTTTGCTCCTCTGGCCACCCAGCTAAAAACATTCCTGCATGGGCGACAAGAACCTTTAGCGGCGCATTACCGCGTCAACGCCGGCTATCTCCCGCTCAATCACTGGACGCATGACCCTCAACAGGGCGGGGGGCGGATTATCGGAGAGGCTTGCCATTTTATAGATTTTCTGACCTTTCTGGTTGGCGCGGCGCCAACGGAAGTCGCCGCGCGCGGCTTGCCGGATAACGGCCGCTACCGCGAGGACAACGTCGTCATCTCGTTGACCTTCTCAGACGGCTCCCTGGGAACTATCAGTTATCTTGCCAACGGCGATAAGGCGTTCCCGAAAGAACGGGTAGAGGTGTTTTGCAGCGGCCGCGTGGCGGTGTTGGATGACTATCGCTCGCTGGAATTGGTTTCGCAAGGCAGCCGCAAAGTATATTCAGCGCGGTTGCGCCAGGATAAAGGCCATCGCGCAGAGATGGAAGCTTTTGCACGCGCCATCCAGAGCGGTGGTCCACCCCCTATCCCTTATGAACAGATCTTTGGGGTGACGCGCGCTGCCTTTGCCGCGGTCGAATCGCTGCGCAACGGCAGCCTCGTCCGCATCGGCAGCGTTCAGCAAAGCAATATCACCTGATCGGTAAACCCGTCACGCCTGGGCTCAACGGATGGCATAGAATAAAAAGCCCGAATCTCTGCCAGATTCGGGCAAAATCAGGAATAAAGCCCAGGCTCAATAAATTAATCGCGTCTTCCAATAATCACTGAAAAAGACAGAAAGGGAAGGAATCGGATAAGGCAGATATTTCCACATGGAACCTTCGCCCACCGCTCTGGGGTTACGTAGAATTTGGCCGCACGGCAACACCACCACGCGCAGATTACGCCCGGCAATCATCGTGTTGGGCGCCGTTGGATCGCACTTGAAACCGTACACCGGATCATAGGTCTCCAG
>DYGV01000013.1:32687-46153 GCA_020724505.1 Anaerolinea thermophila
AGATAGTAAAGCCGCATCAGATAGGTGTCTCTTTCAATTGTGTAGACCTTTACTGTTGGTTGTTCCTTTGTCCCTTCTGGTACGGGTAAGTAATAGAACTGCCCCTGCTCTACATCCGCCATGTTGCAACATACTTTGGGAACTGCATTGAGCTGGACGGCGATATCCATCTCGGCTTTGTTGATAATTGTAAGCCGGATCAGATCAACAGGTTTGGATCCTGCCAGGATCAACAGCGCGAAGATGGGGATAATCCATGCGATCTTTTTATTCATGTTCGATGTTCCTTCCGAACGTAGTTTCCTGGTCTTCGAGTCGAACGCGTTTGAACTTGTGTCAACGATCACAGAGCATACTCTATAAATATATCACGTTTTCGAGAGGCAGAAAGAGCGATGGGGGCGCTGCCGGGTGAATTGTGCTATCATCGGATGCATGGACGACGATGCGAGGCAAAGCAATATCTTGAGATGGTTCAGCCTGATGCCCCAGGTCATACGGGAGCTTGGCGCGAGACAGGTCGGAATGTTTGCGCTTTACCGCCTCGGCCTGTGGAGCGGTCATTTCCAGCGAACGGTGAACAGTGAGCTTGCTAACCGCCTGGAACAGGGCGTGAAAGATGCCTCTTTTCAACCGCTTTGGCGATTGCCACCGCGCGATGCGTTAAAGGCTGTTTGGGGAGAAGAAGGGCAAGCAGACGTTCTGGCAATCGCAGAGGAGATCGTCAGCGGCCAGGCGCGCCTGTTTGGCGGCAGTGCGCTTCCCATAGCGTTGAAGCCCACAACGCCTCTGGCGCACTGGACGGCATACGAAAACGCTCGGCCAACAAACGAAGCGTCTTCGCCGCGTGGAGACATTAAATTCATTTGGGAGCCAGCCCGCTTCGGCTGGGCGTTTGCCCTGGGACGCGCCTATCTGCTCTCTGAAGATGAGCGTTACGCGCAAACCTTCTGGCAGCGAGCGGAAGAGTTCCTGGAGGCAAACCCGCCTTATCAGGGGCCGAACTGGGCCTCGGCGCAAGAAGTCGGCTTGCGTTTGATGGCATGGAGCTTTGCCTTGCAAGTGTTCCTTAATTCTGAACATACCCACCCGGAGCGCATTCGCCGCCTGTTGGCTTCCATCGCCATTCACGCCGGACGCATTCCACCGACATTGTTATATGCGCGGACGAAAAACAATAATCACCTGTTGAGCGAAGCAGCCGCCCTGGCGACCGCTGGTTTACTGTTGCCGCGCCATCCCGACGCCTCGCACTGGCTGCGCCTGGGGCAGCAATGCTTCCAGCGCGGCCTGTTGGAGCAAATCGCTATGGATGGCAGTTATATTCAACACAGTGTGAACTATCATCGTTTGATGCTGCAACTCAGCCTGTGGATGCGCCACTTATATCAAATGCAGGGCAAAACGTTGGAAGCGACTGTGCAGGCGCGCCTGGCGGCGGCGACGCGCTGGTTGATGATGCTGGTAGACCCGATCAGCGGCGGCGCACCCAACCTGGGCCCTAACGACGGGGCGTATATTTTCCCGCTGACAAACCTTCCCTTCAACGATTACCGCCCAGTGGTTCAGGCTGCCTCGCTGGCTTTTTGCGGCGAGCCAGCTTATCCAGCCGGTTCATGGGATGAGATGAGCCTGTGGTTCAACGGTGATCTTACACGCCGCTCTGCCAGCCCATCCAATTCGGCCTGGCATCCGCGCTCATCTAAGCCGGCTCCCACCACGCCAGGCGTGCTGCGCTCTCCCAACGGCGAATCTTGGGCGTATTTACGCGCCGTGCGCTTCAACGGGCGCCCCGGTCACGCCGACCAACTGCACCTGGATTTGTGGCTGCGCGGGGAGAACATCGCCATAGACGCGGGGACCTACCTTTACAATGCTCCACCGCCCTGGGATAACGCTCTGGCAGGCAGCGATGTACACAATACGGTGATCGTGAATGGTCAACACCAGATGCAGCGTTTAGGGCGCTTTTTGTTCACCGGTTGGGCGCAGGCACGAATCATAGCGAACGAGGCAGCGGAGACCGAAGGGCGACGCAAACTCGTTGCTGAGCACAACGGCTATCGCCGGCTGGGCGTCGTACACCGCCGCCAGGTCGAAGCGTTGCCAGACGGCGAATGGTTGATCCTGGATAGGCTGTTGCCCAGTCGCTTTCTCAGCGCGTCTCAACCACGAGAATATGAAGCGACCTTGAATTGGCTGCTCCCGGATGCGTTGTGGCAGGCGGTCGAACTGCCCGATGGCGAAGGATATGAGATTAAATTGGACACGGCGCGAGGACAACTCAAGCTAAGGTTGCGTGGCGAATCGGCAGCGTCGGTAGCGCAGCCCCTAATGCTGCAAATCGCACGCGCGGGTCAGTTGATCTTTGGCAAGGGCGCTGTCTCCCCGGTTTGGGGCTGGAGTTCTCCCACCTACGGTGATAGAATCCCTGCGCTTGCCGTGCGACTGACGCTGCGCGGCCGCCTGCCAGTGTCGTTTTCCAGCCACTGGCTGCTGCCTTGATGAATCGCCATGCATATTTTGCTCATCCACCAGGCTTTTGTTGCGCTGGACGAACCCGGCGGCACGCGGCATTATGAGCTGGCGCGCTATCTGGCTGAACGCGGCCACCAGGTAACTGTGATAGCCAGCACGGTCAGTTATCTCACCGGGCGCGCCGAATCTTCCGAGACCCGCGAAGAATCCGGCAGCGGCAGCGGGCGCGTTACGGTGTTGCGCGCTCAGACCTATCCCGCGCTGCATCGCAGCTTTGTCCACCGGGTGTTCAGCTTCTTCAGCTTTATGTTCTCATCCTTTTTGACCGGCTTAAAGGTGCGCCAGGTGGACCTAGTCTGGGGCACCTCGCCGCCCATCTTTCAGGGCGTCACCGCCTGGCTGCTGGCGCGTCTCAAAGGCGCCCCCTTCCTCTTCGAAGTGCGAGACCTGTGGCCGGCTTTCGCCATTCAGGTGGGTGTGTTGCGCAACCCGCTCTTGATTCGGCTGTCTCAATGGCTAGAGAGTTTCTTGTATCGCCATGCTGACCGGGTGATGGTCAACTCTCCCGGTTTTCTCGATCATGTGCAACAGCGTGGGGCAAAGCAGGTGTATCTGCTGCCGAATGGAGCCGACGCGCAGATGTTTGATCCATTCGCCAGCGGCTTGGGATTCCGTCAAATGCATGGACTGGAGGGATATTTCGTCGCTTTGTACGCCGGCGCGCACGGCCTCTCGAACGATCTGGGGGTGGTTTTACAGGCTGCTCGCCTGTTATCAGACCGCACGGATATCGCCATCGTACTGCTCGGCGATGGCAAAGAAAAGCCGGCCCTGCAGACACAGGCAGAGCAAATGGGGCTGACCAATGTTCATTTCATCCCTCCAGCGCCGAAGAAGGAAATGGCCGAAGCGCTCGCCGCGGCGGATGCCTGCATCGCCATCCTGAAGCCAATTCCGTTGTACGCCACCGTCTATCCCAACAAGGTGTTCGATTACATGGCCGCCGGGCGGCCGGTGATCCTGGCGATTGACGGCGTGATCCGCAAAGTTGTGGAGGAGGCAGAAGGCGGCGTTTTCGTCGCTCCCGGCAACCCCACGGCTCTGGCAGAGGCGATTTTACGCCTGGCCGATGACCCGCAGCGCAGCCGGCAAATGGGGCTGAATGGTCGTCGTTACGTGGAGGAGAACTTCGACCGGCCGGCGTTGGCGCGCCGCCTGGCCGATTGGCTGGAAGACATGGCGGCTGAAATACACTGATACAGACTCTGTCTCACACTTCGCTGAGCGGCCAGTTGGGCAGCACATCCATGTCCAACCCGTCGCGCTGACCCTTCGCAAAGCGATAATAACCCGCAGCCGCCACCATGGCAGCGTTATCCGTACATAACGCCAGCGGGGGGATATGCACTGGACAGGGCGCCTGGGCGTGAATGGCAGCACGCAGCGCGCGGTTCGCAGAAACGCCGCCAGCGACCAGGATTTCCGCCGCGCCCAAAGCCTGCGCTGCCCGCACGGTTTTCCCCACCAGCACATCCACCACGGCTGCCTGAAAACTGGCTGCTAAATCGGCTACCGGCAGCTCACGCCGGACGCTTTGCAGACGGCGCACCTCGCGCAGCACAGCGGTTTTCAAGCCGCTGAAGGAAAAATTCCAACTGTCTTCCAGCCAGGCGCGAGGGAACGCAAACGCCTTCGGGTCGCCGTTTTCGGCGGCTTTCTGGATCGCCGGGCCGCCAGGGTACTCCAGCCCGATCAGGCGGGCAACTTTATCGAACGCCTCGCCAGCCGCGTCATCCAGCGTAGCGCCCAATCTCTCGTAGGTGAGATGATCTTTCATTAAAACAAGTTCTGTATGCCCGCCGGATACAATCAGCACGATCAAGGGAAATTGCGGTTCGGGTTTCAATTCCACATCGCCGCTGAAGCCATTGGCGAAGGGGGGCCAGTGCAGCCACGCAGAGTAGATATGCGCCTCCAGGTGGTTCACGCCAATGACGGGCAAACCGCTGCCCAAAGATAAGCCCTTGGCGGTGTTCATGCCAATGACCAGCGATCCTGGCAACCCTGGTCCGCGCGTCACAGCGATCGCGTCTACCTCGCCAAGATGCATGTGCGCCTCTTTAAATGTAGTCTCAACGATAGGATAAATCGTTCGGATGTGTTGGCGCGAAGCCACCTCCGGGAAAACGCCGCCAAACTGGGCGTGTAAATCTACCTGTGAAGCGACGACATTAGTCAAGATCACCCGCCCGTTTTCGACAATCGAGGCGGCTGTTTCGTCACAGGAAGTTTCAATGCCCAGGATACGAGCCGGCGGAAGCGGTGTAGAAATCATATGTCTCTCTTCCAAATCTTTTTCAAATAGCCGGCGTCATCGCCCCCGCTTCATCGGCAAAACCAAATCCATAGGAAATTCAACCAGCGGCTGAAACAGGCCGTCTGCAACGGCGGCACAGGAATCTTCCAGGCGCACGCCCAAACCGCGCTCAGGATAGTAGAGCCCCGGTTCCAGTGTGATCACCATGCCAGGTTCTAATCGCTGAGTCTCTGAGGCGGTCAGGCTGAGCATCGGTTTTTCGTGGATGTTCAATCCGACCCCATGTCCCAAACTATGAACATAACCGTTCAATGTTTGCGGATTGGAGCGCAGCGTGGCATGTCCGCGCGCCTCGAACAAGTCGCAGGCCAGGGCTTGATGATCCTTCGCCAACGTTCCCACCCGCAGGTGGCTGCGAAGCTGCTGATAAACCGCCAAAACATCTTCGTACAGTCGCTGCGCTTCATCCGGCGCATACCCCAGACACCAGGTGCGAGTCATGTCGTAATAATAGCCGCCGCCGGCTTCGCAGGGATAGATGTCATAGACAATCGTCTGCCCTAAACGCAGCACATCGGCGTCATTGCCGCTGCTATGCGGCACGCCAGCGTCGCGTCCGATGGCAAAGATCACCCCCTGAGGGTTTTCCACATTGCGCTCTGCCAGCCACAAGTTGATGCGCCGACGCACATCACCAATAGTCAGCGGTCGTCCATCAGTCTTTATCAAAACCTCATCCTGGACGGCGTGCGAGGTCAAGAAGTCCGCCGTTTCGGCGACAACCTCCGTAGTGACCTGTCCCATGCGCCGGATGCGTTCTATCTCCTGTTCGTCCTTGGTTGCCATCGCCGAGAGAAGGACGCTTTCACCCACCTGCCCGACAAATTGCAACTGCGGCAATCGTTCCTGCAAAGCTGAGAAAACACCATAGACATGGCCGGCGTCGAGCTTGCCGTAGAGCGCCACGCGACCGGCGACCAGTCCCAATTCGTTGAACACGCGCTGGTAGCGACGCACATGCGCTTCCAGAAAATTCCCGCCATTGCGGCGTAAATCCTCGTTATACGCCTGCATATCATGCACATAGACCGTCAAACCGGAGCGCGCGGCCTCGTCGCGTTCCATCGGCCAGCAAAATAAAACAGCCGGCTCGCCGCGCTTCTTGATCAAGTCGGCTTGGGTAATATGCCCGCCACCGGTCAAGTACATCATCGGCGGATTATGCAACGCCGATCCAACAATCAACAGGGCGTCCAGCTTTTCAGCTTCCATCAAAGCATCCAGATCGGATTTCATAGAGCACGAGAACCTTTCGATCCATTGGGGTATGAGAAATGAGATGACAAGGCAATGCGCGTCCCCGCAAGCAAATCATGCTCCTGTTCGGGAAGCACGGTGCGCGGATCGAGGACGAGGCGATCTTCCTCCAACCTGGCGATAATCGGCGGGCGTTGATGCCTTAAGAGCGCCAATACCTGATCGGGTCGCTTGACTTGCAAGGCAAGCAAGTAAGTGGGCAAGGTTTCGCCCGGCAAACTGCCACCGCCAACGGTCGACTCGCCCAGGAGTACTTCGCCCTGTCCTAAAGCCGCCGCCCACGCTGAGGCCCGTTCGCGCAAAGACTCCAGCGGCGCGGCGATCATACGCCAGATGGGGATTTCCCGCTCCGCCTCATTTTTGATGTAATGCAACAGCGTGGCGGAAAGTGCCGCCAGGCAAAGTTTATCCGCTCGAATCGCCCGCGCCAGCGGATGTTTCTTTAAGCGAGCGATCAACTCGGCGCGGCCGATGATGATCCCCGCCTGCGGACCTCCGAGCAGCTTGTCGCCCGAAAAGCAGACCAGATCCGCCCCGGCCGCCAGCGATTCCTGCGCCATGGGTTCATGTCCCAATCCAAAGCGAGAGGTATCCAACAGCGCCCCAGAACCCAGATCATCCACCAGCGGAATGCCAGCCTGACGCGCCACAAGCGCGATTTCCGACAACTCCGGCTCGCTGGTGAAACCGATCAAGCGAAAATTAGAGCGATGAGCGCGTAGAATAAGAGCTGGCTTTTCCTCTAACGCCGCCTCATAATCTGAAAGATGAACACGATTGGTGGCGCCAATCTCGATCAGCCGCGCCCCGGATTGTTTCATGACTTCCGGCACGCGAAATCCGCCGCCAATTTCGACCAACTGCGAACGGGCGATCACCACGCCGCGCCGCCGCGCCAGAGCGGTGAGGATCAGTAACACAGAAGCAGCATTATTATTGACCACCAACGCCGCTTCGGCGCCGGTCAATCGTTGCAGCAGCGCCTCAGCATGGATCAAGCGCGAGCCGCGCCGCCCCCTTTCCAGGTCATACTCCAGCGTTGAATATCCCGTGGCTACGCTTTGTGCCGCCAGAAGCGCCGCTCGGCTGAGCGGCGCTCGACCCAGATTGGTGTGTAACACCACCCCTGTCGCGTTAATGACCGGCAGCAAGGTTGGCGTTGTCCATCGTTCCAAAATGCCCTGGGCTTCTTGCAAAATCGCGTCCCAATTAGGGAGGTCGCCCGTTTGGGCAAAACGCGTTCGCGCCTCGTTGAGCGCGCTGCGTATGGCTTCCACCGTCAACGGACGACCATATGCAAGGATCCATCCCTGGACTTGGACATCCTGTAACAGCTGGTCCACAGATGGCAAATCGCGCAAACTACCCATTCTAAAAAGTCGCCGGAGGGCTTACCGCTGTTCTGGCTTCCACACGCTGCGTTCACGCAACCGCAACAACCATTCGATCAGGATCAACCCGGCAGCCAGCAATATGGCGAGCGACAGATTGACCACCCGCCCGATGCGCAGCCAGAGCAAGATCGGGATATAGATGCCCACCCACACCGCCTGGCGCACAATGACGGCCGGCGTGGGCGGAGGCGTCGAAGGAAAACGTCGATTCAAAAACGCCATCACCGGCAGCGCGGAGCCGCTCAACGCGATGACACCCAGGAAAAAGAACAGCCAGCGCGTTCCCCCGCTGGGGGTGGTGTTGTTGACCAGCAGGAACAGGCCGCCCCAACCCCCTATCATCAAGATCAATGCGGTGGGGAGATAGTCTCGCACGCGAACGGCAGGCTGTTTGGGCTCCATCGCCTGCATTATACTTTATTAAAAAGCATTTTGCGGCTCGCTGAGCCGCAAAATGCTCCTCAGACTTAGGAAAATCAGGCGGAGCGAAATTCGCCTTCGATGACTTCACCCTCATCGTCTGGCCGCCGTTCGCCAGTCGAATAGTGGCCATTACCGCCGGGCTGCGCGCCAACTGTCTGTTGCTGGGCATAGAGTTGCTGACTTAAGGCGTGGAAAGCGTTCTGCAAATCTTCGCTCAATCGCTTGATGCGCTCCATATCATCGCCTTTCATCGCCTCGCGCAGCGCCTCGATCTTACTCTGGATGTTCTGCCGCTCATTCTCCGGAACCTTCCCGCTCAATTCCTTGAGCGTCTTTTCCGTCTGATAAGCTAGATTGTCCGCTGTATTGCGCGCCTCGACCAGCTCGCGCAGTTTACGGTCCGCGGCTTCGTGTTGACGGGCTTCCTGCACCATGCGCTCGATTTCAGCCTTAGAGAGGTTCGTTGAAGCAGTGATGGTGACCTTCTGCTCGCGCCCGGTCGCCTTGTCCCGCGCCGTAACGTTGAGGATGCCGTTGGCGTCAATATCGAAGGTTACCTCGATCTGCGGAACGCCGCGTGGCGCTGGCGGGATTCCCTCCAGGCGGAAGCGACCCAGGCTCATATTATCTGCCGCCATCGGTCGCTCACCTTGCAGCACGTGGATATCCACCGCCGTCTGATTGTCCTCCGCGGTGGAGAATATTTCGGTCTTCTTCACCGGGATCGTCGTATTGCGCTCGATCAAGACGGTCATCACCCCGCCAAGCGTCTCCAAACCTAATGAAAGCGGCGTGACATCCAGCAGCAATACGTCTTTGACTTCGCCGCCCAACACGCCAGCCTGAATAGCCGCGCCGACCGCCACCACCTCATCCGGGTTCACGCCCTTATGAGGCTCCTTACCGGTCAACGAGCGCACCAGCTCCTGCACCATTGGCATGCGGGTCGCGCCGCCGACCAACACCACTTCGTCAATAGACTTAGCGCTCAGGCCAGCGTCTCTCAACGCCGCGTCAAATGGTCCGCGTAACCGCTGAACCAAATGCTCAGTCAGTTGTTCAAGCTTGGCGCGCGTCAGGCGCATCTGCAAGTGTTTGGGGCCGCTGGCGTCCGCGGTGATGTAAGGCAGGTTGATCTCCGTCTCCATTACCGAGGAAAGTTCAATCTTCGCCCTCTCCGCCGCTTCGCGCAAACGTTGCAAAGCCTGACGATCCTGGCGAAGATCAATGCCATGTTCGCGCTTGAATTCATCCGCCACCCAGTTGACGATCGCCTCGTCCCAGTTGTCGCCTCCCAGGTGGGTGTCGCCGTTGGTGGCTTTGACTTCGATCACGCCTTCGCCCACTTCCAGCACGCTCACATCGAAGGTGCCGCCGCCCAAATCGAACACCAGAATGGTTTCATTTTCTTTTTTATCCAATCCATAAGCCAAGGCGGCCGCGGTCGGCTCGTTGATGATGCGCAACACCTCCAGCCCGGCGATACGTCCGGCGTCTTTCGTGGCTTGCCGTTGGCTATCATTGAAATACGCCGGCACGGTGATCACCGCTTTAGTCACCGGCTCGCCCAGGTAAGCCTCTGCATCCGCCTTCAGCTTACTCAGAATCATCGCCGAGATCTCTTGCGGGCTGTATTCACGGTTGGTGATGGGGATTCTCACCCGCGCATCGCCAGCCGGGCCGCGCACCACCTGGTAAGGAACCAGGTTGCGCTCTGTGGTCACTTCTTCAAAGCGCCGGCCGATAAAACGTTTGATTGAAAACACGGTGTTTTCAGGGTTCACCACCGCCTGGCGCTTGGCAGCATGACCCACCAGCCGTTCTCCGTTTTTGTTAAACCCCACCACCGACGGCAACAGCCGCGAGCCTTCAGAGGTGGGAATCACCACCGGATCGCCGCCTTCAATGACCGCCACCACGCTGTTGGTGGTGCCCAAATCAATACCAATAATTTTAGCCATGATAATTTTCTTCCTCCTGTTTCCGTATAGGATCAAGTCGCCGGTTTGTCCCATGTTGGCTATGAACCAGGCAACCTTGCGACTTGCAGCAGTCTTTTGCAATTAAGATACCCTCCAAGTGCAAGATAAACGTTAACGCTGCATATAAAATTTATCAACATTTCCCCCATGCTGATCTTATACAACCGTCTTTGCGGACTGTTTTGTTAACATTCTTAGAAATGCCAGATGCAGACCGATGAGGAGGCGCGCCGCGGCTTTTTTCCTGTGATTAATTTTTTAAGATTCGGACCCTTCTATCTAGGTACATTGGTAGATAAACCAGAGAGAATGCCCATATTTGGGGGTAGCCTCAAATCCGCTGCCCATCCTTAGGCACAGCAAAGGATGAAAACCTGGATGCGCATAGTACACAGCGCGCGCGCTTTTCTTTAACGTTTCTTAACCTTAAAGTATTGTTTTTTTTTAGACGCGCGTAGGGTTTCCGTATTGCCAAAGCCTATCCATTTCTGCTAAAATCTGACCAGAATGCTGGTGACTGTACTGGCGTTAGGGGACAAAGCGATCTTCAGTAAGACGGTATAAATTCAAATACACCCTCTACCAGCCCTACTGCTTGACTGCAGTAGGCGGCTTTAGTCTATTGTTGTCTTCATCAAAAATCTATTATTTTGGGAGGTTCGCCTCATGAAAGCTCAAAAGGCCTGGCAAGCCGCTCGCGGGCAGCTTCAGATGGATATGCCAAAAGCAGCCTTTGACACCTGGGTTCGCAACGCCGAATTTATTTCCTATGAAGATGGAAGTTTTATCATCGGCGTGCCCAATGCTTATGCGCGGGACTGGTTGCAAAGTCGTTTAGCCAGCACGGTAACTCGTCTGCTGACGGGAATGATGAACCGCACCGTCGAAGTGCGTTTCGTCATCTGGCAAAACGGGAACAAGCCGGCTGAGCAACAAGATCTCCCCGTTGACTACGATGATGACATCCCTGCCGAAACTACCCACAACCCCAGTTTAAATCCGCGTTACACGTTTGAGAACTTTGTTGTTGGACCCAGTAATCGGCTGGCGCATGCTGCCTCCCTCGCGGTAGCCGAAAAACCCGCTCAGGCGTATAACCCGCTGTTTTTATACGGCGGCGTCGGCCTGGGGAAAACTCATCTTCTGCACGCCATTGGCAATATATGTCATCGCCGCGGCTTACAGGTGTTATATGTGTCCTCCGAAGAGTTTACCAATGATCTGATCAACGCCATCCGTGCTCACACCACTCAGGCTTTCAGAGAAAAGTATCGCAGCATTGACGTCTTGCTGGTGGATGACATCCAGTTCATCGCCGGTAAAGAGTCGACCCAGGAGGAATTCTTTCACACATTCAACACCCTGCATGGACAGGATAAACAGATCATTATTTCTTCCGATCGTCCTCCCAAGGCGTTGGTTACACTGGAAGAAAGGCTCTGCTCACGGTTTGAGTGGGGACTGACGGCAGATATCCAACCGCCAGACTTTGAAACGCGCCTGGCGATCCTGCGCTCGAAAGCCGAACGGTTGGGTTGCAGGCTGCCAGATGAGTTGACAGCGCACATCGCTCGACGCGTGCAATCCAACATCCGCGAGCTGGAAGGCGCGCTGACCCGCGTGGCGGCGTTTGCCGACCTGAGCGGATTGCCCATCACGCCCCAACTGGTAGATACGGCGCTGGCGGATCTGTTACCTCGCCGCAGCGAGGTGCAACCGGATGAAATCGTACGTCGCGTCGCCGAGACCTTTGGCGTGAGCGTAGAAAGCATGTTGGGACGCGACCGTTCCCGAATGGTGGCTTTGCCCCGCCAGGTAGCGATGTATTTACTGCGCGAAGAAGCCAATATCTCCCTGCCTCAGATCGGAGAAACATTGGGAGGGCGAGACCATACAACAGTGATGTACGGCTGCGATAAAGTGGCTGAAATGCTGGAGAAAGATGACCGTCTGCGACGGCAGGTGATCGAAATCAAAGAGCGATTATACGGCTCTGGAATCGGAGCGGCGCGCCCGGCTTAAATTGACCCAAACCATAGCGGGCTCCCTGCGGACCTCATCCACAGGGAGCCCGTTGATTATTTGCTGTAACCCAGATGGCGTAGCAACCAGCGCCACACTGCCTGGAGTCGCCGCCCCAGGCGTGCCCAAATTGGAACTACCACTTTGGGCGGCCGTTCTTCTGGTGGCCAGGGGTCTAGGTCGAGCATCTTTCGCGCGATGTAGCGTGCCAACAAAGTCACCGTCGCCAGCACAGGCGCCGCCAGCACCAGACCCACCAAGCCAATGAGGTTGGTGGCGATAATCGCCGCAATGAGCACACCGGCCGGATGCACGCCCAACGCGCGCCCCAAGAGACGCGGCGTGATGTAGCTATCGAAGATCTGATTCAAGATCAAGCAACAACCCACCACCAACGCCGCGTAAGCGGCTGGCTGTAATCCGAAATAATTGCTCGATTGAAGATAGGCGACAATGGCGACCGTGACCCAGGTGATCGCCGGGCCGATATAGGGGATGAAAGCGGAAATGCCCGCCATCAGCGCCATCGCCATCGCCAAACGGGTACCCAAAATGGTGAGCAGCAAATAATACGAAACAACGATTAATAACGCGATGAGCAATTGACCACGCAGGAAGGCATCCCAAATTTTGGTGAGTTCGTTGACGAGCCGGACGCTGTCCTCGTTATAACCAGGGATTTCGATATGCACGATGTCTTCGCGCAATTGACCCGATTCGGAGAGCAGAAAATACGAGATCAGCAAAATGAAAAGCCCCCAGCCAGCGGTGCTGGCGGCGCTGGCGGCGAATTTACCCACCAGGTTGCCCGCCTGACCCAATAACGGCTGCACCAACGCCAGGATCTGCTGAACCGCGGTCTGCAAATCCAAATGGGAAAAATCCAGCCGAAAGGGTCCTATGGCAAACTGCTGCCGCGATAGCTGCTCTACCGTGGCTGGCAGCTCACGGACGAAACGATCCACAAAGGCGACCACGCTTTGCGCCTGCTGCACCAGGGCAATCCCGGCGATAGCCACCAACCCAATGATGATAATCAGCAGCAGTAAATAAACCAGGTTAACAGAAGTGCGCCAGGGCAGGTGAAGGTGCTGGCTTGTCCACGCAGCAATGGGTCGGATGAGATAAGCCAAGATAAACGCCAGCATGATTGGGGCGATGATGGTACGAAAGTAAATTAACATCGCCCCGATCAAGGCGACAACGGTCAGTCCGACGATCAGCTTGGTGTTGTTCCCCCAGCGAGGAGAGCCAGAGGGGGGAGGCAGTTCCTCGGCCATGCGCTAACAGCAGCTCCCTTCTCTATCTCCATAACCGTTACTCCTTGCCAGAAGCGGCGCCCCCGGCAAAGAGATTCGGTCCATAGATTTGACGCTCTTCTGTTACGGCATAACGAACGCCAGGATAATCAAAAGCGCAAAAAACGTACCAGCCAAAATGCCGATCCGTTTTAGATCCTTGATGGTCTGGCTATAATCGGGGTTGAATTCCGTCACATAGGTTTTCCCTGTGGTGCTAGGCGGCGTTGCCAGA
>DYGV01000197.1 GCA_020724505.1 Anaerolinea thermophila
CGAGTTGTCCGCTGGCAGTAGCAGTGATTGCGCCATTGACTGTCAGCGTCGCATTGCCATTGGGAATTAAGTCCACCCTGGCGTTGACGTTTCCAATCCCATTTGGGGTGAGACATCGCGAGCCAGGAGATGCAGCGCAATTCCAGGCGACGCCGGTCAGAGTAGGAGGGAATATGGCAGTGACCGCGACATTATTGGCCGCTCCAGGCCCGCGGTTAACCACCTGAATTGTGTAGGAGACGCCAGCCCCCGGAACAGATGAACCGCGCCCGTTGCTGATGCTCACGCTCAAGTCGGCGATAACGATCGGAGATGTGGGTGTGAGGGTAGGCGGGCGCGGCGTGAAGGTGAAGATCACCACAGGTGTTGCGGTGGGCGCGTTAAGTGGATCGGGGTCAAAGCCATCATCAATTCCATCCCCATCGGTATCTTTCTTCAATGGATTGGTGCCTTTGCGCACTTCCTCGCCATCTTGTAATAAGTCGCCGTCGCTATCCACCAGGTTGGGGTTAGTCTTCCAGGTGTTCACTTCCTGGCCGTCTGTCAGCCCATCGCCATCGCTGTCCGGGTTATCTATTTTTGTGCCGGCAAGCAGCTCCAAATTATTGGTCAGGCCATCCCCATCTGGGTCAAGCAGGCCCCAACCGGCGGTGGCAGTTAATACTTGTTGTGTGGCCTGGTTGGCGTTGCTGATCGCCTCGGCGGTTTGAGTAGCATTCAGTGCAATCTGCGTCGTTTGCGCAGTTGCGGTTTGGCCCGCCACAGCGGTGTTGCGACTGGCGCGCGCGGGGGTCGTAATTTGATTGACTAATAGCAAAAGAAAACAAGCCAAGACAACGCACATGGCGGACAAAGCGATGGGCGCCCAGGCCGGGATGATCGCTCGACCGGAGTATTCTCCGCTGTGCGTTTGCAACTGTCCGGTTTGAGCCGTCACATGCACCTTGAAAGTATGGTTGCTCTCTCCACCGAACCAACGCGGTTTGAGCAACGCAGGCTGATATTCTACCGCCGCAGATTTCCCTGGCGGGACGGTAACTCGCACTTGCGGCGGATCGAAGACCAGTTCATGCGTCCTGTCTTCCCACAGCACGGTGAACGTCTCCGGTAAATTTCCACGGTTGTGGATCAGGACCTGCCCAACCTGACCGGCGCGCACGTGAGTGGGCTGCAACTCGGAGAAAAATTCCGAAAATGCGGTAACCGTGACCGACATGCGCAGCTCAACCATCTGATCGCGGGCGTTTTGGCTAGACACGCGCAGGATTAGGGGATGTCGCCCGGCGCGCCCGCTGGAGGTGCGCGGCGGACGAATGGTCAGCGTGACCTCGCGATCTCCGCCGCCAGGCAAACTGATCGGCTGAGGGGGATTGGCTAGCCACTCGGTTGGAATGCCCTCGAAGGTGATGAAAAATGTGTCGGTTTGTGGACTGCGGTTGAAAACCATCAATGAAAAACTGATGCTGCTGCCCGGCGTTACCACAAGGTTGGGATTCTCGACATACGCCCCCACCCAGCCACGGGAACTGAGCATCACTTGTGATGCATCCAGAGAATGGCCATCCGCGGTGAGGAACATGGCCATCGTCTGCGGCAACCCTTTTGCCGGGCGGGTTGTCTCAGCAACGAAAGCGCGCGTTGTTTGAGATTGCCCGGCGCGTTCGAGGCGCAACCATACCTCTCCAATGCGCAAATTCTCTCCAGGCGACCAAACCCGCGGCTCGCCTGGTGTAAGACGTTCTTCTTCTACGAAAGTGCCGTTGGTGCTATGCAGATCTGTGACGAGATAATCCTTTCCGTCAAACTCCAATCGGGCGTGATAGCGTGAGATGCCAGGCTGATCAAGAATGATGTCATTGTTCTGCCCTCGGCCAATGGTCATGGGGCCAGTCTTCAGGTTGACGCTGCGCACATCCCGACCGGGTTCCAGAATATGCAACCAATCCTGGGTCAACTCAGATTGCGGAGCGGGGGCGACCTCCATCGCCGCAGGGGAGCGCAATGGAGCATAGAGAGGGTCTTCCAGGCTGCGTTTTAACGCAATTTGAAGGCTTTCGGTACGCTCCAGGTCAGGCGGCGGCGTCTGAATTTCTGCGCATTTCGGCAACAGCGCAGCGAGATCGGCGGCGAATTGCGCAACGTTTGCATAACGAAGGCTGGGATCCGGCGAGAGCGCTTTCCGTAAAGCCTCTTCCATTTCCGCCGGAATTTCGGGACGGATGCTCGAAGGTCGCGGAAATGGATAGCGTTCCGGCGTCTGAGCAGTAAGAAGCTCATAGAGGATCGCTCCTACTGAAAAAATGTCAGCTTTGGCATTAGCGGGGGAGCCGCGCGCCAGCTCCGGAGCGCTATAAGGAGATGCAGGCATATCGCCAGCCGCCTCCGTGCGGATAAAACCCAATTGCACAAGCACCGGTTGATAGGGGAGCGTTCCGCTCTTTTCACCTTTTAGGAGGATGTTGGACGGCGTCAATGCGCCATGAATCAGGTTGCGCTGATGGGCGTAATCTAGCGCCTGGCTTACCTCAATGATCACCTGCGTTGCTTCCGACATCGAAGGCCAGGCGTTTTCCTGTCGCATCAGAGATAACAATTCGCTCAGATTCCCCCCGGGAATATACTCCTGGATTATGTAAATCAAATCATTGGATTGGCCGAAATCTAGGATTCGAGCTATGGCTGGGTGACGAAAACGCAGGAGGACGCGGGCGGCTTGCTGCACCAGATCGCCCGTGTGTTCGCGTTGCGCCCATTCAGGCGCCAGGGTGTACACAGCAACTGTGCGATCAAATTTTGGATCGTAGGCTTTCCAGATTGCGCCCCATCGCTCTTCGCGCAGGCGCGTGGCGATTTGATAGCGATCAATCGTCTGTCCTATCAACTCCAGCATAGAGAAGCTCCTGAATAAAAGGACCCGAATCCTATGAGAATGTCGTCTGGCTTGCTCAAATCAACAAACTCATCCGTGACTGCAAAATGAGACGTTGGATCATGGCGCCAGGTTCCATAGGATGTTGAGAAAAGCTCTTTGCCCCTTGTTGGACATATTCGATGGGCCATCGTCGAAACCCCAAAGGAAAAAGCGCGAAATTTCAGCTATCAATGGATAATGATCGGCGTCATTGGACTGGCGGCCTACCGTGACCACTCCAGCAATGGGGCCCGGCAAATAGACGGCTACAAAACCGCTGGGGTTGTCATAGAGTTTAATGATCTGATCGCCGGGGATGGCGACGCTGTGGGGGGTGTTCCAAAATGTTGCGCTGGGGTTGACGACGAAAATCTCGTTTGTGCTTCCAACCCAAGATTGCCCCCAATTGATGAACAATCCTATAGCCTGGAAGAATAAACTTCCGCCACGGCCAAGACCAATGATGGGTTTATTATATGCCGCGATCGTGTTTGCCTGCACCTCAGCCGGGTCGCCCCAGGGATTGTTCTGATAGTCGGATGCATTGCCGGTTTCGGGAGCGATGAGGATCGCTTTATAGGTTGTGAAGTTGGTGGATAACACGTTGGCAATCGGAATAAGGTCTACGATATAACCTTGCGATTGCAGGAAAGATTTGTAATCGTTGGCTTTGCCGTTATCGCTGGAGAAAATATAGGCGACGCGGCGCTGCGCAGCGGCGGTTAACGTGGCTGACTGCGACTGGTTGGTGAGTTGCGCCGAGATAGCTGTCAACGCGGCGGAGGTTTGAAGAGCTCCTGCCTGATTCGTAAGCTGGATGGCTTGCGCGGTCTGCGCCGCTGCTGCTTGCTGAGTGACTTGCAGCGCCTGCGCAGTCTGTTGTGCGCCTGCCTCGAAAGTGGCTTGTTGCGCCTGGGAGGTGAGGGCGATTGAAGTCTGGGCGCTTTCCTGGATGCCGGTTTGGGTGGCTGCCAGCAAGGTGGCGTTGGCAACGCTGGTAGCGGTCGCAGCGGTTTGGGTAGCGAGATTGGCGTTAGCCAGGGCAGTAGATGTGGCTTGCTCGGCAGTCGCGGTTTGAGCTTCTGCCAAAGCCAACTGTGTTTGCGTAGAGGCGGCGGTTTGTGTTTGCGCCTGTGCGGCGGGCAGAATCTCTCCTCCGCCAAATAGAATTGCGGCTGCAAAGATAGAAAGAACGACCAGTCCCAGGCAAGCGATTGCTAGCAAAGGAATACTCCAGGCAGGTAGCATAGAGCGGCTGATCACTTCAGCCTGATGGGTTTTCTGGGCGCCACTGTTGGAGCGGATCACCGCGCTGAAACTGTATCGCTTCTCTCCGCTAAAAAGGTTTGCCCGCCTCAAATCGGGACGAAATTCAACAACCACCTCCTGGCCGGCGGCCGCGTTGACGTGCAAAAAAGGGGGAGTGAACTCTATTTCTCCCGAGGGCGCGTCCCAGCTTAACGAGTACACATCGGGCTGATCGCTCAAGTTTTGGATGGTCACAACGCCAACCTGACCTGGCTGTAGCCGTGCGGGTTGCAGGTCGCTGGAAAATTTCGGCGCAGCCGGTTGCACTGCTGCCTGGCGCGTGGGTTCTGCGGATGGGGTATAAGAAGGTGGTGTGCCGCGCACTGTAGCTGCAGGGGAAGCAGCAGTTGTTGCTGCTAGAGTCGCTGCTGGCGATTCTCCGGGACGAAGCAATCGTAGATATGAATCGCCAATCCTCAGGGTGTCGGAAGCCTCCCATGCACGAGGGACGCCAGGGATAAGGCGCGTCCTGCCTAAATATGTGCCGTTGGTGCTGTTCAGATCCACCACAACGTATTGATGGCCGTCAAATTCAAGACGGGCGTGCTGGCGTGAGGCTTTGGGGTCATCCAAGGCAATATCGTTATCTGGATCCCGCCCGATGCTCATCGTGGGGCGTTTCACCAGAAGCGTTTTGGTGGTTCGGTCGGCAGCCAGGATTTGGATGCGCTCCTGGGTCTGGTTGTCTTCTCCAGGTATAACCTTTCCCTTCTCATCGGCTGCGGCGAAGTCGGCGAATATCGAAGCCCCACGAGGCTCAATCAAGCTGTTTTGATACTGCGTGAACAGGCTTTGCGTCGCCTGGGCGCCGGCCGGCGCCTGCGTGATTTTTTCGGCTTCTGGCAAAGTGGATTTCAGCGCTTCTGCCAGTGCGCCGGCGTTTTGGAAACGGCTTGTTGGCTCTTTCTGCATGGCTTGCAGGATGATCTTTTCCAGGGACTCGGGTAATTCGGGACGCAGCGAGCGCGGCGCAGGAGGCGGCGTTTGAACGTGGTATTGAATGGCGTCTAAAATGCTTCGCGCTGGAAATGGTAATCGCCCGGTTGCAAGTTCAAAGAGCAAGACGCCCAGAGAGTACACATCGCTGCGTGCGTCAGTCGTCTGACCGAGCGCCTGTTCCGGTGACATGTACGCTGGTGTGCCCATCGAGGCGTGATCCTGAGTGGCATAGCCTCCTTTGGCCAGCTTCGCCAGACCTAAATCCGTAATCACCGGACGATAGGGCAAGCCATCCGAAGGCTCCGGTTCGATCATGATATTGGCGGGCTTGATGTCGCGATGCAATACACCCTGTCGGTGGGCATAATCCAGCGCCAGAGCGACCTGTCGGATCAGCCCAACCGCTTCGACAAGTGGGATCCAACGATTCTGTTGGCGTAGATCGCGCAGCATTTTCTCCAGATTATCGCCGGCGATGAACTTCATCACGATATACAGACGCCCGCGATCTGAGCCAAAGTCATATACCTGGATAATACCTGGGTGATCAAGGCGAGCCGCGGTGCGCGCTTCTTGAAGGAAACGCTGCTGGAAGTCTTCCTGGCGGGCGAAGTTGCCATGCATGATCTTGATGGCTACATCCCGCTGTAGCGTTACATCGTGGGCTTTGAAAACTGCTCCCATTCCGCCTTCCCCGATCAGGGCGGTGATTTTATAGCGGTTGAGAGTTTGGCCTACCAGGTCGTCCATATAGACCTTTCTGAAGGAACTGGAGCGGCTAAATTAGGAGAGTTTATCTCGCAATGAATAGTATAACCGAAAAATAGGATCAAAAATCGGTAGTTGCCAATACAGGAGGTATGGTTAGGGGGTTACTGGTTACCCTCCCGCAAGCTGTTTTGGTTGATGACCTGCGGGAGCTTGCCGAACCGACATGTCTGGGATTTGGAGAGTCAACCCGGCCGATCGGGCGTTACCCTCCGAACAATGACTTGTAGAAACGTTGCATAGGGGAACGTTCAACGATCGCCATTAGAGAGATGGGGGCGACGATGCCAACGATGGTGAGAACCGCTAAGAATACCAGTGGAAAAGCCATGAGTTTGGGCGCAAAATGATACGTCAGCCGAGCGGTTATTTCTAGCGCTAAGGGATGAATTAAATAGATACCGTAGGATTTAATCCCAAACCAACGCAGTCTTCCGGGTAAGCGGGTTTCTACTCCTTGCGCAGAGAGAAACCATAGCAGCACGAACAAGGTAAATCCCGATCAAAAGATGTGTCTTGGGGGGAGATCCAACCGCGACCGCTCGCCAGGCGTACCAAATCCCATTCGGCGATCCCCAAAATCGTGAAGCCGAATGTCGCGTAAGGTATCCAACGCCTTGATTTCTCCAGAAATTCTTTGAAGAGAGGCATGTGCATCCCTACAAATACCCCCAGCAAATACCAGAAAATGTAAGCCGGAACATACCACTCAAGAAATAACGCCCTGGCAAGAGTTGGCACTTGATAGCCCTGGATGATGAACAACGAATATTTGTAGTAGATGCCGGGCAATTGGAGCAACCCAGCAATCGTCAAGAGAAGCTTCTGAAGTTCAGACATGAGTTAGGACAGGGTGCTGAAC
>DYGV01000198.1 GCA_020724505.1 Anaerolinea thermophila
GGAAACGGATTATCCACAAGAACGCCTGGCCTGGATGTTGAACGACCTCGAATCGCCAGTTGTGATAACCTGGAGCGACCTGGCTGAGCGATTGCCTCTTTCAGCGCCGCGAGTGATTTGCCTGGAGAAAGAGCAACAAGCAATCGAAAGCGAAAGCCCTAAAAATCTTTCTATCCAATGCCTGGCAGAGAACCTGGCGTATGTCATGTACACATCCGGCTCCACCGGAAAGCCAAAAGGGGTATGTATACCTCATCGCGGTGTTGTCCGTCTGGTGAAAGAGGCGCAATACGCCCATTTTGGGCCTGATGAGGTGTTTCTGCAGTTCGCACCCACAGCCTTCGATGCATCTACCTTTGAAATCTGGGGCAGCTTGCTCAATGGGGCGCGCTTGGTGGTGTTTCCAGCGCAGAACGCCGGCGCGTCTTTAGCAGAGTTGGGCGAGGTAATACGCGGTTATGGCGTGACGACTCTATGGTTAACCGCCGGCCTTTTTCATCATCTGATTGATTATTACCCTCAGGTGATCTCGAACCTGCATCAACTGCTGGCAGGAGGAGATGTCCTTTCTGCTGTACATGTCCGTAAAGCCTTACAAGCTGCTGGAACTTGCCGCATCATCAACGGTTATGGGCCTACAGAAAATACTACTTTTACGACGACCTTTTGGGTGCAGGATGAAAGCAGATTGGATTCCACTACACCCATTGGGAAGCCAATTGATCAGACGCAGGTCTACATTTTGGATAGCAATTTGCGGCCTACACCTATCGGCGTTCCTGGAGAGCTCTACGCTGGCGGGGACGGGCTGGCGCGCGGTTATCTGCGTCAGCCAGAATTAACCGCTGAGCGTTTCATCCCCAATCCGTTTGCGCGGCAGCCGGGCGAGCGCCTCTATCGCACCGGCGACTGGGCGAAATATTGTCCAGATGGGACCATTGAGTTTTTGGGGCGCAAAGATGATCAAGTGAAGATACGCGGTTTTCGTATCGAGCTGGGAGAGATCGAAACCACGCTTATGGAACATCCCCAGGTGCGTCAGGCAGCGGCGGTTGCCTGGGAAGATAACCATAGCGCGGAGAAGCGATTGGCGGTGTATGTTGCTTGCAATTCCGGAGCAGATATAACGGCGCAAGCACTGCACGCTTATCTGAGGGAACACCTGCCAGAGTACATGTTGCCGTCTGCGGTGATCTTGTTAGATGAGTTGCCGTTATCCGCAAATGGCAAGGTGGATCGCAAGGCGCTTCCCAAGCCGCACTTTGAGCTGCGTCAAACGGTAAGGGGCGAACGCCCTCTTTCATCATTAGAGAAAGCAGTTTTGAGCATTTGGGCAGAAACGCTGAAGGTTGATCATTTGGGGGTGGATGATAATTTCTTCGACCTGGGAGGACATTCGCTGACGGCTATTCGTTTAGCTGCGCGCATCAGCGAAGTGTTTGACATTGAGCTGCCATTGCGCGTCATCTTTGAAGCGCCAACTCCAGTAGCATTTAGCGCAGCGTTGTTAAACGCCGCAGATGACGCCAATCAGCTTACGCGCATTGCTGAAATGTATCAACAGTTGGCTTCTCTGTCTGATGAAGAGGCAGAGGACATGATATCCAGGAGGACTAAGAGTTCATGAGCGATGAAGCAGAAGATACTCGCCTGTACAAGGTAGTGGTCAATCACGAAGAGCAATATTCTATCTGGTTTGCCGATCGCGAACCTCCTGCTGGCTGGCGAGAGGTGGGGAAAGTGGGCAGCAAAGCCGAATGCTTGGCATACATTGGAGAAGTGTGGACAGATATGCGTCCACTGAGCTTGCGGAAAAGTATGGAGGGCACACAGTAAAGTCGCGCAGCCTAGAGATCAGCGACGGGCACGTTTCTTGGCTTCACGAAGGCGAGCCAAGGAATCCTGCGCTGTCTGATCTTGAGCGGTCTCATCGGGCGAAGATCGCTGTTCGGTTGGCTCATCCGCGATGTTTGACGCATGTGGATGGGGTGGCTGCGCGCCGGGCGGCTTTATCGGCGCTCTACCTTTGACGGGGGGTGCAGTGATGTCCTCGGCAATGAGCGGCGCTGAGGCGCTATCGGGTTGACGACGATGGCGAGCGCGATCGCGCGCCTGGAACAACGGCGTGAACAGGCGAGGTTTGTCGGTTGACGCTGCCCGCGGCCGGACGATTTGACGAGCAAGCCAGGCTTTTGCCGTTTGCCAATCCCGCGCGGTCAGGTTCAGGCGCCGCAACATTACATCGAATGGGAAGAGTAAGGCAGCCAGAAGCAACAAACTCCACCAATATTCCCGCGCTTGTTCGACAGCCGGCAGATTGTGAAGAAAAGCAGCCTGTGGTTCTGTCAGTTCACCTCCGCCGGTTGCCCCGGCCAGCTCTTTCAGAACAGGCAAGTCAATTCCGCTGGTTTTGTATTCCGGCGAATAAGGCACAATCAGGCCAAGAGCGATTTGCCCCAGGGACTGATCGCCCTGATTCACACCCAGTCGTGCTAGATAAACTCCGGGTTGCGTCAGGCGACTGGTCGCCTCGTACTTTCCAGGGCCGACCTGTTTAAGCGGCGCTTCCACAGAATCTAAATCGGGTCCAATAATGACCGCTGAACCCTGTAAGTAGTTAAGCGGCAAGCCCTCTTTGTCAAGGGCGGTGAGGCGGATCACTGCTTGACCGTCTTCCAGGCGAGCTTCGGCTTCTAATCCTTCCACTTTCGGCGCCGGCAGCGTCCATCGCACAAGCTGAACCGCAAAGGTTTGGAAATTCTCCCAGGCGATCCATTCTTTTGCCCATTGACCTTTCAGATCGGAAGTCCAAGCAGCGGAGCGACCCAAGCCATATTGCCAGGTAGCAAGCAGCGGGTCACCACGCGCGGTGATCAAATCCATACGGGCGGCATTTTTAGCTGTGACGCCGTTATAACCCAACAGCGGTGGCAGATTGGCGGCATCTATGCCGCGCAACACCTGGCTGGGGGCGGAAGGTAGTGGATAAAATGGCTCCTCAACGATATATTCGCCTACCGAGCGCACGGTTTCTTTGAGGAAGAACTCTGGCACACGGAAAATATCCACCGCTGGATAAAAACTACCGCCGCCTAATTGAGCCAGCGCGGCTAGATATTGCGCCGAGCCTTCGCCGGCGGCTACCACGCTGAGAGTGATCCCCTGGCCCTTCATCTCCTGAGCCAGCTCTGTCAATTCGCCCTGGCGTACCCAGCCGTCGGTCATCAAGATGATATGTTTGCGACGTGCAGGGATCTCTTGCAGCGCTTGGTATGCAGCCTGAACGCCAGCTTGCAGGTTGGTTTGCCCCTCTGCCTGGAAGGAGCTAATGGTTCTCTCGAGGGTGGCGGGATCCGGCAACTGACCTGGTTGTAACACCCAGTGAGGTTGCTGGTCGAAGGCTACCACGCCGAGATAGTCTTGAGAGCCGAGAGCGCTGGCGGCGCGCATGATAGCTTCTTTGGCAATATCTACTTTAGGCTGCCCCACCTCAGCGCGGGTATAAGTCTGGTTTAGATCTGGGTTGTCGCAATGGCAGCGCCCCATGCTGCCAGATTTATCTACGGCTAGGATGAGCGCCAAGTTGGCCTGCAATTCGCGATCGCGCACATCCATGTCCACGGGCAGGGCGGCTTCTAACGGCGAGCGTAGATAACCGCCGGCGCCAAAGGATTGATCGCCGCCGATCATTACCAGGCCGCGGCCAAGGTCGCGCACGTAAACGGGCAATGCCTGCATACTCTCTACAGGCAAGGATGCAGCGTTGACATTGGCCAAGATAATGGCGTCGTAGCGCGCTAATTCGGGCAAGGTTGTGGGCAAATTAGTTGGCGAGATGCGGGTCAGGATCATATCCGCTGCGATGAGAGCGCGAGCCAGATTCTCGCCGTCCTCAGGTTGATTTTCGACTAATAAAATATTTGGAGGCCCATGCACCACTGTAAAAGCGCTGGCGGTGTTGTTTTGCAAGCGATTATCAATATCGGGTACGATCTGAGCGCGAAAACGACGAAAGCCCGTTTTTTCTACGTCGGTGGAAGACGGAGTAATGGGAATTTGCAACCGGTTGAAGCCGGGCTGAAGTGAGAGTTCCTGGCTATATATCAGGTCGTTGTCTTCAAAGATGCGTAAAACAGCCTGAGAGGGCGCGCTGCTGTGGATCGTTGCAGTTAAATCAAATCGTTCACCTAACCGGACTTCAGACGGTGCCTCCAGAGATTCGATCAGGATTTCTACCACGCCAGGCTCATAACCCAAGGGGACGAAGAGCAACTCGGTTTGATTCAGATCGGCCAACTCAGCCTGTTCCAAGGCTTTGCCGATGTTCTCACGGCCGTCAGAAAGTAAAACGAGGCGTTTTGCTCCCTCGGCAGGCAGAAGTGCTTGAGCAAGTTGTAAAGCGGCAGCAATATTTGTGCGTGTAGTCACCGGAACAGAAGAGATATTCCCCAATCCAGTTTCCTTTGAAGCCAGTCGCTCCACCAGCGCGTCCTCGCCAAATACGACAATCGCTGCCTGGTCATCCTTCGGCTTGGACTGAATTGCGGCGCGGATCAGATCTTCACCGCGCTGCACTTCGGCGGGTGGAATACTGTCCGAAGCGTCCAAGATAAACACCGTGGTAAGCATATTTGTACGGAAGCGGATCTGTAAACCAGCCAGAGCGAAGATGATGGCAGCCATCAGGATAAGGCGCAACGCCAGACTGAGCCACAAGCGGGTAGATCCACTGCGCCGCCAGGCAAACCAGCCAAGACTTGCCGCAAATGGCAGCAAAATCAATAACCATAAATAAATCGGATAGATAAAAGAGATGCGCATCAGGTTATCTTACCAGTCTAAGAACGTCCATCTTCACCAAAGTTATCGCCGGGCGTCGTTCGCCAGGCGTTCTTTGCGAGGCGCAGCGGGGCGCAGGCGTTGCCACAGACGACTCAACGTAGGGCGGTGATAAACCAACCACTCCAGCAGCAGCAAGAACAGCGCTAACAATGCCAATAAACGCCAAAACTCTCTCTGCCCTAGTTGTTGTTGCGTTTCATTTGCCGCATTATTCTGTAAGCCCGCGACAGGTAAGTTTTGTTGTGGGGCAATCTGAGATTCTTGTGGCGAGAATAGATTGACGGCGTAATATACGGGTGAGGTGTCACCAATTTGTAGGCGATACAGACCAAGCTGGTTGGTTTCAGCAATACGCAGCCGACCCTCATCGGGCTGCAACAAGGTCTGCGAGCCATCTGGTTGGATGAGGGTGATATTAGAGCTCACCGACTCGTCAAAGTTCTGCGGTAAGGTTAAATCGAGTACAGAGCCTGGCGAAACCGACTGTGGCAGCGAGCTGCTGTGGCCAGGCGCCAGATAATCAATTAGATTGGAGATCAGAAGGGGAAAGGCGACCTGTAAAGGCAGATCGGAATGACGCAGGTCAAAAGCGAGGACAGCCAGGCGACGCCCATTCGTCTCTCCCACGAAGAGTAGAGCCGAGCTTTCGCCTGCTATAGAGGCTGCTCCTTGAGGTATATCTGCAAGGATTACCGGTCGCGCCCAATCTGGCAGCGGTATAGCAACCGCATCGAGAATGTTGACTGACTCTAAGTCCACATATTGTAACAAAGGGTCATCTTGGTTGGCTTTACGCGGGTGCGGTTGGGTCAAGACGCCGGCGACGGTGAAGAATTCGTTGCTGCGGGTGGGAGCGATGAAGAGCAGATTTCCGGCGGGCAAAGTGGCCGTCAACGGTATTTGACCATCCAGGATAGTCAGATCGGCGGCAGGCAGCGCGCCAATACCGCTGTTGGCTTCGTTAAGACGCGTGAGTTGCACCGAAGGCAACAGCGAAAGGGCAGTCTCTAGAAAGAGGTTGCCCGGGCTGACCAGGGTTACAGAGATGGGTTCTCCGGGCTGATAGACCACGCGAGCGCTATCGTCTGCGGCAAGGAAGTCTACCTCGTCGCTCTCTGCTGGCAGCAAACGCGCCTCCACGACTTGCGTCCCACTGAAGATGCCTTGAGCCAGAACTGCCTGTTCGGAGGCGGGCGGTAAATCTACATCGAATGTGTCCACCAGCAAATCATCGGCGTAGAAAGCCAGCCGACGTTTGACTGCTTGATCGCCGTAATTGGCGATTTGGGCGAAGGCAGCAAGAGAGCCGCTGGGTTGCAACTGGACATTCAACAAACTCACCGCCTGGTTTTGACTGTGCACGCCGAAGGGCTGATAAGTTAACTTGCCTTGTACTGTCATGCGTTGTGGCAGGGAAACATTTCCGTCTGAAAAAATAATAATCTGCGTATCGGGTTGTCGCGCGGCAATAGCTGATGCAAGTTGCAGCGCCACATCCATATCGGCTCCGCCTGCTCCTGGTTTTAGGGCAGCAACCTCCTGAAGCAATTGGCGACGATCGGAACTGGCGGCTAAGACCACGCGGGCTTCTTGGCCGGCGACAATCAGCGTGACGCGCGCTTGGTCGGGAAGGTCAGCGATGATACGCTGCGCCTGATCTTTGGCGGCTTCAAAGCGTGTCGGAGCGACGTCGCTGGCGGTCATACTAGCCGATGCGTCGAGGATCAGGATGACCGTTTGGGAAGGCACGCTTTGCGCCAGCGCGGCAGGTCGCGCCAGCGAAAGAATTAGCAGCGCCAGAAAAAATAATTGCAGTAACATAAGCAGGTTGAAGCGCAAGCGCTGCCAGGGAGCATT
>DYGV01000199.1 GCA_020724505.1 Anaerolinea thermophila
CGAATTGCGCGAAGGCGTCACCGCCACCGATTTGACCCTCACCGTGACCCAGATGCTGCGTCAGCGCGGCGTGGTGGAGAAATTTGTCGAGTTTTATGGCCCTGGCCTGGCTTCCATGTCGTTGCCAGATCGGGCGACGATCGCTAATATGGCGCCGGAATACGGAGCGACGATCGGCTTCTTCCCCGTGGATGATGAGACGCTGCGTTATCTGCGCCTAACCGGGCGACCGGAAGAGGTGGTGCAGCGGGTTGAGATTTATTGCAAAGAGCAAGGTCTGTTCCGCACTGCAGATACGCCTGATCCGCAGTTCACTGATACATTGGAGCTTGACCTGGCTGCGGTGGAGCCCAGTTTGGCCGGACCCAAGCGCCCGCAGGACCGCATCGCCCTCAGCGAGGCGAAGCGCGCCTTTCGCACTGCGTTGACTGCGCCGGTGAAAGAGCGCGGCTACGAACTCACCCAGGAGCAAATGGCTGCCCATGCGGAGATGGGAACGAACGGTAATCGCGTAGAAATGACGCACGGTGCGGTGGTGATTGCCGCCATCACTTCTTGCACTAACACCTCCAACCCTTCCGTTCTAGTGGCCGCCGGCCTGTTGGCCCGTAAAGCGGTTGAACTGGGGTTGAAGGTCAAACCTTATGTGAAAACCAGCCTGGCGCCAGGCTCACGCGTGGTAACGGAATATTTGCGCAAAGCCGGCCTGCTTGAACCGTTAGCTGAGCTGGGTTTCAATGTGGTGGGCTATGGTTGCACCACCTGCATTGGCAACTCCGGTCCGTTGCCCGCCGATGTGGTTAAAGCCATCACCAGCGCCGACCTGGTGGCAGCCGCGGTGTTGTCGGGCAACCGCAATTTTGAAGGGCGCGTTCACCCTTACGTGCGCGCCAACTACCTGGCTTCGCCGCCGCTGGTGGTGGCGTATGCCCTGGCTGGCTCAGTGGATATGGATCTACTCAATGAACCGTTAGGGATGGATCGGGATGGCAATCCGGTTTATCTGCGCCAGATCTGGCCTACCAACTATGAGGTTCAGCAGGTCATCGCCGAGGTCGTCCAGCCGCAGATGTTTCGCGAGAAATATGCCGATGTGTTTTCCGGCAACGAAACCTGGAACGCCATCCAATCTGGCGATAGCGAATTGTATCAATGGGATGCAGCCTCCACCTATATCCAGGAGCCGCCCTTCTTTGACGATCTGACCCACGAGTTGCCGGATATCCAGGATATTCGCGGGGCGCGCGTCCTGGCAGTACTGGGCGACTCGATCACCACCGATCATATCTCGCCGGCAGGCTCCATTTCCCCAGACAGCCCGGCGGGGAAGTATTTGATCGAACGCGGCGTTTCGCCGCGCGATTTCAATTCCTATGGCTCGCGGCGCGGCAACGATCGGGTGATGACCCGCGGCACCTTTGCCAATATTCGCCTGAAGAACCGAATGCTCCCCGGCGTGGAAGGCGGCGTAACCCTGCATTGGCCCGACGGCGAGCAAATGAGCATCTATGACGCCGCCATGCGCTATAAGGCAGAAGGCGTTCCTTTGATTGTCCTGGCTGGCAAAGAGTATGGTTCTGGCTCCAGCCGCGATTGGGCTGCCAAAGGGACGTTGCTCCTAGGCGTTAAAGCAGTGTTAGCTGAGTCGTTTGAGCGCATCCATCGCTCCAATCTGATCGGCATGGGAGTGTTGCCGCTGGTTTTTAAGCCAGGAGAAAGTGTGGATTCCCTTGGTCTGACGGGTAAGGAGGTCTATACGATTCAAGGGTTGAGCAACGAAATTCAGCCGAAGAGCGAGGTGACCATTACAGCGCAGCGCGAGGATGGCTCGACGCTGACCTTCCAGGCGATTGCACGTCTGGATACTTCTATCGAGGTGAACTACTATCGCAACGGCGGCATCTTACACACTGTGCTGCGCAACCTGCTGCAAAATTCTTAGCCCGCCGGACGACGGTTATGAACGGTTGTAGGGGCGGATATTGATCCACCCCGGATGATTATCCGCCCTGCTCGCTTTCTGCCCCTTCTGCCTCTCGATCCTCTGCGGTCGCTTTTTTCTCTTCCTCGACCTCTGGTTTCGCACGGCGCGGCGCGCTCTCGGTGAGCAATTCCCAACCCTGCGTGAACAGGCCCACCTGGGCAATCGCCAACCAGACCAGGAAAACGGTCAACCCGATCACGGCTGTACGCACGATCTGTGGCAGATTGGTGGAAAGTGTATCCAGTTGCGCCTGCACCTGATCCAGAGATGCCTGGTAGCCGCTGATCACTTTTTCATACTCAGCCACGCTGGTTTGGATCTCCCCAACCGAGCCGGCCATCACACTCAAGTCGGCTTCGAAGGTTTGCACATTGCTTTGCGTGGTTTTCATGCTGTCCGCCATCCTGGTAAAGGAATCGGGCAGATCCTGAAGGGACTCGGCGACATCGCCCAAGGCATCGGAGAGCGGTATTTCGGGGTTATAACCGATGCTCGACCCGATTAAGGGAATGCTGCTTAAGGTCATCAATACTCCATCAATCACCTGAGCACTCTGCTGAGCGGTGAGCAGCGTTTGTTGTGTCGCTTGAATGGTGTTGGGGACGTCATTCTTTAGCATGGTGGAGATTTCCTCTAACATGGGTTGCGTGGAGGAGATCGTGCTGGCGGTGGTCTCGATGGTTGCTTGCAGATTGCCAATCGTCTCCACAGAGCTGGCCAGCGCCTCTTTCGTGATGATCAGACCCTGCGCGGTGGTTTCCAGCGTCTGACCGATCAAATCCACGCCCGTTTGCAAATTTTGGGTCAGATTGGGATGAATACGCCAGATGGCGACCAATCCCAGGATGCTGATCAACAGGCCGCCGATGGCTGCCAGGATCAAAATCAAACCGATCAAACGACGTAACATGGCTTGCCTCCTGGTTGCGTGAAAAAGAAAAGATTCGACAATGAGAATTGTATCACTGTGATTCGCTCAGTAGAACAATCGTACCTGTTCACCCTCCCGCAGGTAATTGGGACATGCACTTAGCATCTGTCCTTTAAAATCCCATTGCGATTTACTGCAATAGCCTGGTTGATAACCTGCGGGGAGGATTGGCTGAACAGTCCCCATCTGAATTTATTTGTCGAATTTCGAAACATACTTCTGTAGAGCTGCATTTGCACGAAGGTTGGTGAAAGATTAGAGATGCCCGAATCTCTTAACTATACTCTTGACAGTATTACAAATCGGAATAAAATCGCTCGGATTATGGAACGAAGAATATTCCCGCCGTCTTTAGAGAGCGTTCGCCCCGGGGCACCAGCCCCTGTGGGCGATTTTTTTATACCCCCTTCCCCAATAGAGCCGTTCAGGCTCTATTTTTTTGCCTGAACCATGATACTGCCAGGACTGATTGACCCTCATGTGCATTTGCGCGAGCCGGGCGCGACCCATAAAGAAGATTGGGATAGCGGCACGGCTGCCGCGCTGGCTGGCGGCTTTACGGCGCTGCTGGCCATGCCCAACACCCAACCGCCGATTACCGATGCCGCCACACTTTCCATCGCGCTGGAAGCGGCGCGCCAAAAAGCGCGCTGCGATTACGCTCAGTACCTCGGCGCAGGCGCAGACAATCTCGCTGCGTTGTCGCAATTGGCGCCCGGCGCAGCCGGTTTGAAGATGTATCTCGACCAGACGTATGGCCCACTGCGCCTGGATGACATGACGTTATGGATGGAGCATTTTGCCCGCTGGCCGCGCCATTTGCCGGTCGTGGCGCATGCTGAAGGCCGCACCCTGGCGGCGGTCATCCTGGTGGCAGCGTTGCATGATCGCCCCGTGCATATCGCCCACGTTTCGACGCGCGAGGAAATTCTGCTCATCCGCCGGGCAAAGGAGCGCGGTGTAAAAGTCACCTGCGAGGTTACTCCGCATCATCTCTTCCTGAGCGATGAGGATATTCCCTCCTTAGGCGTCGGGCGCAGCGAAGTGCGCCCGCGTCTGGCGACGCCCACCGATCGCGCCGCTTTGTGGGAGAACCTGGAGGTGATTGACTGTTTTGCCACCGATCATGCGCCGCATACTTTGCAGGAGAAAGACAGCCCTAACCCGCCGCCCGGTTTCCCCGGTTTGGAGACGGCGCTGCCCTTGTTGCTGACTGCAGTAAAAGAGGGTCGGCTCACCCTGGAAGATGTAGTGCTGCGCATGTACACCAACCCGCAACGCATCTTTGCTTTGCCGCCGCAGCCGGAGACCTGGGTTGAAGTGGACGAGGACGCTGTCTGGGAAATCAGCGCCGCCGAATTGCACACCCGCAGCGCCTGGACGCCGTTCGAGGGTTGGAAGGCGCGCGGTCGAGTGCGCCGCGTGGTTTTGCGCGGCCGGGAAGTTTTTCGTGATGGTCAGGTGCTTGCCCCCACTGGCTATGGTAGGAACCTGAGATCAACCTGATAAAATGCCGGCCTGTTGCTTAGGCTCGGTGTGATGAAAGCAAGAGAACGAAAGGAGATGGTACGATGACTGCATTTGTTCCCCCAGTCCGTCAGGACAACCCTTATTTGCCGTTTGGCGACCACCGCAACGCGCCGTTTTACGGCAAGGATATCCTCTCTGTCAGACAGTTTAGCCGCCAAGACCTGGATTACATCTTCGGCGTGGCTCATGAGATGCGCGAGATGGTGCAGCGCGTGGGCACTTTTGATCTTTTGAAAGGAAAGATCCTGGCTAACCTGTTTTATGAACCTTCTACCCGCACCTCGTCCTCCTTTACTTCAGCCATGGAACGTCTGGGCGGCAGTGTGATCCCCATCAATGAGGTGCGTTATTCGTCGGTGTCAAAGGGCGAGTCGTTGCCCGATACGGTGCGCACCCTGGAATGTTACGCGGATGTCATCGTGCTGCGCCACCCGGAGGTGGGCGCTTCTGCCCTGGCAGCCAAATACGCCAAGAAGCCGATCATCAACGCCGGCGACGGCGTCGGCGAGCATCCCACACAGGCTCTACTCGATCTGTTCACCATCCTCGAGGAACTGGGGCAGGTGGATGGGTTGACCGTCACCATGCTGGGCGACCTGAAATATGGGCGCACCGTCCATTCTCTGGCGCGCTTGTTGGCGCTGTTCCGCGTCAAAGTAAACTACGTTTCGCCGGATATTCTGCGCATGCCGCCAGAGATTATCGCCGAATTGAAAGAACTTGGTTTACCGCAGGATGAATACCTGACTCTGGACGATGTCCTGCCGACCACTGATGTCCTCTACGTCACGCGCGTTCAGAAGGAGCGCTTTGAAGACCCGCAGGCGTATGAAAGCGTCAAAAATGCCTTCATCATCACCACTGAAACCATGCGCCGCGCCCGTGAACGGATGATCGTCATGCACCCGCTGCCTAGAGTTGGCGAGATTGCCATGGAAGTAGATGAAGATCCGCGAGCAGCCTATTTCCGCCAGATGGAATACGGTCTGTACGTGCGCATGGCGTTGCTGGCCATGGTTTTGGGCAAGGCTTGATTGCTATGGGTTTCTTTGGAAAACTGGAAGAACGCGCTCGCCGCCTGGACTCGCTCTTGTGTGTTGGTCTGGACCCGCATCGTGCGGAACTGCCCACGCCAACCCCTCAGGCGGCGCGCGACTTCTGCCTGCGTCTGATCGAAGCCACTACCGAGTTTGCCGTCGCTTATAAGCCGAACAGCGCCTTCTTTGAGGTCTTTGGAGCGGAAGGCTGGCGTGTGTTGGAAGATGTGATCACTGCCGCGCGCCAGCACGCGCCGGTGATCCTGGACGCCAAGCGCGGAGACATCGCCTCCACGGCGCAGGCGTATGCCCACGCCGCGTTCCACACCCTGGGCGCAGACGCGGTTACGCTCAGCCCTTATTTGGGCAGCGATTCCCTCGCCCCTTTTCTGGAAGACTCTCATCGCGGCGTATTTTTGCTATGTAAAACCTCCAACCCCGGCGCTTCCGAGTTGCAAGACCTGCTCTTGCGACCATCGCCAAATATCGAGCCGCTTCCAGGGTCGGCGACCGTGTACGAAGCCGTCGCAGCGTTTGCCCGCCAATGGAACCGCAACGATAACCTGGGGCTGGTGGTGGGCGCCACCCACCCCAAAGCCTTGCAGCGTGCGCGTCAGGTCGCCCCAGAACTGTGGTTCTTATCGCCTGGCGTCGGCGCACAGGGCGGCGACCTGGCCGCGGCGTTGCAAGCCGGACTGCGTCGCGATGGATGGGGAATGCTCTTGCCGGTTTCACGTAGCCTTTCGCAGGCGGAAAACCCCCACCGCGCGGCGCGAGAACTGCTGCAATGGATGCGCAGTCAGCGCGCTGCTTTCCTGGAAAGCCAGCCTGCGCCAGAGCGACCCGTTCTCAGCCGCCAACTTTCCGAACTGGCGGAGGGCCTGCTGCAAGCCGGTTGCGTAAAATTTGGTCAATTCACCCTCAAGTCGGGGCTGCAATCGCCCATCTACCTGGACTTGCGCCAGTTAGTGAGCTTCCCCCGTTTGCTGGAACAGACCGCTGTTGCCTATTTTTCCCTGCTGAGTAATCTCTCTTTTGACCGCCTGGCTGCATTGCCCTACGCGGCTTTGCCGATCGGCGCTGCGGTCAGCTTGTTGGGCGGCTGGTCGTTGATTTATCCACGTAAAGAAGCCAAAGATTACGGCACACGCGCCGATATTGAGGGCGTGTATTCGCCAGGCGAACGGGT
>DYGV01000014.1:0-15693 GCA_020724505.1 Anaerolinea thermophila
CGCCGAGCGTTATGTAATTGGCATGGTGGGCTTTGTCCAACACGCCATCATTGACGCATTGCAAAAAGAACTGCATGAATACGACCCAGACCTGGAGCGAGAGGCAATCAAAGCCTGGAACAAACTGTGCATGGTGATTCTGGAGATGCTCTCCCGCGCCTACGGGCGCGAGCACGAAGCCGAAAGTTCCGCCCAGCTTTTAAGCGTGGATGCCGACGAAATCCACGCCATCGCGGTTGACTCGTATGAAAAAGGTTTGGGGATGCGGCGCCGCTTCGAGTTCAAGGAAGTCGTCGTTGCACAGGCTGCGGATATCCCCAATGGCGAGCGTAAGATCATCGAAGTGGACGGGATCTCGATTGGCGTCTTTCATCACAAGGACGACTGGTACGCCTTACGCAATAGCTGTCTGCACCGCGGCGGACCGGTGGCGACGGGGCAACTGGTGGACGACAATCTCATTTGCCCCTGGCATGGATATACCTACAATGTGACCAATGGTTGCTTGCTCATGGACGCCACCGCCCGGCTGGAAACGTATCCGGTGAAAATCCAGGATGGACAGGTAATCCTGCGCGTACCGGTGGAAGTTGGAGAACTTGATATCGTTAAAGCTCCATCGAAAGAGCTTGGCTTTGCTGGCGAGGCAGAGGAAACTCAACCACCCAACTTGAAAGAAAACGAATTCTACATCCACGAAGTGAAACCGGGCACAATAAAGCTGGTGCATCTGGATGGGCAGCCGGTGGCAGTGTATAACGTGGACGGCGAATTTTACGCTACCTCAGATGAGTGTTCTCACGTGGGCGGGCCGTTGAGCGAAGGGGAACTGAAAGGCACCACCGTGATTTGCCCGTGGCATTACTCCTGCTTCGATGTGACCACCGGCGCGGTCACTTGCGGCCCGGCCAAAGAGCCGGTGCAAACCTATCGCGTCATTATAGAGGGCGATACCGGGCGCGTGGCGTAATGGCCTGTGCCGCGCAACGACGACGGACAAGGCGATACTGCCAATCTGCCGGTTGATCACGTGATAGCGCGCTGCTTTCGCGCCACAATAAAATAGTGATTGGACAGACTCTTCAGCGGTTTGTTCAAGTCAGGCGGCGGTACATGCGTTCCCGGCGGCATTCTTTTTAAATGTTCCTCATACTCTTGCTGCCTCTGGATGCGCCAACGTTTGAGTAATTCTCGTTTTTCTGCTTTAAGAGTAATATCCCGAGCCTCCAACACCTTAAAACGCCCATGTTCTTCCAGCGCATGTATAACTTCCTTCAAGCTATATGTCCAACCCCATAACCAGTTATTGAGATCAATGCCGTAAGGATCGCCGCGTGCATCGGCGCCTCGCTCCCAGCCGTATAAGAACAACAGCCCATCCGGTTTAAGTGCGCAGTGTATACGATAGAGGGCATGGAGGAAATCTATTGGATCCAGATAGAGTATTGATGAGAAAGAACATATCCCATCAAAAGCCCCTTCGAAGTCTATTTCGGTGGCAGAGCGCTCTATAAATACTGCAGCAGGGAATTGTTCCCGGGCACGGCGTAGCATAGCTGGGGATAGATCGCTGCCCGTTACACGAAAACCTTTTGCTAACAACTGGGCTATCACTGGATCGCCGTGGCCGCAACCAACATCAAGCACCTGTCCACCGGGAGGCAGTAGAGAGATCCAGCGCTCATAAGCTTTGCGAAGTCGCGGGATTTCGAAATGATGTTCGTGAAATTCAGAGGCAAGGTTATCATAGACCTGGCGGCTAAGTTGGCGCGCGAAGGGCCAATCGCTGCCGCCTGGCGGCAAACGAGCAGGATCGGGATGACGCCCCTGCATCACCTGATCCAGTTCCTGAACCCATTGGCGCATGAAATTTATCCCGTCTTCTAGCTCAACATATTCGATGCGAATATCCACCATGCGTTCTCCAGGGAAGGAAGCGCCAAAGATCGCCCCCATATCGAGTGAGACAACCACAGCATAAACGCAGTCCTCTTTCTCTTGTCCGTCGCGATCATCAGATTTGTATCGCTCCCTCTTTAGGGAAATGCTGGTCTCGGGGAGCATATCGCCGAAGGCATATGTATCCGTTTCACCGCGGATAAAAGCTTGCAGACGGGCTTCCTCGGCCGCCGCGCTCTTGAATCCATATACATGTATGATGGAACGAGTATAAAACAGCGGCGCGTCTTGTACTGTATAGCGCACCTCAATCCAAACATTGAAATGGGCGTCGAAGTTATAACCGCTGCCGATGCAGAATATCTGATCTTTGCGTCCGCCTTGCGCCCACGGGCGCACCTCGAGGCATTCTTCGCTGGGTTGTTTCACTTCAGGGCTGTTGCGGACAAACGTTAATTTAGCCATGAAACCTTCCTTGTTTTCGCTGCAATGTTGTGTATAAGTTTCATCGAACCTACTATCATGACAAGAGGAGCAATGTTATGCGCGTGGGTCAAAAAAAATCATGGGTTTTGTTCTTCTGGCGTTTCGTCAAGCGCCCGGATGGGGCCGTGCGCAGGATAGACGCGGGTCGCGCCCCGCTCTCGAAGCATCTTCCAGGTTGCCAGAGCGATGGGGTTGTCGAAAGCATAGACTTCCGGTGGAAGATCGCCGGTAAAGACCGAGCCATCATCGAGCAAGAGGGAGACGCAATGATCCGTATGACCGGGCGTGTGGAGGATCTCTCCCTCAATGCCGATCTGGCTCAGGATTTGTCGGCTCTGCTCGAATGAGATAACGATGTTGCCATTCTCCGTAATATCCACATAATGATCCCCAGGCTTGGTCCAGGTTTTCATGAGGGGGATCGCGGCAACCTGGACATTGGGTACGAGGAGAGGGACTCCCTCTCTCTTCAACTCTTCTGCAAGCCCTGCATGATCAATGTGGTAGTGGGTGGCGAGCGCGTAGCGGATTTCGTTGAGGGGGATGCCCACCTTCTTGAGATTTGCCTTCATGATCCCGAGCGTTCCCGGCCAGCCGATGTCAACCAGAAGGCGAGAAGCGCCGGCGCTGACCACCCAATAGTTGGTGGAGCGGTAGCCGATATTCACGATCGTCGCGGGGGTCCTTTGGGTCATTTTCCGCTCTGTGCTGCCTGAAAATCCACGCATCGGAATGCGGCGCTCACGGCGGCTAGCGCCTGTTGAATGAGCTTCTGCTCGTATGGCTGCATTCTACCATCTGATGGGGCATTCAAGAGGCATTGTTAGCGCCTGCCTGGCATCGGTTGAAAACCGGCGTCCCAGATTACAAAGCCCAATTTCAGCAGGCTGAAAAATGGCCAGCTCCAGGCGCGAGGTATTACGGAAACGCCTCACGGCCTGGTTCGGGATATGGGCTGTAGCGGCAAACAACATCTAGCCGTCGGCGCAGTTGCATAAGTAGCCAATAAGTTGGTTAGCAGGCTTCTGTCACGAGCGGCAGTTGCGGCTGGGTGTAGGAAAAGGGGCAGGGATGGGGGTGAGGGACAGTTCAAAGACATAGCTGGAACACCGCTTCGTATCTTCCGAATGCGGCAATTTCTGCAAAAAACACAGAGCGGCGCACACCTTGGCGCCGCTCTGCGAATATTCAGTCAATCTACGCGCCGCTTACGCCGCTTCGGCTTCCAGCGCCCCCACGCCGCAGCATAGAACCAGCTCTTTGGCAGCTTTGACTTCGTCCAGGCGACCCACAGGGGTGATATGCGGGGCGCTCTTCAGCAATTCGGGCTGGGTGTGCGCTTCCTCGGCGATCTTAATCATGACGTCGGCAAAGTTGTCCAGACTCTGCTTGCTTTCCGTCTCGGTGGGTTCGATCATCAACGCCTCGTGGACGATGAGCGGGAAGTAGTTGGTCGGTGGATGCAGACCGTAATCCATCATGCGCTTGGCGATGTCCAGCGCATGCACCTCAGGGGCGTCGGGCCACACACCTTCCAGGACGAACTCATGCATGCAGATGCGATCGTAGGGCAAGTGGTAGTAGTCGCGCAACTTCGAGAGCAGATAGTTGGCGTTCAGTACCGCCGCCTCCGAGACAGCGCGCAGACCGTCCGGGCCATTCATGCGGATATACGTGTAGGCGCGCACCATCATACCAAACTGCCCCAGGAAGGATTTGACCCTGCCGATGGTCTTCGGCGGTGTGACGAAGCCATATAACGGCGCAGTTTCTTCATCGCCCTCTTCAATAATATCCACAATCGGCGCGGGCAAGAAATCCACCAGGTGCGCAGCCACACCCACCGGGCCAGAACCGGGGCCGCCGCCGCCGTGCGGGGTGGAGAAGGTCTTGTGCAGGTTGAAGTGCATGACGTCAATGCCCAGCTCGCCGGGGCGGACAATGCCCATGAGCGCGTTCAGATTGGCCCCATCGCCATACACCAGACCGCCGGCCTCATGCACCAACCGGGCTGCCTCTAACACATTTTCGTCAAACAGTCCCAACGTATTGGGGTTAGTCAGCATCAACCCAGCCAGGGTGTTGTCACAATGCTGGCGCAACGCGTTTAGATCTACATTGCCACGCGCGTCGGAAGGAATCTCCACCACCTGCATCCCACTCATAGCGGAAGTAGCCGGGTTGGTGCCATGCGCCGAGTCGGGGATTAGAACTTTGGTGCGTTGGAGATCGCCGCGCGATTTATGATAGGCGCGGATGATGAGCACGCCGGTTAGTTCGCCCTGGGCGCCGGCTGCCGGTTGTAAAGTGACGCCGGCAAAACCGCCGATCTCTTTGAGCATTTCCTGCAACTCGTACATTAAGATCAACGCGCCCTGCACGGTCTCGATGGGTTGCAAGGGGTGCAGGTTGGCAAAGCCCGGCAGGCGGGCAGTTTCTTCGTTGATCTTAGGGTTGTATTTCATGGTGCATGAGCCAAGCGGGTACATGCCCTCGTCTATGCAGTAATTGAGCTTGGACAGGCGCGTGAAATGGCGCACCACATCCACCTCCGATAGTTCCGGCATAGGGAAATGCTGCCGCGCCAATTCTTTGGGCAGTTCAGCCAGGGGAACATCCGGCTGGGGAAAGCGCACACCGCGTCGCCCAGGCACAGAAAGTTCGCAAAGCAAAGGTTCAGTCATGGCTCACCTCCGAAAGTACATCCACCAGTAAATCAATGTCTTCGCGCGAGTTCATTTCGGTCACCGCTACCAACATGACGTTTTCCATGCCCGGATAATCCTGACCTAGCTCATACCCGCCCAGGATATCGTGATCCAGCAGATGAGCGTTGATCTCGCTTACCGGCTTGGGGCAGCGGACGGCGAACTCGTTGAAAAACGGCGCATTCGACCAAAGGCTATAACCCGGTAAGGCGGTGATCTGTTGGGCGGCGTAATGCGCTTTGTGATAGTTCAACTCGGCAACCTCGCGCAGCCCTTCCTTGCCCAGCAGGCTCATATACACCGTGGAAGCCAGCGCCATCAGCCCCTGGTTGGTGCAAATATTCGAAGTGGCTTTCTCGCGGCGGATGTGCTGTTCGCGGGCGGTGAGGGTCAACACATAGGCGCGCTGGCCGCGATTGTCCACCGTTTCGCCAACCAGGCGGCCGGCCATCTTGCGCACATATTCCTGTTTGGTGGCAAAGATGCCTAGATATGGGCCGCCGTAAGAGAGGGGAATGCCCAGCGGCTGACCTTCGCCGGTGACGATGTCTGCGCCGAATTGCCCTGGTGGAGCGAATATCGCCAGCGCCAGCGGATTCACCGCAACGGAGAGCAACGCTCCAGCAGCATGAACTGCCTCCGCCAGTTTTGTGTAATCGTAGATGCGGCCAAAGAAGTCAGGATATTGAACTATGACCAACGCAGTGTTATTGTCAATGTAGGGCAACAATGCCTCTGGCCCGGCTTGCAAGTCAAGATCCTCGCCGACGAATTGAATTGGTGTGCCGAGGTTATAGGTATGCACAACTTGGCGATATTGAGGATGGAGAGCCGGCGAAAGCACTACCTTGGCGCGCTTACCGCGAAAGTTGGCGTAAGCCATGCTGACCGCTTCGGCGACAGCAGTGGCGCCATCGTAATGCGAGGCGTTGGACACGTCCATGCCGGTCAGGGCAGCGATCAGGCTCTGATAATCAAAGATCGCCTGGAGCGTGCCTTGCGAAACCTCAGGCTGATAGGGAGTATAAGCGGTGTAGAATTCGCCGCGGCGCAGGATTGAATCCACCGCCGCGGGGACGTAATGATTATAGGCGCCGGCCCCCAAGAAGCAGACCAGATCCTGTGTGGTTTCGTTGACTGAAGCGATTTCGCGCAGCTCCTGGAGGGCCTCCATCTCAGTCAGCGCCGGCGGTAAATCAAGTTGTGGGAAACGATGCTGCGCAGGCACGTCCTGGAACAAGTCTTCCAGGCGTTTGACGCCAATAGCCTGCAACATGGCCTCCCGGTCATCAACAGTATGAGGGACGAACATACGATCTCCTTATCCAAGCGTTACCAACAAAAAATAGGCGGTTGCCTTCAGCGTTGAATGGCCGCCTATCCGCTTTTTTCCTGGACGTGCTTCTCATAAGCCGCGGCGTCCAGCAAATCGTTCAACTCGCCCGGATCGCTCATTTCGACCTTCACCATCCAGGCATTACCATAGGGATCGCTGTTGACCACTTCAGGCGTATCGGGGAGCGCTTCGTTGATGGCGATGATTTTGCCGCTTACCGGCATATACACATCGGCGGCAGCTTTCACCGACTCCAGGGTGGCGCAAGCGTCGCCTTTTTTCACCATATCGCCCACGGAGACGACGATTTCCACATAGACAATATCGGAAAGCTGATCTTGGGCGAAATCTGTGATGCCGACCACGCCCGTGTTGCCTTCTACGCGGATCCATTCGTCATTGGGGGTGTACTTTAAATCGCTGGGGATATTCATATGCAAAGTCTCCTTTTGTTTATTAATAATCTTGCCGAAGAAATGCAGATTGTGCGCCTGGAAAATGAAAAGGGCGCACGCCATGAAAGCGTGCGCCCCTGTCTGGAACCTGAGAGATTCGCGCCAACAAGATCGGCGCTTGCACCGTCGGTGTCCGTCATCCGCCCAAACGGATGACCGAACTTTCCAGAGGCAACCAGGTGTAGAGTCCTTTTACCTGAGAGTTTCATCCGACCTTCACCACGTCAGACTTGCCCCTTCGGCGCCCAGAAATGCCCACTCTGGGTCTCTCCTCTACTCCTGCATCAACCTGTACCATCACGGCAAGCAGATCGCCCGCCGGACAATTCGATTGTATGATGTCCTGAAGCAAAAGTCAAGTAGAAAAAGTCACTTACACTTGTCAGGTCGCGTTCCAGGTCACGATGAATAGCACAGTAAACAGGCTGCTGACAATCAATTGGCGCACGCCAATACGGGTGGGCTTATATCCAACTGCCGGTTGGTACAAAGCGCCCCACAGGACTTCTAGCCATTGCAGGGCGTAGGGCAAGATCAGCCAGAAAGAAACCTGCTCGCCAAACGCCAGCGCAGCGACGAAACATACATTAAAGGTAGTGTAAATCAGCGCCCGGCGACCCATGGCCAAACGGACACGCAGGTCTGGCAGAGCGGGCAGCACGCGTTGATCCAGGCGCAGGTATGCGTACACAATCGAAGCCGCGGATTGCAGCCAGACCAGGGCAAAAAGCAACCAGCCTTGAGGATTGGGGTTGCCCTGACCGACCCACAAGGCAGCTGGCGCAGCCAGCGCCAGCACGCCGCTGCCCACCACCTCCACGCCGATTTGCCTCCGCTCGGCACGCTGGCTGATGAGCAGCAAATGCCAGATAAATACTCCCAATCCGGGAATGGCGAGATAAAGCAGATAACCGAAACCCAGGTAAATCAAGCCAGCCAGCGCCGCCAGACCAACCAAACCATACAGTAAAACCCAAAATCGGGCTGGCGTCAAATCGCGCCGGGGGCGGCGGCCGGAAAGCACCTTGATGGCGATAGACATTGGCTGGCGCATCAGAAATGCAGCCAGCGCGGCGATAATCAGCAAGCCGCTGGCTGGCGACCATGCGCCGGCGGCAAACAAGCCGATCAACAATGGGCTGAGCAAAAAGACCCAGGAGCCATGATCTTGTGGCAAAGCAATATGCCGCACGAATAATGTTTGTAATTTTGTTGTGGCGTTCATCATCGGGGAATTATATACGATCTTGAGACCGGTTAAACACCTTAGAGCGGCAGCTAACTGCCGCTCTAGGATTTAGAGATCGCTCCCCTGACTGATTAGGTATAACTGCCCCCCTCAAACAACATCGTCCCTGCGATCGAGGGAGAAACTCTTTATAATATGACTATACATATTATCCTCGCTTCGCAGGGAAATGCTATCCGTAGAAGTACGTATTTTTCTAATGAGTCATTAACCCAAGATCGGGTTTTAGTCCACCCTCAGCCGACGCCAAAGCCCTCGCTGTCTTGCGTCAACCCTCGCTGTAAGGCAAACCGGATCAGTTCCGCCTGGTTTTGCAAACCAAGTTTGTGCATGGCGCGCGCGCGATGCGTCTCCACCGTGCGCGGGCTGATGGTGAGCCGGTTGGCAATTTCACTGCTGCTAAAACCTTCCACAACCATCAACAAAATCTCCCGTTCACGGTTTGTGAGTGTATCGTAAAGATCCAGTTCCTGGTTTTGCGTTCGTCGAACATAGTTCTCAATATCTTCTTCAGTTAGCGGGGCGCCCAGGTAGCGTTTCCCGCACGCAGCCATCCGGATGGCCTTGATCAGCTCGCTTGACTCATCTCCCTTTTTAACGTAGCTACAACCTCGGTATTTCAAGGCTTCTAACACGCGAGACTCTTTGATATACATGGACAAAATGACGATGCCCAGTCGGGGGTAATATTGCTGCGCCTGGCGCACCACCTCGACGCCTCCCAATTCAGGCATTGCCAGATCCAGCACCAGTACATCCGGGCGCAGTTTTTCAAGCGCCTCTAAAGTCTCCAGACCGGTGCCAGCCTCTCCCACCACGCGAAAATCCTTCTCCACTTCCAATAGCGCGCGCAGCCCCTGACGTAGAATAGTGTGGTCATCGGCAAGCACAATGCGGATGGTCATCGTTCAGCTCCTCATTTGTCCGTTTTTTGACACACAGGGATCTCTACCGTAATACAGGCGCCTCGCCCTGGTTGCGAGTCAACATCCAGGTTGCCGCCATAAGAAGCCGCCCGCTCGCGGATACCTCTTAACCCAACCGAACGACCGACTTGTTCGACGCGTTGCGGGTCAAATCCGAGGCCGTGATCTCGGATCTGCACCCCAAGGATCTCTGGGGTTGACCACAACAAAACATCTACCTCATCCACCGCGGCGTGGCGGGCAACGTTTGTCAATGCTTCTTGCACAATGCGAAAGACAGCAATCTCAACTTGGGGAGGGAAACGCTCTCTGAAGCCGCTCTTTCTTAGGTTAATACGGATTTGGTTTTGTTTGGTAAATCGCTCAAAGAAATCTAACAGGGCCGGCAACAATCCCAGCTCCTCCAATGCTGTGGGGCGCAGGTCGAGTGAAAGGTCGCGCACCAGGTCGAGGATATGCTGGACGTGGAGATCCAAATTTTCCAACGTTTTGAGCAATTCCTCATCCTGGGGAATCCTCGCCGACGCTAAACGCTCGGCTAGTTCCAGGTTGAGTTTCAACGTGATCAACATCTGGCCGATCTCCTCGTGCAACGCGCGAGCCAGATGCCCCCTCTCGACCTCTTGCATTTCGAGCAAACGTTCAGACAAAGCGCGCAGTTGCGCTTGTCCATGGGCGACTTGTTCGAATAAACGAGCGTTCACAATCGCCAGGATCGCCTGATCGGCCAGGTTACACAGAAATTGGATCTCGTCATCTGTGGGCAACCGCGGTTGCCCGGTTGATGCCACATTGAGGGCGCCGATCACTTCGCCTTCGTGTCTTAACAGCGCGCTGATGATCGTGTGTACATCCAACGCGGCCATTATTGCCGAGTCATGTGCGGAGGGCAACGCCTGTCGGTCGGGGATGATGATGATCGGGCCATATTTATCAAGGAATTGCTCGTATAGGGGTCGCGGCGTAGGAGGAATCTCATTCTCCAGCTTCATGTTGTTGATATAAGCGGCTGCTACATGGAAGGCGTCATCCGAGCCGTCGTAAAGCAACACCGCGCTGAGCTGGTAAGGCACATAATGCGTCACCTCTTCGCAAATCGTTTCCAGCACCGTTTTTAAATCTAAATGAGCATTGGTTCTAGCTGCGATGCGCGCCAGGGCCTCTGCGTGAGCGGCGTGTCGCTGCAATTGTTCTTCGGCTTGCAGCCGCATCGCAATTTCGTTCAGGAGTTCGTGATTGGCATCCTGAAGCTCCTGGGTGCGCACTTGAACGCGCCTCTCCAGATCTTCATACGCCTGGCGCAACTCTTCCTGTGCACGCAATTGTTCACTAATATCCCGCGCCAGGACGGCGATCTGGACGATCTTCCCATCTTTACCTCGGATGGGGTAAATGAGGCTGTCATAGCGACCATAAACGCCAGGGTCTTCGATCCGTTCTGGTTGCCCGCTTTGCAGCACTCTTTCGAAGACTGCCTTACGGTAAGCGGCATGAGCAGGTGGATATAGCTCCCATACCAGACGCCCCGGGAGTTGATCCATGGGGATATTCACCCGCTGCGCCATGGCTTCGTTTCCGAAGATGATCTTACCTTCTGTATCCAACAAAACGAAGATATCGGTTGGAACGTTGATCAACGCTCGAACTGCTTCGCTTTCCGACGATAGGCGTTGTTTTAATGGTTCAGCCTTCGCCGGCGCGTCTTGGGTCCTCTCGCGCGCGCTGAGGCGATAGCCCACACAAGCCCCATCTGGGCTATAAACAGGTAGCCAGGTCTGGATCAAATGGTGCACGTTTCCCTGGCGATCCACAATACGAAATTCAATCTCACTTTTTTGAGGCGGTCGGCTGAGTTGCTTAGCCTGATGTGCCGCGAAACGCTCTCGATCATCGGGATGGAGCACTTTGAAGAAAAAATTTGGTTCAGAGGTAAAAGCCTCCGCCGGGTAGCCGCTAAAACGCTGACAGGACGGCGAGACATATCGAAAACTGCCATTTAAATCCAACCACGCTTCCCAGTCTTGAGCGCTTTCCGCCAGCATGCGAAAAAATTGTTCAGCGCCATAGCTCATTGATAGCTCAGGGATCATCTTTCCCTCATCAACTTGATTGTGCCGCAATTTCAATTTGGCGCTCTGTGATGGGGAATTCGGCAGTGAGCGAAACGCCCCTGCCTGGCCGTGCGTCTATCTCCAGGATGCCGCCGCACAACATCACCCGTTCACGTATGCCGAAGAGCCCGCTGGATGCGCCATCTCCCAGCTTCTCTTGCGGGTCGAACCCAACGCCTTCATCTTCTACCTGAACGACGAGCGTCTCTTCGCTCGCCCAGAATCTCACCCTCACCTCATCTGTCCTGGCATAACGGGCGGCGTTGGTGAGCGCTTCCTGGATCATGCGGAATGCGGCCGTTTCAACCGCAGGCTTGAAACGGCTATAGACGCCGTTATGGCGAAAATCTACACGGATGCCAGTCTGGCTGGTAAAACGCTCGAAGTGGGTTAGCAGAGCCGGGATCAGCCCCAGATCTTCGAGCATCGCTGGCCGCAGATCCAGCGATAGATTACGCACCTGTTGCAGCAACTGATCCACTCGCTGACGCGCTTGCCGAATTTCGATCAACGCTGGAGAATCATTAGCCTGATCTTGTTTTTTCGTCAACCATTCTATGCTCTCCAAATTGAAACTGAGAGAAGTTAACATCTGACCGATCTCATCATGCAATTCGGAGGCCACGCGCCGACGCTCCATCTCCTGAGTCATAACCAGCCTCTCCGATAAAGCCTGGAGGCGCTCTCGGCTCTCCAATACCTGTTGGAATAACAATGCATTGGCAATAGCAATAGTCGCCTGATCGGCAATGGCGTGTAGCAGGAGAGTTTCACTTTCGGAAGGCTGAAGAATTTCATTCAGCGACGAAACGCATAAAACGCCGAGAAGCTCTACATCGCGCATCAGCGCAGCAAATGCCATGCTTCTGGCACGCTGCTTCACGCATTCCAGCTGTTCATCTTCTATCTGTAACGCACGAACCTCTGGGATCACTGAAACTGAGTTGCTTCGTTGAAAATATCGTTCGAATAACGGGCGTGGGATGGGCACGGATTTTAATACTTCGTCGGCTCCTTCGCCGGCAGCGGCGACGATGTTAAAAGTGTCGCTGGTATTATCAAACAACGCCAGGCAACAGGAGTCATAACCCATTTCCTGCAAGGTCTGATCGCAAACTGTCTGTGCCACGGTGCGCAGATCCAGATCGGCGTTCAGGCGGGCAGCAATATTTGCCAACGCCTCAGCGCGGGCGGCGTTGCGGCGTATCTCTTCTTCTGCTTTGGCGCGCAACAGGATTTGATTGCGCAATTCCAGGTTGGCCTCGGCTAGCTCTGCAGTGCGCTCCTCAACCCGCTTTGACATTTCGGCGTATGCCATTTGCAGGTCTTGTTGAACTTGTTTCAGCTCAGTAATATCCAGCGCCACGCCTAATAAACCGATGATGTTGCCGACCTCATCTTTTTGGGGGGCGCAATGCAATTGGTAGGTGCGATGATGGGCGGAGGTTAAAACCTGATTGATCTCCTCCCCAGCCAGACCGCGACGAATCAACTCCTGTGCCTGAGATCTTCCCATGAGGACCTCAAAGATATTATCGTTCTTCAGCAGCGCCTCCATATAGCCGCTTTTCGCCAGCGCCTTGCCTTCAAGAAATTGAAACCTTCCTTGAGGATCCACGACGAAGACGATCAACGGGGCGATGTTGGTTGCCGCGCGCAGCAAGGCCTCATTACGCTGCAACGCCATCTCCGATTGTTTGCGCTCGGTGATATCGCGCGCCATTACCGCTACCTGGGCAACGCGCTGTTCTGCATCGAAAATTGGATAAATGACGATGTCCATAAAGCCCATCAACCCCTGATCCTCAAAACGCACCGGTTTGCCGCTCTGGAAGACTTTTTCCACGTGCGCTTTGCGCGCCTCCGCCAGGGTCGGCGGCAGATAGTCCCATACGACTTCGCCGATTAAATCCTCGGGTTTTTTGCCGAAAATTTTCCCCAGCGTTTCGTTGGCTTGTAGGATGCGCCCGGAAGCGTCTAACAACATGGCGATGTCGGTGGGAGTATGGAGCAAGGCGCGGATGGTCTGGTAACTTTGCAGCAACTCCGCTTCGGTTTTCTTTCTTTCGGTGATGTCCCGCGCCAGCGTGCCAACCAACGTCACCTGATTGTGTTCATCGAAAACTGGATAGATGATGATGTCTAACCAACCTTCCACGCCGCGATCTTCAAAGCGCAGAGGTTGACCGGTGCGAGCGACGGTCTGGAATGCCTCTAAGCGAGCTTCGGCCAACGGTTTGGGCAACAGGTGGAGGATGTTCTTCCCAATCACCTCTTGCAGAGAATAACCCGAACGCGCCAGAAAGGTCTGGTTGGCAAATCGCACCGTCCCATCCGGCTCAAATAACAGGACAAGATCAGTTGGGGCGTTGAGTAGGGCGGCGAATATCTGATGATTCTGCTCCCAGTTATACGGCAATTCTTTCGCGGATATGGATGTGGTCGAAGGCGGCTCAGACTTTGGAGCGGAAGCAAGCGCCTCTGAGGCTGTTTGCGACAGTTCGTGAAGATGCGCTCGCAAGCGGCGCAGGCTTTTGGGGGTGATGTAGTCGCGCAGGCCGGCTTTCATGCCTTGCACGGCAATTTCTTCATCGCCGACGGCTGTGACCATGATCACTGGCGGCGGGGGGTGGCGCTGCTGCGCCAGAGACAGCACCTGTAAGCCGTTGATCCAGCTCATCCCCCAGCCGCAGATGACCAGCCCCCAATCGTTTTGCGCCAAGGCCTCCCTCAGCGCCGGCCAATCTTTGACTTCCTGAAAGGTTAACGTTGGGAATTCGTCGCGCAGGTCGTCTACCCCCAGCGGCGGTTCGTTCGTCGCCTCGCACAATACGACCAGAATTTTCATGCCGCCTCCATAAGGATTTTTACAGAGGCAATTATAAACGGCAAGTCAGAGAACGCGGGCGATGATTATCGAAAAAAGTCCGGCAGAGAAAAGAAAGATTGAATCCCCATCTCAGGTAAGAAAAGCCCGCCTCGCAGGCCCGAATTTCACCACCGTCGGATTTTATCTGATGGTGAATCGCCCCAACCCCTAGCGCGAAACGCCCTCAATCTTGGAACAGCCCTTCCAGCTTCTGCCCGGGTAGCGGCTCTGGCCAGGCCAGCGCAAAATATTCGCGGCTCATCAATTGCTTCACGCGATCAGCGGGCAGACGACGGAACAGGTTATCCGGTCCAAATTGGGTGCGATGGCAGTTAAGCGCCTGCCACTTGTCCTCCACGGTGGAGGACACATCCAGGATGACATGGATTTTCTCTTCCGGCCAGCGCAGCGCGCCATCGCCAAAGCTGTCAAGATCACGGGTATCCATGCCCAGTTCCTCCATCTGCCGGCGCATTTCGAGAAAGAAAGAGCGCGGAATGGCTGAGTAAAACAAACGGCTGGTTTGCCAGGGCGCGCCGAGTTCAGGGTGATAGGCCGAGTCCGCCGCAGCGTGGAACGCCTGAACGGCACGGCGATGAACGGCAATATGATCTGGGTGACCGTAACCGCCATTGGGTTCAAAGGTAGTGATGACCGTCGGCTGCAACCGGCGGATGATGGCAACCAGCTTCTGCGTCACTTCTTCATCGGGGGCGTTGATGAAAGCACAGGGGTTTTGGTTCTCCGCCGTCCCTGCCATGCCCGAGTCGCGATAATCCAGAAAAATCAACTCCGAAACGCCCATGGTCTCCGCGGCACAGCGCAGTTCATCTTCGCGCACCCGCCCCAGAGTGTCGGGCGTGGCCAGGCTGGGGTCTGAAATTTCGCCCACTTCGCCGCGAGTGGCGCACACCAGACAGACGCGCACACCCTCCGCTGCATAACGGGCGATGGCGCCTCCCAGGCTAAAGGCTTCATCGTCTGGGTGAGCATAAATTGCTAAAAGCGAACGCTGCATAGGATGTTCTCTCTAAAATAGCAGGATAATTACGATATATTTTACCGCAATCGCTTCGCCAACAGAGATGAGAACTTTTCTTTGCGGCGGGTTGTCTCGCCATAGGTGCTTGACCTCTCTGAGGAAAAGTCTAGAATTAGAGGTGTAATTGGGGCACCTCGAATCAAGTCTTGCAGTTTAGATAGGCTGGTACATATTAATAGACCAGATGAAATACACCACAGTGTCGCGGCTGAAAGGAGGCTCGTATCGCTTCTACAGTAAGTGGATGGACCCACTTCATTTGCCATCTCAGGGTTCGCAGGAGATGGCGCTATCCTCTCTCAATGTTGAAGCGCACAAAACTTTTTTCGACTCAACCAATGCTTTTGGAGGTGGCATGCAAGCATCTGCATTACAAGAAAAATCTTCTTTGGCAATTAAGCCGGTTTTTGTCTTCGACTTTGGCAATGTGTTGATAGACTGGGATCCGCGTTATCTGTACCGGAAATTGTTTGGCGGCGATCTTCAGGCGATGGAAAACTTCCTGCGCGAAGTTAGGTTTTTCGAATGGAACCTGGAGCAGGACGCCGGCCGTCCTTTTAAAGAGGCGGTTGCTGAGATGTGCGATCGGTTCCCCCAATATTGCGAGCTGAT
>DYGV01000014.1:15703-16309 GCA_020724505.1 Anaerolinea thermophila
GATCCGCGCCTATGACCAGCGTTACGAAGAGTCGCTAGGTGGGCCGATCTGGCCTACAGTGGAAATCCTGCGCGAGCTGAAAGACGTCGGCTATCCGCTCTACGCCCTGAGCAACTGGCCAGCGGAAAAATATCATCAGGTGCGCCACAAATTTCCCTTCTTCGACTGGTTCGACGACATCGTGATCTCTGGCGAAGTGCGCCTCGCCAAGCCGGATGCGCGCATCTTCGAGCTGTTGTTGACCCGCATCGGCAGGCAGGCGGGCGAGTGCCTGTTCATTGATGATTCGCCCAAAAACATTGCCGTTGCTCAGTCGTTAGGTTTTCAGACCATCCATTTTCAATCGCCGGAGCAGTTGCGACAGGAGCTAGAGCCGTACCTGAAGGTAAATCGCACCGTTGAATAAGCGCGGGCGGTTGACCCCAGCCGAGTTTTGTGGCATAATCGCCGCCATACATTCAAAGGCGATGATGGAAACGAGTAGACTGGACGCGCTCTGACAGCGACCCCGGAAATGGTGCGAGCCGGGGCAGACCTGCCAGCCGAAAATCCTTCCGGAGCCGCAAGCTGAAATGCAGGACGAGGTATCAAGGCGATGCTCGCCTC
>DYGV01000014.1:16338-45674 GCA_020724505.1 Anaerolinea thermophila
GCAGAGTAGGTGCGCCGGAGTCGTCCCCCGTTATCTCGGACGCCGGTATCGTTGAGGGCGAATATTTCATTCAACTTCAACCGTATCGGGATGAGCTGCCCGCTAGATGCGGGAAGCAGGGTGGTACCGCGGGAGACTTGATTTCGCTCCCGTCCCTGTCGGGGACGGGAGTTTTGCATTTATTTGATAATTGATGGAGGTTGTAATGCCATTCAAAGAAGTGCCTACAAAGGTGGATTTCCCGGCTCAGGAGCGCCAGGTGTTGCGTTTTTGGGAAGAGAGCGACGCCTTTCGCAAGCTGACCCAAATCCATCAGAACGATCCGCATTGGTCGTTCATTGATGGGCCAATCACCGCCAACAACCCGATGGGCGTGCATCATGGCTGGGGACGTACCTATAAAGACCTGTTTCACCGCTTCTGGACAATGCGCGGGCGCAAAACGCGCTACCAAAACGGTTTCGACTGCCAGGGCTTGTGGGTCGAAGTGGAAGTCGAGAAACAGATGGGCTTTCAATCCAAGAAAGATATCGAAAACTTCGGTCTGGAGCGTTTTGTGCGCCTATGCAAGGCGCGCGTCCTGCGTTACGCGGCTATTCAGACCGAGCAATCCATCCGCCTGGGCTACTGGATGGACTGGAACGATCCCGATGAACTGCGCATGTTGGCAGATAAGCTGGAAGAAAACCCTGCGCAGGTGATCACCGTCCAAGGCCCCAACGGCCCGGTGACCGACACGGTGGAGCAAATTGTTGGGCGACTGGGGTTGCCAGAGCTGGGCGGCAGTTACTTCACCTTCTCCAACGAAAACAACTACATGATCTGGACTTTCTTAAAGAAATGTTGGCAGAAGGGTTGGCTGTATCGTGGCGTGGATGTGATGCCCTGGTGTCCGCGCTGCGCCACAGGAATCTCGCAACATGAGATTGTCACCGATGGCTACGCCGAGCTGACCCATCGTTCGGTGACGCTGCGTTTTCCGTTGCGCGGACGGGACAAAGAGTCGCTGCTGGTTTGGACAACCACCCCCTGGACGTTGACCAGCAACGTAGCCGCCGCGGTAGGGCCGGATCTTACTTATGTCAAAGTACAGCAGGGCGACGAAATCCTGTACCTCTCCAGGGGCACGTTGCATATGCTGCGCGGTGACTATCAGGTCCTGGAGGAATTGCCGGGCAGCGCGATGGTGGGCTGGACTTACGATGGTCCCTTCGACGATCTGCCCGCCGAGCAGGAGCCGGGCGGGCATACGCTGCTCAAAGAACTCACTCGCGGCGTCAAGCTCAGCGCCGCTCAGGCGCACCAGGTAATCCCCTGGGATGAGGTGGGTGAGACCGAAGGCACCGGCATCGTACACATCGCCCCCGGCTGCGGCGCGGAGGACTTTCAATTGGGCAAACAGTATCATTTGCCATTGGTCGCTCCGCTGGATGAGGAGGGCCATTTCGTAGATGGCTTCGCCTGGTTGACCGGCTGGCACGTGATGGAGGTCGCCACACCCATCTTTGAGGACCTGCAGCGCAAAGAGCTGCTTTATCTGGTTGAGCCTTATACGCACCGCTATCCCACCTGCTGGCGTTGCAAATCCGAGCTGATCTTCCGCCTGGTGGACGAGTGGTTTATTAGCATGGGCGAAGTGTACGACAAGCCGCGCGAGCAGCTCACCGCCGAAGAGAAGGAGCGCAGCTTGCGTTATCAGATTATGGACATCGTGGATCAGATCCGCTGGATTCCCGAATTTGGCTACGCCCGCGAGATGGACTGGCTGCGCAATATGCACGACTGGATGATCAGCAAGAAGCGCTACTGGGGGCTGGCGCTGCCCATCTGGATCTGCCAGGAATGTTCCCATTACGAGGTGATCGGCGACGAAATTGAACTGCAACAACGCGCCGTGGCTGGCTGGGAGGTCTTCGACGGTCATACGCCGCACCGACCGTTTATTGACGCAGTCAAACTGCGTTGCCCGGAATGTCAGGGCGAGATGAGCCGCATCCCCGATGTAGGCAACCCCTGGCTGGACGCCGGTATCGTCTCCTTCAGCACGCTGCGCTATCGCTCTGACCCGCAATATTGGCGCTCCTGGTATCCGGCGGACTGGATCAGCGAATCGTTCCCTGGCCAATTCCGCAACTGGTTTTACAGCCTGTTGGCGATGGCTACCGTGGTGGCCGGCGAACCGCCTTTCCGCGAAATCTTTGGCTACGGCACGTTGCTGGCAGAGGATGGCCGCCCGATGCACAAGAGCTGGGGCAACTCCATCGAGTTCAACGAGGCGGCGGACAAGATGGGCGTGGATGTGATGCGCTGGTTGTACTGCAACCACAAGCCGGAAAACGACCTGCTCTTCGGTTATACGCGTGGCGACGAGGCGCGGCGCGCCTTCCTGCTGCCGCTGTGGAACGTTTATAGTTTCTTCGTCACCTACGCTAACCTGGACGGTTGGACGCCAACGGGCGCTCTGAGCGACGGTTTCGAGAAAGCCTATCCGGAGGGTGCCACGCCGCGCAGCGATAACTTGCTCGACCGCTGGGTGTTGGCGCGCTTGAACCAGATCGTCCCTTGGGTGACCGAGGCGCTGGAGAATTCCGACCCATTGACCGCCTCGCTGGCGCTGGGCGGTTTCCTGGACGATCTGAGCAACTGGTACGTGCGCCGCAGCCGGCGCCGTTTCTGGAAAAGCGAACACGATGCAGATAAGAACAATGCCTATGCCACCCTTTATCACACGTTGCTCAAGTTTGCCCGCCTGCTTGCGCCGTTCACGCCTTTTATCGCCGAGATCATTTATCAGAACCTGACGCGCTCTTTCTTCCCACAGGCTTATGAAAGCGTCCATCACACTGCCTGGCCGCAGTACGACGCCGCGGTGGTGGATGAAAAACTGCTGGAGCAGATGAGCGTCGCCCGACAGGTGGCGAGCCTGGGATTGGCGGCGCGCAACAGCGCCGGGTTGAAGGTGCGTCAGCCGCTGGCGCGCGCTCTGGCTTACGCTGGCGGTCGCCGTGCCCTGGCAGATGAGTTCGTCGAGATCATCACCGACGAGTTGAACGTCAAGCGCTTCGAATTCGTTGAGCAGGCCAGCCAATTGGTGACCTATAAGATTCTGCCGGACAACAAGCTGCTCGGCCCACGCTTTGGGGCGAAATTTCCCGCCCTGCGCGCCGCGCTGAGCACCGCCGACCCGGCGGCGGTGGCTGCCAGCGTCCAGGCAGGTCAACCTTTTGTGCTGGAGGTGGATGGCGAGGCGGTGGAATTAGCGCCCAACGAGGTGCTGGTGCAGACCCAGCCCGCCCCCGGTCTGGCGGTGGCTGCCGATAAGCTAGCTACTGTGGCAGTGGACGCCAACGTGACTCCCGAACTGCGCGCCGAGGGTTTGGCGCGCGAGGTGGTGCGCCGCATCCAGGCCATGCGTAAAGAAGCTGGCTTCGAGATCGCCGACCGCATTACCACCTACTATCAGGCAGATGGCGAACTGGCGGAAGTATTCCGCGCCTGGGAAGCCTACATCCGCGCCGAAACGCTTAGCACGGCGCTGGTCGCCGGCGAAGCGCCGCCGGACGCCTACCGCGAGAAGCACAACCTGGACGGCTTATGGGTTGCACTGGGCGTGCGGCGCAACCCATAACGGCCTGCATCTAAACAGTCCTCCCGCCGGATTGAAGCCGGTGGGAGGACTGTAGCCATTTCATCGAGCAATGCTCCGATCACTCGACGAGCGCAGCCAGCTCTTTGAACATCAGATACAAAACGAACCCAGTCTGTCCTCTTGGGCAGGCTGGGCTTATTCGGTATACTGGGGCAACTTTGGCAGCGACTGAAGGTACATGTAAATCGCCTTCAATTCGTCATCCGTAAATAGTTTGTAGGTTTCCCAGGGCATGTGCTCATTCAATTGGTGATCACCCGGTGTGACACCTGTGCGGATTGTGTTAATAAAGTCTTCTTCTGACCAGAAGCCAACTTCGCCGCCTGGGGTTAGGTTGGGCGTAATCAGATAGATGGTTGGATCCGGGTACTCTGCGCCAGCCATCTCCTGACCATGGCATTCACGGCAGTCATTGGTGCTGACCAGGTAATCTCCATAAGCCACGCTTACACCGCGTTCGGGGGCTGTCACGTGGATCTCGTGGTTAACCACTGACGCAGGTAATTTGGGGAACATGCCTGCCCCCATTAAAATCTTCCCCAGAGGCTTAAGATTCTTTTCTCTGGTGACGTTATCTACCGGCGGGATAGTCTTGATGTAAGCAATGATGGCGCCCAAATCCTGGTCGCTTAAGTGTGAAGTGGATGTGACCGCCGGCATAAATATCGGTTTACCTCGCGGGTCAATCCCGTGGCGGATCGCGCGCACATAATCTTCATCTGAGGTATATTCCCGCCCAATCCCCCCTTCGCCCGTGGTCAGGTTCGCCGCGTCAAGCGTACCCAACATCTCATCTTCGAAAAATTTGCCACCAGCCAGGTTATCTCCGTGACAGGACTCGCAAAGCGTCTCGGAGCGATGCTTGCCAAAGGCGATACTTTCTGCATCGCTTGGGATGACGATATTGGATGGAGCAAAATCATAGGTCTTATTGAGGCTGGCGTTGCCGATGAAATAAAGAGAAAGAATTGCAATCAGTAACAGGCCAACCAGCGCGCCCAATACAATGCCAATCCACTTGAATACTTTTTTCATCTCAATATCCCTTCTGTGTCGAATGGTCCCTATAACAATCTAGTCTGCTTTATCGCTCTGGTAAGCGTCTCACCGGGAAGTAATCTAAAATTCGTCTTTCTGTGGAAGCCCCCACCGTACAAGTGGCTTTTTCGGACATTGTGAATTGCGCCAATACTAAAATTGGAGGATAAGCGCTTGAGTAAGTAGTAGGGGAGTGGGATGTAATAAGTCCTTTTACTCGCGGGAAATAAAAAGCAGGCTTTGCTGAAAGCCGATAAATTCTACCATATAAGTTTTGTTTTGTATGGATATTCCCTGAGATTCGGCCAGAAGATTGGAGCGGGGCGCAAATCAAGGTACCCGAGGTAGATGCAGCGGCAGAAGTAATCGCTTCTCTATGTTTACCAGACAAGCCGAAGCGAGGCGCACAACCTGAACGGCTTGGTGGTGGTGCTGGGCGTGCGGCGCAACCCATAACGGCCAGCATCTAAACAGTGCTCCCGCCAGCTTATAGCCGGCGGAAGGGCTGTAGTTACTCGCGATATATAGGTTTAGCGTGTAACTATACGCGCAACAGCCCAAATGACCAAAATAATGATTGTCAGCCAGGTGGCAACAACCATGATCGCTCCGGCGCGGCTGATCGGTTTCCCTTGTCGCATTAGTTCTTCAGCCTGCCCTCGGGCATCGGCTATTACTTGGGCTGGGATCATTTTCAGGGCGAGGGCAATTCCCAGAGGGGTTACAATTAGGTCGTCGAGATAACCGAGCACAGGAATGAAGTCTGGGATCAAGTCAATTGGGCTAAAGGTATGCGCCAGCACCAGAGCCATGAAAACTTTGGCGTACCACGGAACTCGCGGGTCACGAGCAGCGATGTACAAGGCATAAGCTTCTCTTTTGAACGTGTACGCTCGATTTTTCAGCGCTGCGATCAATGGAATTCTCGCAGACAGATGCGAAATGTTTCGCTGTGCTGCCCCACAGCTTGCGCTTCACTTGCCGCCATTTGCGCCGCGTATCCCTTGTATAAGAAACTCCCCGGCGATTGACTTCGCCAGGGAGCCCTGATGTGCAAAAATATGCGTCAGGCGCTTACTCGCGCAAGCACCGGCCTAAACTTATAGCCATAAACGATCATCCCCCGCTCGTCGCCGTCCTGCCGCAGGCGGCGGGTGACCATCTCCACCGGTGTACCAATCTCCACAGGCTGGTCGCCCAGGTCGGTGAGCTGGGCGGTCACGATAGGACCCTCTTCCAGCTTGATTAGCGCCACCGTATAGGGGGCGTTTTCTTCGTACCCGGCGGGCGGTTCATAGACAGTAGTATAGGAATACACTTCGCCGCGCCCGCTAAAGTTATATGTTGTGCGGGCTTCCTGGCCGCACTCCGGGCAAATATCGCGCGGTGGGAAGAGCTTCGCCTCGCAGTGCGGACATACTTCACCTACCAGAGCGTAGCGTTGTTTGCGTAAGCGCCAATGGCGTGAGATTTCCATTCGTCAATACTCCTTCAACAGCGATGATCCTCAATAAGAACTGGCTTTGCAAAGCTTAGTGTAGAACAAGACGCCTATCAAGATCTATCAACTTGGCTGGATAGCCGTCCAGATCATCCATCCAGCGCCTCCAGGAGATGCGTGACGGCGCTGGACGCAGGGCCGGCCAGGTTTTGGATCATCGCCCGACGAACGTTGGGCAACTGATTCTCCCCGGCTTCCCCGCGTAGTTGCAGCGTCGCCTCCACTGCCTGATAGATGCCGGCCGCGCCGCCTGGATTGCCGCGCGCCTTAAACCCACCCAAGACGCTGATCGGCAGCCGGCCGCGCAGGCTGACCACAGCCGGTTCGGCGCCGTTTTGCGCCAGCTTCCAACCCTGGCCGCGCTCAGCATAGCCCGCCGCCTCCAGCGACAGAGCGGCGTAGATTGAATAGGCGTCGTGCAATTCAAAGAGATCCACCTGCGCCGGGGTGATGCGCGCTTTTTCGCAGGCACGCTCCACCGAGAGGCGCGCCGCTCGAAAATCCAACGGGTCTGGTCGGTCGTGGAGCGCCAGGGTATCGGTCGCCATGCTGGAAGCGGCGATGCGCACCAGGCGATGCGGAAAACCGGGCGGCAGCAGATCGGCGCGCGTCAGCAATACCGCCGCAGCCCCGTCTGCAAGCGGCGCAACGTCGAACAAATTGAGCGGGTCGCTCACAACGCCAGCCTGCCGATAGACCTCCTCGCTGATCGCCTTGCGGAACATGGCGTTCGGATTATTCACCCCATTGGCGTGAGCGATGAGCGGAAAGCCGGCAAACGCCTGACGAGGAACCTCATATTCATACAGATAGCGACGCATCAACAACGCCGCCTGGGCAGTGGGCGTCAGACCCTGCACCGCTTCGTAATCACTGTCGCCGCCGGTAGCCAGCGCTGCGTCCACCTTAGCGCCAATCACGTCTGAGAATTTCTCTACCCCCAGCGCCATCGCCACATCCACCGCGCCGGAGGCCACCGCCAGATACGCGGCGCGCAAGGCAGCCCCGCCCGAAGCGCCGCCTGCTTCAATCGTCGCCGCTTCGATACCCGTCAAACCGGCGAAATCGGCGATCAACGCGCCCAAATGCGCCTGGCGGGAGAGCTGCGGGGCGAACATGTTGCCCACAAACAAAGCCTGTGGGCGCAAGCCGCCGCTATCCATCACCGCGGCTTTGAGCGCCATCAACCCCAGCTCGCGCAGCGACTTATCCCAATGTTCTTCCACCGGCGTTTGACCAACGCCTGCAATCACAACTTCGCTCATCATGCATCGCCTCGCTCTTTAGATCCATTTACTTCATCGTGATCTTGCCGCGATAACGGGCATAGGTGGCGTAATCTATGAGCGTGCGGCGGGCGATGTAATCCTGCGTGCGCGGGGCGCGATCGCGCCGCTCACGGATCGCTTCGGTCACCGTGATGGCAAAGGCGTCCGAACCGGCGCCGGAACCAAATGAGACCATCAACACGCGGTCGCCGGGCTCGGCGATGTCCAGGATGGCTGTCAGGCCAATGATCGCTGCGCCGGCGTAGGTATTGCCAATCACCGGCACCAGCAAACCAGCAGCGATCTGCTCCTTGGTGAAGCCCAACATAGACGCCACGCGCTGGGGAAACTTGGTGTTTGGCTGGTGAAAGACGGCATACTTGTAATCGGCCGCGCTGGTCTGAGTAGCATCCATCAGCGCCTGAGCGGCCTCGGTAATATGCTTGAAATACGCCGGCTCTCCGGTGAAACGTTGACCGTGTTCTGGGTATCTGGCGTACGCCCGTCGCCAAAAATCTGGCGTATCGGTGACGTATGAGTATGTGGCATCAATCGTCGCCAGCGATTCGTCGGCCGGGCCCAACACAAACGCTGCGCCACCCGCGCCGGCGGTATATTCCAGGGCGTCGCCCGGACGCCCCTGTGCGGTATCCATGCCGATCGCCATGGCATAGCGCGCCATGCCCGAACCCACGAAACCGATTGCCGCCACCATGGCCTCTGTCCCCGCCTTGCAGGCAAACTGCCAGTCGGCAGCCTGCACGTTGGGTACTGCGCCAATCGCCTCCGCTACCAATGTCGAGGTGGGCTTAACCGCATAAGGGTGCGACTCCGAGCCAACCCACACGGCGCGTAGCTCGGTGGGCGAAATGTTGGCACGGCGCATGGCGTTGCGGGCAGCCTCGATGGACATGGTCGCTACATCCTCATCCAGCCCAGGCACCGATTTTTCCTTTATGGGCAGAGCGGCCTGTCCGTCGGTCCAGACGCGCGCCACCTCGCTGGCTGGCAGGCGATAACGCGGCACATAAGCGCCGTAGCCCACAATGCCAACCGGATGAACAGGCTTCAGTAGTAGATTGTTATTTGATTCGCTCATCGTTTCACGATTAATCCTGTTGATGCATTGAGATATATTCTAGCTGGACAAACAAAGTCTGTCAATATAATGTACAATAATTGTTTATATATCAGGTTTCGCCGCCCGTCTTCCACGCGGCTAGAATTTCCATCGCCCGATCAATGCGCACCGTCTTCTCTTCCACCAGGCGACGGGCGAGGCGCTCGATCCACTCGCCCTGCGCGCCGGCGGCGATCGCCACCTGACGGGCGTGCAACGTCATATGGCCGCGCTGAATGCCTTCCGTCGCCAGGGCGCGCAACGCCGCCAGGTTCTGCGCCAGCCCCACCGAGACGATGATTTCCGCCAGCTCGTTGGCGCTGGCGACACCCATCAGCTTCAATGCAGCGCGAGCAGTTGGATGCACGCGCGTCGCTCCGCCTACAATACCCACCGCCAGCGGCATTTCCAGGCTGCCCACCAAGTTGCCCTGGGCGTCACGCCCCCAGGCGCTCAGCGAAGTGTAGCGCCCGTTGCGGGCGGCATAGGCGTGCGCCCCGGCCTCCACGGCGCGCCAATCGTTGCCGGTGGCGATGACCACTGCATCCACGCCGTTCATAATGCCCTTGTTGTGCGTGGCAGCGCGATAAGGATCCGCGGCGGCAAACGCCCAGGCGGCGATGATCCCATCGCGCACTTCTTCGGCGCTAAAATCATCGAAAGCCAGCTCCTGCAGAGGAATCGTACAACGAGCGCGCGCCAGCCGCCGATCCGCCAGGTTGGACAGGATGCGCAGGTGGACGCGTCCACCGCTCAGGGCAGCCAGGCGCGGCGCCAGGCGTTCCGCAGCGGTGTTCAACGCATTGGCGCCCATCGCATCTCGTACGTCATAGATCAGATGCACCACCAGAAATGGCCCAATAGGCGAGTCGGGGATCAGGCGCACCTCGAGGTCGCGCGGCCCGCCACCCAGTTTTTTAAGCACTGGGTCAATCTCGGCAGCCTCAGCTAGCAATTCGGCTTTTTGCTCCAGGATCGCCAGGCGCGCCGAGGGCAAGTCCGGCGCGTCCAATATCTGTATCTGGGCGATCATCTCCGGCGCGCTGGTGTGGGCATGAAAACCGCCTCCGGCGCGCGCCAGTTTCGCCATGAACGACGCCCCGGCGACCACAGAAGGTTCTTCAATTGCCATCGGCACCAGCACGTCGCGCCCATTCACCTGGAAATTCAGCGCCACGCCAAGCGGCAAAGCGTGCAAACCGATCACATTTTCGATCATGTGATCGGCCTGCGTTGCGTCTAGGCCAGCCGCTCCGCTCAACGCCTCGGCTTCCTCCTCCGTCAGGCCAGCGCGCCGAGTCAGCTCCGCCAGTCGCTCTTCCAGGCTCAAGTTGTAGAAACCAGAGATGCGCGAGCTTAAGGTCATGATAATTTTTCTCCAATAAAACTGCGCCGTTGCGTTCCTTTGCAATTCTCATTTGAAACCGTCAGGCAGCTAGGAACTGCACTGGCGAAGAGATCTTTGCCGAGCAAAGAATACGCCTGCCTCTCGCGTCCAGGCATTTATACGCGCCTACGGCTAGCAAAAACTATCAAACTATCACAAAAATGGTAAAATATGACTATGGTGAGGTAGTTAGATGGTGTTATTAACGCGGGAACAATTGGAGGAGCGGCTGGCTGCGTTGCATCGCGCCAGTTTGGAGTTGGTGAGCGATTTATCGCTGGAGACGGTGCTCGAGCGCATTGTGGAGTTGGCGCGTGAGCAGGCGCGCGCCCGTTACGCCGCCCTGGGCGTAGTTGATGAAGAAGGGGAATTAGAGCATTTCATCCCGGTGGGGATGACAGAAGAAGAAATCCGCAAGATAGCTCATCCGCCCCTGGGGCGCGGCCTATTGGGCATCATGCGCAAAGAGCGCAAAACCGTGCGTCTGCCGGAGATCAGCGAGGACCCGCGCAGCGTGGGCTTTCCGCCCGGCCACCCCAAGATGCACTCCTTCCTGGGCGTACCCATCTTATCCGGCGACCGCCTGCTTGGACAACTCTATCTGACCGATAAACTCGATTACCATGAGTTCACCAGCCAGGACGAACGTGTGATCGAAACCCTGGCCGCTTACGCGGCTGTAGCGATCACCAACGCCCGGCTTTATGAACGGCTCATCGCTCGCGACCAAGAGCTTTGCCAGCGCAACGAAGACCTGAAGCTGCTCAACGACGTGGCTGCCGCACTGACGAGTTCGTTGAACGTCGAAGAAATCCTGGATAAGACGCTCAACCTGGTGATGAATTACCTGGATGTAGAAGCCGGCGAGATCTTCTTGCGCGAAGACGATGAAAATGATCTGCGCCTGGCGCTGCACCGCGGCGATTTCGACGAAGCTTTCTCGCACCTGGATCGTTTTCACATTGGCCAGGGCTATGTCGGCATGGTGGCTGCCACGGGCAAGCCGCTGGTGAGCAACAATTTGCGCGAAGATATGCGCTTCCTGCGTCCGGCGGTGATCGAGGCAGGTTTTCGTTGCATCGCTTGCATCCCGCTCAACGCCGGCGGCAAGGTGGTGGGAGTGATGGCGGCTGCCACGCGCCGCGACCGTCAATTGAGTGAGCGCGAGCTGAATCTGCTCACCGCGATTGGCACCTGGGCAGGGATTACCATCGAAAACGCCCGCCTCAATCTACAATCCCGCCGCATCGCCGTATTAGAAGAGCGAGAACGCATCGGTATGGACTTGCACGATGGCATCATCCAGTCCATTTATGGCGTTGGGCTGTCGCTAGATTACGCTCGTATGGCGATCGAGGAGGACCCCCAACTGGTGCGGCAAAAGATCGAAGAGTCGATCAACGCGCTAAACGCCACCATCCGCGACATTCGCTCTTACATCCTCGATCTGCGCCCGCGCCAGTTCCACGGAGAAGACCTCAAACAAGGTCTGCAGCGCTTGGTGGACGAATTTCAAGCCAATTGCGCCACGCGCGCCCTCTTGATGGCGCCAGAGGACGGGCTGGTGGATTTCCCGGCGCAAAACGCCACCACGCTGTTCCACATCTGCCAGGAAGCGTTGGCGAACATCGCCCGCCATGCCCGCGCCCAGCACGCCGAAGTGCATCTATGGACGACCCGTGACCGCGTCCTGCTGGAGATTTCCGACGATGGCCGCGGCTTCGACGCCCGCAAAGCCAACACCGCCTTGGGGCATGGTCTATCCAACATGCAAGCCCGCGCCCGCAAAGTGGGCGGCGATGTCGAGATCACTTCCGCGCCGGGTCAGGGAACCACCGTTCTGGCTTGGGTGCCGCGGCGAACCAATACACCTTGAACTAATGGAGCTGATTTCCAGCCGAAATAACCCCAAAATCAAATTAGCCCGCTCTCTGCGCCAGCGAAAAAACCGGCAAGAGAGCGGTTTATTTGTGGTGGAGGGCATCCGCCCTGTCGGCGAGGCAGCGCAAGCTGGGGCGCAGATCAACGCTATTTTTTACGCCCCGGAATTGTTGAGCAGCGACTTTGCCCGCCAGTTGATTGAAGAGCAGTTGTGTAAAGGAACGCCATGCTATGCCGTGGCAGCAGATGTATTTGAAGCGCTGGCGGATAAGGAGAATCCGCAAGGCATTCTGGCGCTGGTGAAAGCCCAACAATATGAACTGTCGGACCTAAATCCGGCGAATTTTCCCTGGGGGGTGGCGCTCGTTTCGCCGCAAGACCCTGGCAACCTGGGAACGATCTTACGCACGGTGGATGCAGTCGGCGCCAGTGGGTTGATCCTACTGGATAGCAGCGCGGATGTGTATCACCCCAGCGCAGTGCGCGCCAGCATGGGAACCCTGTTCTGGCATCCGGTTGTGTATGCCGGTTTCGATCGCTTTATCGCTTGGGCTACCCGTCATGGCTATCACCTTTACGGGACATCGGCGCATGGAACAGTGGACTACCGCCAGGTATCCGGCTATCAGCGACCCTGCGTCCTGCTTTTGGGCAGCGAACGCCAGGGGCTGTCCGCAGAACAGGCGGCAGTCTGTGAGCTGTTGATCCGCCTGCCCATGCACGGTCGCGCCACCTCACTAAACCTGGCAGTGGCAGCGGGCGTGATGCTGTATGCCATGTTAGAAGACAGCCAGCCCGACGAAACTTCCTGACCCTTCTTCACCTTAACCGCATTCCACCAAACAACTTACTTCGGCGTCTGGCAGCGCCCGGCGCAAATCCTGGCTGCGTAGGATCACCGTGGTATTCCTCACCCCGGAGCCGATGGAAATCTCCTCTGGCTGAAACACCTTTTCGTCAACTAGAATGCGCATCGGCGATGGCAAACCAAACGGCGAGACAGCCCCGGTCTGATAGCCGGTGCAGGCAAGCACCTCTTCGGGGGTCGCCAGGGTCACGCGCGAAACCCCCAGATATTGGCGCAGTGCCGGCCAGGAGATCTGATCTGCGCCGGCGACCAACGCCATAACAAACTCGCCTGCAGCCAGGCGAAAGACGATGCTGCGCACGATTTGTTCAGGACGCTGGCCGCGCTCTCGCGCAGCCTGTTCCAGCGAATGGATTTGACCCGGGTGGGTGAACAGCCGAAACGGAACGCCGCGCGACTTGAGGTCGCGGGTTACAGGAGTTTCAAGCATGGTTTGCTGCATCAATACCTGCCTCTTTCCATCCTGATCTCTGGCTTCGCCAGTTCCTCCTCGCGCGCCGGGAAGACCTGCACCGCGCAGGCTTTGAATTCGGGGATCTTAGCCTGCGGGTCGAGGGCGTCAATGGTCAGCAAGTTGGCGGCGGCTTCGGCGAAGTGGAAGGGGATGAACACCACCCCAGCGCTGGTTTTTTCGCTCACAGCGGCGCGCAACACAATCTGTCCGCGCCGCGAAGCCACCCGCACCGGCAACCCATCCCGGATGCCCAACATCTCGGCATCCACCGGGTTGATCTGCGCCTGCGCTTCGGGGAACAGATCGTCCAGATGCGAATGGCGGGTTAACGTGCCACCGTGCCAGTGTTCCAACACGCGCCCTGTGGTCAAGATAAAGGGATATTCATCATCCGGCAATTCCACGGCTGGCACGAATTCCAGCGGGTGGAATTTGCCCCTGCCGCGCGGAAACCCCTCGCTGAACAGATAAGGTGTGCCGGGGTGTCGCGCGTCCCACACAGGGGTCTGCAACCCCTGTTGCTCCAGGCGCTCATACGTGACGCCAGCATATTCTGGGGCGACGCGTCCCACCTCCGCCAGGATCTCGCTGGGGTGCGTGTATTGCCAGCCGGCGCTTTGCGAACGCCCCAGGCGCGCTTCGATGCGTTGCGCCAGGTCGCGGATGATCTGCCAGTCGGGGCGCGCTTGTCCGCGCGGCGGCAGCGCCTGGCGCACACGCTGTACGCGGCGGTCGGTGTTGGTGAAGGTGCCGTCCTTCTCCGCCCAGGAGACCGCCGGCAGAAACACGTCCGCAAACGCCCCCGACTCATTGATGAACAAATCTTGGGCGGCGATGAATTCCAACTGCTGCATGTGATGACGGGTGAGGTTCAGGTTCGGCTCGCTCATCATCGGGTTTTCGCCCATGATATACAGGGCGCGCACCCCGCCGGGATGGGCGTGGGAAAGGATCTCGGTAGTGGTCAACCCCAGCTTGCGGTTCAATCCGCCCGGCTCCACATTCCAGGCGCGCTCCCACTTGGCGGCGTTCTCAGGGTTATCCACGCGCATATAGCCGGGGTAGTGAAAGGGCATAGCGCCCATGTCTGATGCGCCTTGCACGTTATTTTGGCCGCGTAACGGGTTGAGGCCGGTGCCTTCTCGTCCAATGTGGCCGGTCAGGAACGCAAGGTGGATCAACGACAGGGCACTGGCGGTGCCATGCGAAAGCTGCGAAATCCCCATGCCCCAGTAGATGGCCGCGCGCTCCGCCGTTGCGTACAGCCTTGCCGCCCGACGGATCAGCTCGCGATCCACGCCGCAAACCGCCTCGGCGTATTCCGGGGTGAACTCCTCCACCGAGCGAACAAACTCGGCGTAACCTTCGGTGCGCTCGGCGACGAATTTTTCGTTCACCAACCCTTCTTCGATGATCACATGCGCCATGGCAGTGAACAGCGGAACGTTGGTGCCTGGCTTGAGCGGCAGCCATAGCTCGGCGAAATCCACCAGCTCCAGGCGGCGCGGGTCCACCACAATCATCTTGGCGCCGTGCTTTTCCACCGCGGCTTTCATTTGCAGCGCGATGATGGGGTGGTTCTCGGTGGTGTTGGAGCCGGTGACGATAAACACATCATTCTGGATTACTTCAGCGGCGGTGTTGCTCATCGCCGAGGAACCGATCGCCTGCTGCAAAGCGACCACCGAACCGGCGTGGCACAGGCGGGTGCAGTGATCCACGTTGTTGGTGCGAAACAGGGCGCGGAAAAGCTTTTGCAGCAAGTAATTGTCTTCGTTCGTCGCCTTGGCGCACAGGTAAACCGCCATGGCGTCCGCTCCATCGCGGTGGTAAATTTCCACCAGGCGGTCAGCGGTATAATCCAGCGCCTCATCCCAGGAGACAACCCGCCACTCATCCAGGTCGAACGCCTGCGTGCGGCTGCCGGGTTGCTGGGGCGTCTTGCGGATCAGCGGCGTGGTCACCCGGCGCGGGTGATATATGAAGTCATAGCCAAAACGCCCTTTGACGCACAAGTTGCCGTGGTTCACCACGCTCTCGAAAGGCGCAGTGACTTTGTAGATGTAATCGTTCTTCAGGTGCAACTGTAGATTGCAACCCACGCCGCAATACGGACAAATTGTAGCAACAACTCGATCTGCCTCAATCATGCCCGCCTCCATGTTCTGGTTCGCTTCTCGGCGCCGGTTCGTTCTTGCCGCGTGGCTGCAAAGACCTGGTCTATGCTTAGCCCTTGCTCCAGCAACCACTCGCTTTTGGGCTTTAGCGCGCCTGTCGGGCAGACGCCGACGCATTGTCCACAAAATACGCAGGTCGTGGCTGGCATAGGCTTGCCGAAAAATGTGCCGATGGTGGTCTCATAGCCGCGGCCGGAAAAGTTTATCGCAAAGGTAAATTGCGCGTCATCGGCGCACACCTGCACACAGCGCCAGCACAGGATACACTTGCTGTAATCGCGCACATACATGGGATTATCATCAATCAGCGGGATTTCACGCCGTTCTGCCTGCGGAAAGCGCTGCGCATCAGCGGAATATTCCTGCATCATACGCTGAATATCCGGCGCTTCGGAGAGATCAACCGCCGAAGCCAGCATTTCCAGGATCGTGCGGCGGCTGCGCTCCACGCGCGGCGAGCGGGTATATACGACCATATTGGCAGCGACCTGCGCCACGCAGGAAGCGACCAGCACGCGCGCCCCTTCCACTTCCACCACACAATTGCGGCACAAGGCGTTTGGCGTGCACGCTTCATGGTAGCAAATGGCGGGGATTTCGGCGCCAATGGATTGCGCCGCCTGTAAGATCGTCGTCCCGGCGGGCACGCTCACCGTCTGTCCATCAATCGTCAAAGTGACATTGCTCATCCACAACTCCTCAGATCAACGCAGCCATCGTTATAGGCTCTACAGCTTCCCATTGCCGGCCTCAAACAACTCCGGCCATAGTTTCAAGGCGCTCAGCACGGCGGAAGCGGCTGTTTGCCCCAAGCCGCAGATGGAAGCGTCGGCCATCGTCCAGCCCACATCCGCCAGGCGTTCTGCGTCGCCGGGTAGAGCCTCGCCATCCGCTACGCGGCGCAGGATCTCATACTGGCGCTGCGTGCCAATCTGGCAGGGATAACACTTTCCGCATGACTCGTGGGCGAAGAAGCGCGCCAGGCCGGTCAGGATCATGCGCAGATCACGGGTTTCATCCAGCGCCATAACCACGCCGGAGCCGAGTGGCAATCCAGCGGAGCGCAGCCCTTCGAACGACATTTCTACATCCAACTGGTCTGGGGTGGCGAACGCCCCTGCCGCGCCGCCGAACAACACTGCCTGAAGTCTGCGTCCCTGACTCACGCCGCCCGCCAGGTCAAACAGCAGATGGCGCAGGCTGACGCCAAACGGGACTTCATAGAGGCCCGGCCGGGCGACGTCGCCGGACAAACAGAACAACTTGACGCCCGGCGATTTTTCCGTCCCCAACTGGCGATAACGCGCTGCACCCTGGAGCAGGATGCGCGGCGCGTTGGCTAATGTTTCCACGTTGTTAATGACGGTGGGTTTGCCAAACAGCCCATGAGTGGTGGGAGAAGGCGGTTTGAGGCGCGGAAAGCCGCGCTTGCCTTCGATTGATTCAAACAGTGCCGTTTCTTCGCCGCAGATATACGCGCCGGCGCCCAGGCGCAGTTCGATCTGGATGCCATACCCTGAACCCAGCACATCCTCGCCGATATAACCCGCCTGGCGCGCCTCTTCCACCGCATTCGCCATCGCCTGATAAGCGGCGGGATATTCGCCGCGCACATAGATATAGCCCCGCGCTGCGCCGATGGCGTAACCCGCGATGAGCAAACCTTCCAGGACGAGATGCGGGTCTTCTTCCATCAGCACACGATCCTTAAAGGTACCCGGCTCGGATTCATCCGCGTTGCAGACCACGTATTTCGGTTGACCAGACGCCTGGGCTGCACCTTCCCATTTGATTCCAGTGGGGAACGCCGCGCCGCCGCGCCCCACCAGGCCGGAAGCCTTGACCTCGGCAATCACCTCTGCCGGGGACAAAGACAGCGCCCGCCGCAGCCCGGCATAACCGCCGTCAGCCTCGTATTCCGCCAGCGTGGTCGCTCTCCCTTTGCCGCACCTGCCAATGAGATACTTCGTTTCGCCGTAGCAGGCGGTGATGGGATGGTCGCCGCGCCCTTGTAGAATATCGTCAACGCTCTGTAGATCAACCCGTCCAATTGCCTTTTGCCCCATCCAAATCGCCGGTGCATGATCGCAAAGCCCCAGGCATGGCGCACCTTCAACCGTGTACGCTCCATCAGGCGTCGTCTCGCCGGGCTGCACGCCCAGTCGCCGGCAGAGCGCCGCCAGCACCTGCTCGCCGCCCCGCAGCGCGCAAGCGGGATCGGTGCATACATGCAGAACAGTTTTCCCCTTGGGTTGGGTGTAAAGCAGGCTATAGAACTCGATCACCCCGTGTATTTCCGCTAGTGGGACTTTTAATGCGCGCCCGATCTCAGCCGTCGCCGCTTCGGGCAGGTGGCCGTAGAGCGCCTGCGCCGCTTGCAGCGCTGGCAACAGCGCTGCGCGCCCCTGCGGCGCCAGTTGATCGAGGACGCCTTGCAAAGGGGCGGGATCGTAAGCAGAGTTGGCGTAATCGGACATAATATCTCCCAATAGTATACTTGGCTTTTCGATGTTGCGCAATGAAAAATAGGTGGGGCGTTCCACCCCACCTATCTCTACCTGAAATACAGGTGAACTATTTGTGAACCGTGATGCTGCCTCCGTCTAGCGGCTGGTCTGCGCCATTATCATAAACAATATGTTCGCCAAATTCATCCTCATACCAGATCTTGATGCGGAAGGTATCTGGGCTGCCGTCCACTGCGGTGATCATGAACTTGTACATGCCCTGTCCATTGATGACGCCGATGCCCTTGAATTGAACTTTCTTGCCGGCTATCACCAACCACTCGTAGCCAGTGCTGTGGAAATTCAGGTCGCCGGCTTTGAACTGAAATTGCGTGTTGCCATCGGGAAGTTGAGCGCCTCTGTGATACTTGGCGACAAAACCAAAGCTGGCTTTTCCGGTCAAAGTCGGGTCCGCCGTGTAAGCGCCGGCCGGCGAGTTGATCCAGCCGCCGCCGGTGATGAAGCCGCCGTTCGGGTCATAGACGATCACAAACTGGTAAGCGGCCTGGTCGCTGTTGCCAAAGTTGTCTTGCAGCGTCGCCTGTACAGTGTAGATGCCTGGCGTAGTATAGGCATGACTTCCGCTCGCCGTGCCGGAACCAAACGCTTCACTGATGTCGCCGGCCGATGTTGCGCCGTCTCCCCAATCCCAAACCAGAGTGTGCGTATCCAGCGCATCCGGGTCGGTGAAGGGTACGCTGGCCTCGACCGGAACGCCAACCGCAACCACGTTCGGCGCAATCGTGATCTCGCCTAATTCAGGCGGATAATTCACCAGGTTGAGATCCACCAGCACCGGGTCGTGATCCGAAATGCGGAATTCATCGGGAGCGTACAGGCTGATGAGCTGTGCGGCGCTCTTGAAGTTGACGTTGTAATCCAGCACAGAAGGCTCGTCGCTGTTGATGTGCCAGTCCGCCACAGCAGTCACTTGTGGGACCAGGCTGCCCGTACCCAGGGCGTGATCGAGATAACCCCATTGCCCATCGAAGACGTATGAGTAAGCGTCGGGACCCTGAAAAGCCTCGATCAGGTTGGTGAAGCCGGCGCTCTCAATGGCGGCGATGGGGTCTTCCTGTGCGTAGGAGTTCAAATCTCCGAGGATTAAAACATCTGGATCGCCAACCCCAGTTGGATCGGAGGCTAGCCAGGCGGTTAGCAGATTGGCTGCATTGGTACGCACGACATTGCAGTTACCCTGGCCATCGCCGGCATCTGGCAAATCGCAGGCGCTGCCCTTGCTTTTCAGGTGGTTCACGCTGACGACAAAGCGCCCGCCGGTTGGCGTCTCGAAAGCCTGCGCCAGCGCAGGACGGTTGCGCGGCGCGCTGTCTCCGCCGTTGACAAATTCGACCGAATTCAACACCGCCGTCTGGCCGATTGGAGTGACCGCGGCGGGTTTGTAGATCAGACCAACCTTGATGGCGTCCACGCCCAGCGCGTTGAGCTGGCCGGTGGCAGCGTCCACGTCAATGAAGGCGAATGTTCCGGGGGCGCTGGCCTCATTCAGCTTATTGACCAGGAACTGTATGGCGCTATCTGCTCCGTAGCCGTCATTTTCGATCTCGATCACGCCGATCACGTCTGCCTGTGTACCCAGGATGGCGGCTATCGTCTTTGGCCACTGGCGTTCGAACTCAGAAAGATCGTCCGCGCCGCGGCAATCGGTGAGTTCCCCGCCAACCCCTAATGTGCAGGCGTAAGGCGGGCTGCTGCTGGCGCCGTCGAAAGTGTTGAAGAAGTTGAGCAGGTTCATGCCCGCCACGCGCAGGGAGCCGGTGAGCGGCGGAGCGGAGAGGGGACGCTCGTTGCTCGCTTCGAAGTTGATGTAGCCGTTCAACGCGTTGATCGGGCGCACGCGGTAGGCGTTGCCGCTAGCCGCATTGCCTGACCAGGTGTAGGTCATCACCCCCACGATGCCGGTTGCCGTATCGCCGCCGCGCAAAGTGTTGCTGGCTGAAAGCGGCATCCCATTGCGCCCAAACAAGATCGGGTCAGGATTCTGGTTGTTCAGCGCATCGTCAATGATGATACGGTTCAGGTTGTTGGCGGCTTGCAGCGCCAGGGCAAGCTCACCTGGGGCGGTCACGTTGGTTGGCTGCTGCAACCGCCCGCCAGAGGACATCACCACCTGACCAAAGCGTCCAAGCTGAAAGTGCTCGGTGACGTACAGCGTCTGGGGCAGGCGCACCAACATACCTTCATAACGCTCAGGCTCATCCACCGCCGAGAAAGGCATGGTGACATCCACCGGCGTCACCGTCCCGGCGCCACAATTGACAATCGAGGAAGCGCTGATCTGAGTCTGTCCCTGGAACTCGCCCGCCGTGCCTGTGACGCGCGCCACATCGCCCAGGTTTACGCTGTCGTTGTTGCCATTGAAGACGAAAATGCCATCCGATGTGGCGGGGTTTCCGTCGCCGTTCACATCCTGCAGGTAGAAACCACGCAGCGTCGGCGACGGGCCTTCAAAATCGCCCACCACAACGCCCTGGGTTGTCACCACCCCGGTGATGGCGGCGGTTGCACCGCTGCCTTGAATGCTGTAGATCGGCGTATAAGCGAGCGAGCAGACATCCAGCGTTGAAAAGCCAACCGTGAAGTCCAACACCATATTATCCGGCGGGTCGTTTGCGTCCTGGTCGGAAATATTGGCGGCAATGATCGTCAGCGTGCAGCTTTCGCCGCCGATGAAGTCGGCCAGTGGGTCAATGGAGAAGACAGTTGGGCCGCCGCTGACCGATGCATCATGCAACCCGCTTATGGCGCAAGAGAGTGTGAACCAAGGGTCGGTTACATTCACCGGCTCAGAGAAAGTCACGCTCAGGCTGGTGTTGATGGGAATGTTCGTCGCCCCATCCGTGGGGTACGTAGCCGCGACTTCTGGCGCGGCGTCTGGCCCGGCGCAGTTCACAGAATGCGATCCCAGACCGCCAAAGGTATCTGTGGCAAACCCTTCCCACTCCAGCGAAGGATCAAAAACATCCAAGCCGTTCGGATCACCGGCGCAGATCGTATCTTTGCGGCGCAGCGTGTTATCCGCGGTGCTGGTCAGCCCGATCCCCCACTCTGTGCCTGGGTCGAAGCCGATCTGACCGATCACATCAATGATCGTCGTCCCCTTGCGCAACACCACCGCGTCGTCGCCGTTGAACCAGCCGGCGCCGTTGGTCTGATCCGCCTGGGCCAAGATGGATGCACTGGCAGAAGAATGAGCCAGGACAAACACATCACCGTCGGCGACCACGCCGCTCAGGTTGATCGTCAGCCCCGGAGAAGCATTGCCATTGAAATACATCTGCACATTATAGCCACCAGCACCCAGGTTGATCGCCGTGCCGGTGCCGTTATAGATCTCCAGAGCCTTGTTGTTGCTGCTACCCTCGATATACTCGGAAAAGAAAAGCTCTGTGGGCGCAGCGGCAAACACCGCGCTCGCCGGTAGCCAGCTCAAACACAACGCCAGAGTTATCAGGATCGAAAAGATGCGGGTGGACATTTTGGCAACCTTCATGCTAACCTCCTTATTTTCCATGGGCGAAGAACAGATCGAACTGTTTACACAATGAACAACGGCGCTTTGCCGGCGCACTGTTGGTTGAGTCTGCCCCCTATATAGGCATGTAAATCCTGAATAATTTACTTCTGGCTCTATGCCGTTCCACCTGGCTGCAGCGCCAAAGCAATTGTATCTTCCACCTAACAAATTTGCAAGTTTTATAGGATAATGATTTGTAAATGATGGTTAAATCGGCTTAACCATCGCCGGAGAAGGATCTTCTCCAGCCTTTGGCGGAAGACCTCACCTTTGCAGACAACCAGAACCATGCCATCAAGGGGTGCAACTTTGTTCCCGCCTTGCCAGCGCCGCAATCTTTTCCTTCTCATTGCTTTCCTCCCGCTCCTCTTCGGGCGGGCAAATTTATCTTCATCGGCTCAGACGATCCTTTCTCTGAAAATCTGCGAGCTGCAAGGTTATAGCTTTAGCTCGCCCTACACGGGGCAAAGCGTGCGCACCTATGGAGTGGTTTTCGCGGACCTGGACGACACTTCGCGGCGCGGTTTTTATATGCAACACGAAAACTGCGACCGCAGCGCCAACACCTCGGACGGGGTTTTCGTCTATCTGGGGGAGCGCCTGGATGTGGTTAGCGCTGGCGATTTAGTCCAGGTAGAAGGCGTGGTCGAAGAATACTACGGCCGAACGGAAATCGTCGTCGCGCCCCCAAATGCCCAGGTGTTGTCTCATAACCATCCGCTGCCCGCGCCCCAAGAACTGACGCCGCCGTTCGCCAACAATTCCGCCCGCTATTACTTCGAAACACTGGAAGGGATGCATGTGCAATTGAGCGGCGGACGGGTGATCGGGCCAACCGACTCAGATGACCGCACCTGGCTGGTGCGCCTGGATTCAGGCGTCGAGCGAGTCTTCCCCGACGATCCTCTGGGAACCGGCGAGGTGATCTGCGTGGATGATAACGGGCTTTATGAAATTGCCCCCGAAGCAACGGTCGGCGATACGATTACCTCTTTTACAGGCGTGGTTGATTATCGCCTGGGTATTTATTGCGTCGAATTGCTCAGCCAGCCTCAGGTGATCGCCGGAAGCGGGCCGGCGAACCAAACGCTGGATAGCCCACCGGACCTGACCATTGCCACGTTCAACCTGGCCAACCTGTTTGACACTCTGGATGATCCAGCCACGGATGATCAAGTCCTTACCAACGCAGAATACCAGCGCCGGCTCTATAAACGCGCCCTGTCCATCCACCAGGCGCTGGGGGAACCGACCTTGATCGCCGTTCAAGAGGTCGAGAACCAGGATGTATTGCGGGCGCTGATCGAGGACCCGGACGTCATCCACGCTGATTATGGTGCCATCTGGCAAAATGGGCCGGACGCACGCGGTCTGGATGTGGCTCTGCTCTACCGCACGGACCGAGTGTCAGTTTTGGGCTATCAGGCGCGCCAGGGTTGCACCAGTCTGGTGGATGGGCTGGGGCCTGACGGCAACGGCGACCCTGTCAACCCACAAAATGCGTTGACCTGTGACCTGAACAGCGACGGCGTTCTGGATGGTAACCGCCTGTTCTCACGCCCTCCGTTGGTGGTTCACCTGCGCGTGAATTTACCCGCCTCATCAACCCAACCAACGGCTGAATTCTGGCTGATTATCAATCATTGGAAATCCAAAGTAGAAGATACCCCTCTCACCCAATACACCTTGCCGCGGCGCATCGAGCAAGCTCGCTTCGTAGCCAGGTTGGTCGAGGAAATAAAAGCGGCTTACCCCAGCCCGAATCTATTCATTCTGGGCGATCTGAACGACCTGCCCGACTCTCAGCCTATCGCCGAATTGCTTCAACTGGGGCTGGAGAATCTGACGCTGCGCGCACCGCGCCCATTTCGTTATAGCTATATTTACCAGGGCGTGTCGCAGACGATGGATTATGCTTTCTGGCTGCCCCAAACCCACCTGACCGTGTTGGAAATTCTTCCCGTACATATCAACGCCGATTACCCCGACGCCTTGACCAGCGATGGGACCACCTTGCATCGCAGCTCCGACCATGACCCCTGGTTGCTGAACCTGGTTTCAACCCCTCATCGCATCTATCTACCGCTGGCGACACGATGAACTTACTGAACAAGCTGGCGCGTCAACTCCAGCTTCAGGCGCATCTTGACATCGTTGTCCACGAACAATGAGCCATGATATTGCTGCACCGGATGGATCTCTGAGCCAGCCAAGACTGCGCTCTGTTCGGGGATAGTGCTATCGCCGGACGGCCCGTATTGATACACAATTTCCCGCGACTTGCTCGCGCCCGGCTTCGAAAAAGAGAGATTGATCATGGTCTTCAATCCGTAGCCGAAGATCGAAACCGCAGGGATGCTGGAGCGGACGCCCAGTTCCTGGCGGAACTGGCGCGCGGCGCGCAGGAAGGGGATTTGTTCCGTTGGCAGCCAGCTTTCATCTTGCATGAAGTTGATCTTACGCCCATCCTGATCCACAGCGCAAGCATAGGTGGGCAAGATTTGATAGACGGTGCGGAAAGTAGCCACCACCTGGCGAAAACGCTCCCCCATCAGCCCAAAGGGAAGCATGTTCGGTGGCGCGACCAGGTTCGCCAGCGCTTTCGGCACGCCCATATGCGGTCCGCCCATCAAAATCACCCGTTCAACCTTCTCTCTGCCCCCCAGGCGTTCAATGTAATAGCGACTGACCAGTGTGCCCAGGCTGTGGGCAATAATCGTGATCGGTTGCGAGAGGGCTAAATTTTCAATCAACTGTCCAAGCTGAGCAGCCGAACGGCGCACATCCTGACGCCAATCATAGGCAAACTCGAAGAAATCTTTGTCCCGTTCATATCCCAGATGTTCCACCAGGTAGTCGCCCAGGCGGTTGTACTGATCGAGTTTGATCAGGTTCGGCACCACGACCACCTCATCCAGGATGCCGCGCGCCTCGATGCGGGTGTCCTCCGAATACGTCAATAATTCCGGGTTTTTGAACATCAGCTTGACGTTTGGCCAAACGCACTCGCTGCCCAACCAAAGCTGCGATCCCATCATCCCCGGCACAAACACCACAGGACGACGAGTGGGCAGTTTTTGCAGCGTCTCCTCGGCCATGGTCAGCGCTTCTTCTTCGAAACCGCTTTTATAGATCAAGCGCGCCGCGCCAATGCGGAATTCATCCCCTTCCTGCAAGATCATCTCGTCAACGGGTCTTTCCTTGAACCAGGTGCCGTTGGTGCTGCCCAGATCGCGCAACACATAGATGTTCCCCTTGCGGTTGACCTCTGCATGGCGACGGGATACCTTCGGATGTTCCACCACAACATCATTGTCATCGGTGCGACCGATGCTCAAACTATCGGCCTCAAGCGGTATCTCCCAGGTTCTTTCGTCTGTAAAGATGACCAGCCGTGGAACGCGCGTCTCATTCAAAGAGACGCTCAAAAATTCTTGGTGGATGGTGCGCTCGAGGTCCTCTTCCGAGTCGATGACCGTCATATCCAGCGCTTCGGTCGGCATGGCGACCTCGTAGCGCAGCTCCGCGCCGCCCATCTGGATTGCGTCGCCCGGTTGAAGCATGGTTTGCTGGATGAGGGCGCCATTGACTCGCGTCCCATTTGATGAACCCAGGTCAATCAATTGATAGCCGCCTTTTCCCCATTCCAACCGTGCGTGAGATCGCGACACGCGGCTATCGTCCAGGATAATGTCATTGGTCATCGCCCTGCCCAAAGCAATCGAGGCTTTACATAACTCGTATTCTTGCTCTGGTCCATTGGGGCGGATCAGGATAAGCTTGCCGTGATAGTTGTCCATCTCAAGGTATATCAGGTAATTTGAAACAATTGCCGCTTTCCAGAATCACGGAATGATCCGGGTTGGCTACCAGGGCGCAGATCTGCGTCGCTTGCGGAGGGCGATCGCCTGCGGCGAAGCCTCTGAACGGCGAGGGGCCGCTATGCATCAGCCGGTTGCCGCTGCTACCCATCCCCACTTGCTCAGGCGGCACGGTGTCGAAAAAGAAATGGATGTGAATACCGGGGATTTGGGCGGTGAAGTTCTGTGTGATGAATTCAACCACGTAGCGGTTCTGGCTGTCCATGGTGACGCCGGTAATCTCAACCCGGTAATGGCCGCTGGAAAGCAGGGTGGGAAGTGGCGGCGCTTCGACAACCTGCAACTGACTGATGTCCCCGCCAACCACTGCCGCCGAAACCGGAACCCAGCACGAATCGTCCAGATTTTCTGGGTCCTGAACGTACCACCAGTTTTCATCAGCGGAAAGCCCTCTCACCAGAACGGTGGTGCGGGCGCTCAGCGGCGAAACAAGATCATATCTTTCCCCAGGGCCAGCGCGACAAGCTGTATCGTTCCTCATGGTCGCCGTCGGCACGTCGGGCAAAGGATAACACCCGCCGCTGTTGGGCTGGACGCTGTGATCCGGGTTGGCGACCAGCACGCATAATTGAGAGGCGTTCTCCGGGCGGTCGCTGGTCTTGAATTCGCCGAACGGGCTTGAGCCTCCGTACATGATCCACGGACCCGCGCCTGGTTTCCCAGCCTGATCGGGCGGCGTGGTGTTGAAGAAAAAATGCGTATGCTCGTCGGTGATAGATTCGGTAAATTCAAAGATTTCGTAAAAGACCACATAGCGCCTCTGCCCATCAATCTCGATCACGTTGATGCGGACAAATGGGATGCCTGGCGGTACGGTGGCGGTGGGGATAAATTGTGGCGTGGGGGTTTCGGTGGGCGGCAAAGAGAGCGTAGGCGTCTCGGTCGCCGCGATGATCAGCGTAGTTGCAGTAGCGGCAGTTGTCGGCGTGGCGCTGGCTGTTGGTGTGAGGGTGTCCGTCGCCCTGGCAAATATCGCCGAACGATTCATGATCCAGAAACCGCCGACGCCGCCTGCCAGCAGGCATAAGACGACCAGGATCAACGCCGCTCCGCCTCCGGCGATCAGCGCCGGTTTCACCGTCTTCGGTTGGGCTGGAGGCTGGCTTTTCGGCGCAGTTGTTCTGCCAGCCGGCGCAGCCGGAATGCTGCCGCCGTCCCGCATGGCGCCGCTGCCCACACCCGATGACGAAACGCCAGCGTCGAACCCGGCGCGCCTCTCTGCGACCTTTGGCTCAGCCTCCGGCGCAGGATAAGCGACATGGAGCGTAGAGGCGGGCGTCGCGCCCTGCGCAGACGACTCTTCCACAATGGTGCGATGAACGGCTACGCTATCCTGGCTTTGCCGGGCGGCAGGTTGCTCGATCAATGTGGCTGATTGGTCAATGGGAGCCGCCGATGAATCAACCTGGGTGGCCGAAGGATCCGGTGCAGGAGCTGGCTGATCCATCTGAGTGGCAACCTGATCTTTCGTCGGGCGCGCCGAGGCTTGCACAGCCTGCGCAATCGGCATTGAGACTTTCCCGCCCATACGAATCAACGCGGTCTTCAGCGCAGATCCCATTTCGCCGGCTGAGCTGAATCGGTCTTCGCGCTTCTTCGTCAACGATCTCTCGAGGATGGCAATCAAATCGCTTGGCGTTTCGGGGCGCAATTGACGCACATCGGGCGGTGGGTCGTTCAGATGCATCATCATCAGGCTCATCGCCGTGTCAGCCTGAAAGGGCGGTCGCCCACTGATCATTTCGAACAGGGTCACTCCCAGCGAATAGATATCCGAGCGGGCGTCCGGCGCTTCGCCGCGGATCACATCCGGCGACATATACATTGCCGTCCCAACCACTGCGCCGGTGGCGGTATGCCTGGAGCCGCCAACGATTTTGACGATGCCAAAATCCATCAGGATCGCCCGGTCTTGCAGATCAATCATGATATTCGCTGGCTTGATGTCGCGGTGAATCATGCCCCGCTCATGAGCGTAGCCGATGGCGCTGCAAATATCTATGGCATAGCGCGCCGCGTCGATAAGCGGCATTCGCCTGCCACTTCTATTCAGACGCCGCAGGCGCTCCTGGAGGGTTTCGCCTGCTAGGAACTCTTGCACCATGTAATAAACATCGCCGTCATGATTGAAGTCGTAGATCTGGGTGATATTGGGGTGGCGCAGTTGAGCGACTGCTTGCGCCTCTTCCTCGAAACGGCTGATGAACTTTGGGTCTTCAGATAGATGAGCGTGAATCAACTTGATGGCAACCACGCGCTTCAAGTTCGGATCTATTGCCTTATACACAGCCGACATCCCGCCCTGCCCCAGTATTTCCTGGATTTGATAACGAGCGCCAAGCGTCCTTCCGATCCAATCGGGGCGGCTCATAGATACGCCTCCACCTGAGAGCGCTCCTCAACCAGGCGTGGCTCGGCGGCATTATAATTGATCGCCACTATGTCCTACCTTTCCGGTAGATGAAATAAAGGGTTAACAAGAACAAGAGCGCAATGATCAAGCTCTGGGTTGCCCAGGCAGACAGTATGCGCGACCAATACTTATCGTCGTCATCTCCATTGACAAACGCCCAGCCAAAGTTGTCGTTGAAGGTGCTGATCATCCCTTCGGCTTTGCCCACCGCCGCGTTGCGACTGATCTCCCATTCAGCTTTCTCCTCTTGATACGCCTTCATTGCCTCGGCGTATTGGTCGGCCTTCTCTTGATAAGCCTCAACCTGGGTGCGATAATCGTCTTGTATCTGCCTGGTTGTGTTCTGATAATCCTGTAGCTCTTGTAAATATTGAGCCATCGCCGCCTGATCCGTTGGGTCGCTGGGTGATTGCGGCGCAGGCGGCAGCCTGGGCTGCGCTGGTGGGTCGCCGATGGGAGCGGGTTCGGCCGGCTCAGGTTGATCAATGGCTGGATCGTAGAACTCGCCCAGACCGGGGAAGTTGCACGAGGTCTCGCGCAGCGCACTGATCCCCATACAGCGGCAGCCGCGCGCTTCTTTGTCTGCTAGGTCCATGTCATCGCGGATTTCCTTGTCCAGTTGCCAGCAAGCGTCGGCAGCCACATCTGAACCCAGCCCGGTAATCCCGACAATGGGTTCAAACGCCCATCGCGAAACCGTGACCGCACTGATCGAGGCCGGCATTGGGATCAACGCTCCACCCAACACCACCTGCGGGATGATGAGCAAGATCACGATCAAGGGCGCAGCGTTGGCGTTCGGCGCCACGGCGGAAGCCAGTAAACCCAGCATCATGCCGGCCAGCGTCGCCAGCGTCAACGTCAGATAGAAGAGCAAAAACTCCAGCGTCCCGCCGGGCATTTTGAAAGCTAGATAGTGAATGATGGTATAGGCGGCGGCCTGATACAAAGCCAGCAAGGCAGCCACCCAAATCTTGGACATCACATAAGGTAGGACTTTCAAGTTGACCAGGCGCTCGCGTTTGAAGATCTCCGCCTCTTTGACGAACTCCCTCATCTGAGAAAGCCCGCCGATCATGATGGCGAAAATGATCGGCTGGAACAAGGACACAATGGCGTTGGCTGCGTCTCCCTCCTGGAAGGAAAACAGATCGCGTCCCAGGATCACCGCCAGTAGTACATCTAACATGGCAGTCAGCGGGGCCGAAACCAACATCAAGACCAGACTGGCGCGATCGCGCGTTAAGATCTTGATGTTACGCGCCGAAAGGATGGCAAACTGCCGCAGCCCAGATACCTGGTTGCGCGGCGGCTTGTGAGTCAACCTGTCCGCCGATTCTTTCGCCTGGGGCGTCTGGAAAACATTCGAAACATCGCGACCCAGCGCCTGCAGCGGACGCACGATGTATTCTTGATAAGCCGGGTGTTGAAGATACCGCCTCGCCCAATCTTCAGCTTTACCTTTGGACGGATCATCCAAAATGGCGTAGATTTCATCAAACTCCATGGGCTTCGCCCGCCGATCGCGCTCTTCACGAAATTGGTCGAAATATTGCAAAGCCTGATCGGGTGGCCCAAACCAGGCAATATAGCCGCCGCGCGCCAAAAAGACCACTTTATCCGCCAGCATGACGTTCTTGGTGGCGTGGGTGAT
>DYGV01000200.1:0-803 GCA_020724505.1 Anaerolinea thermophila
TGCAGTCTCGCCTGCGAGCCAATGAATCCGCTGCCCTGGCTTCATCCATCTATATCGCCGCTCGAAAAATGCAACGCCAACCAACCAGCTTCTATAACGAAGTGCGGGAAGAACTGCGCCGCCACCTCGACGACAAACTCCATCGCCTATGGGAGGAAGGTATTGGCGGGGCGGATTTCTTCATCGCTGCCATCGGTTCAGCCATCGAGGTCTTTGGCAAATACGAACAGGTGATAGACCTGGAAGGCAATGTGGTGCGCGCCGACCGCCTGCTGGAGGAGGTGCGCACCATCGCCACCGATTACGCCGTGCGCCAGATCCTGCACAACGGTTTCGCCGGCGAGATCTCCGCGCTCACCCGCCTGTATGTGCTGTGGCGCTGGAACTATGGCGAGGCGCGCGTGCCTTTCGACGAAGCGCGCAAGCTGGCGCAATCCTGCGGGGTGGATATCTCCCAGGCGTGGGGCCGCTCGGGTTATGTGCAAAAAGAAAAGGAATTCGTCCGTCTGCTCGGTCCGCAGAACCGCAAATTGGAACATCTGGAGGATCCCCGTGATATGATTGATATGCTGCACAAGACCCTGCTGCTGTGGGAACGAGGCAAGCGCGCCGAGATGATCCAGACTTTAGCCGAGCGCGGCTATGGGCGTAGTGAGGCGTTTTATCGCGTCGCCCAGGCCATCTCCGAAACACTACCCAACGAGAGCAAGGAAAAGAAGCTGCTGGATGGCTTCCTGGCCGGCGCGCTGGACGGGCTCGACCTGACGCGCAGCTGGCTGCTGGTCATCAGCGATCACGGCAAC
>DYGV01000200.1:813-6609 GCA_020724505.1 Anaerolinea thermophila
GGCCGGGCGCGAGCGGGTGCAGGAGGAGGTTGGAGAGGCGGCCAGGCAGGGGAGGTTGTTTGAGTGAGTGCAGTAAGCTGGGTGACCGAGTTAAAAGCATGACCCTGGAAGAAGAAGTAAAAAGCATTTTGGAAAAGAATGAAACACGTCCGTTGGATGCCTTCCAACATGCAAAAGGTCTTTTGCGTGATGCCGTAAAGCCAGGTGGACGATTTGATCCACTAAAAACCGACAACGAATGGAAGGAAGGGCGCGATGGGTATCGTATCGCCCATGATTGGTTCAAAAAGCACGGGTATTTTTCTGCATCAGAAAAGCTGTTATTAGATTGGTGGGATAACCTTGGGTTACTTCAAGCAAATACCCGAAATAAACATATTTATCGTGCTGAAACTGCTTTCTATCTTACCGATTTATATTGGACGATGGGTGATAAGGGAATGGCTTTCCGGTGGGGTATGCATATGCAGGCTGATGACATCCTGCATGGAAACCCGGATGACGGAGGCGCTGGCAGACAAATGCTGCCAACCCTATTGGGTATGGAAGATTCTGCTTTCAATGCTCTAAACCAATTGGCGAAGGAAAATCTCAATCAAGTAAATTCAACGGATGATTGGACACAGCCAGCAGGTTTTGCAGAAGACATATTTTCAAAATTCGCAGAAAGCAAGACCAGTTATGTTATTGCGAGGGCCAGCTCGCAACGGGAAATGCCAGTGTCGAAGGGATATTTTCAGGCTTTATACGCAGCAATGACCAAATTGGATCCACTTGAAGAAAGACAATATAATCAACAGAAAGGCAAAGCACTAGAGAATATTGCCTTTTACCTGAGTCTGCAACTTCCTGGATGTGTACCCCATGCCAATGTACTTGCTAAGAAACAAGCATATGAAACTGACATTGTTGTACAAAACCTCAATCCAAGTTCGTCTGTTGTCGCCGAACTATTAGGAAGGGAATTTATCATCGAATGTAAAAATAAAAAAGAGGGAGTGCGAGTTTCCGAGATCGGATATTTTCTTTATCGAATAAAGCTAACTCATACTAAATTTGGAATATTTTTCACAAGAAAAGGCATCACAGGAAGGGATGCAATGAAAGCGGGTGAAGCGCTTATCAATCAGGCATATCAATTAGATGGCATAATATGCGTTGTGCTGAGTGACATTGATCTTGAAGCATTATTGACAGGAGACAAACAATACTTCTGGTGGATGCTATTGGATAAGATCGAAAAACTCCGATTCGGCAAACCTGCGAAGCATTAGAGATTGATAACAACAGGACACGATTTAGAATATCCTGGTGGGAGCATGGCAATGATTGACGATAATCAAGGTTCGCAAAAACAATATCAAGGCGCTCAATGGGTGCGCGTCGATTTCCACCTCCACTCACCGGGTGCGTTCAGCTTCAGATTTCCCAATGGTGTCAATCCAGAAAGGGATCGCGATCGCATCGTTAACCAGTTTGTTCAACAATTGGCGAATCAGGATATTCGTATAGCAGCCATTACGGATTATCAGGGTATCCGAATAGATTGGTTTACACCGATCCGGGATGCCGCACGCAAGCACGGCATCGTGGTTTACCCCGGCGCAGAGCTATCTTTCGATGCTGCAAGTGCTGGTAAGCGTGGTTTGCATATCATAGCTATTTTCCCTTATGACGCCGACCCTGAAAAAATCAATTTGGCGATTCAGAATATTCTGGATGACAAACCTCTTCAGCCATTGATTGGCGAAGATGGGCAGCATCGCGATCTAAGGACCAAGGATCCCCTCAATAATAGTCTTACAAGGTTTCGAAAAGAAACCGATGCATTACTGATTGTTGCCCACCCAAATGATACTAAAGGTTTATTCACAAGTTTCGACGCAAAAGGTCAGGCGGAGTTTATTGCTTCTGTAATACCAGATGCCATTGAATCAATCACAGATAATGATCAAAGACGGCTGGCAAATACTGCACTTATCAGCCGGGAAAAACTTGATCGTATCGCATCAGTCGAATCAACCGATAATCACTCAATCGAAGAAATAGGGGCGAAATATCAAACTAACGGCGTGTTACGAGCCACATACCTAAAACTAAGTGTTCTCGATGACCTGCGCGCCATCCGTCTGGCTTTGCATGATCCCCAAATCCTGGTGAGGACCGGGGAAAAGCCCAGTATGAGATACACCCACTTCGAGCGCCTGGAGGTAGATGGCAGCGGTTTTCTGGGTGGGCTGTCGCTTGCTCTCAGCCCTGAATTGAATGTGTTCGTTGGCGGGCGTGGGGTAGGTAAGTCAGCTATACTTGAGACCATCCGATACATTCTGGGTTTGCCTCTCTATTCTCCAACCGAATATCGTGAGGGGTTGGTGCAGTTTGCGCTTGGGAGCGGCGGCAAAGCAATATTGTATGTAGAGCAGTATGTCAACCCGAATGTGCGCCGTCGGTATCGCATCGAGCGAGTATGGGGAGAGACGCCTCGCATCGTTGAGCTTGAACCAGAACGAGAAGTGTTGCTGACTCCTTCTGAGATATTGGGCGACCAGGAAAGCCCATTATATTTTGGCCAGCGCGAGATTTACGAAGTGACCCGCAATGAACCACAGCGCTTACGCTTACTGGATGAAATCATCGGCAAGCAGGCAAGAACTCAGCTCCTGCAGGTGCAGAAACTGGAGACTCGGCTACGCGAGAACGCACGCGCCATTCTTGAGAAACGTCGAAAGCTTACCGAAAGAGAAGAAATCGAGCAGCGACTAAATGAAATCAAGCACAAGATAGAACTCTATCGCCGGTATGGGCTTACTGATAAGCTGCATCAGGCAACCTCTTTAGCTGCAGACGAGCAGCGACTGACTCAGGCGCAAAGCGGAGTGAGCAATGCTGTTACGGAGTGGCGTGAAGCGGGTGAATACTGGATCAGCCGATGGGGATCTTCGCGTGATGATTTAAAGGACGCTGAAAGTGATCAGAAAGCACTTTTAGGAGAGGCTGACAACATTTTAGCTAATCTTCAACAGCAGATTAAGGAGTTATTTACAGAAGGCGAAGCTCATTTGCTTACCGCCAGCCAGGCATTGCAAGTGTTATTTATGCGCTGGCAGGAGACGCGCAAACCATTGAATGATGCAATCCGCCAGGTAAAGCAAGAATTAGGAGAACAAAGCCTCGATCCCGATGAATTGATTCGGCTTACATCTGAGCAAACGTTGCTTGAGCCACAGTTACGCACTTTGAAAAAGATTCAGGGTGAGGTTGACCAGTTGGAGAAAGATCGCCGCAAACTGCTGAAAGAGCTCCGCGAAGCCCGTCGTGAGGCCTGGAAGTTACGCGATAAGCAGGCCAAACTAATTTCCGAGAAATTACGTGACCGAGTAAATGTGCAGGTCGAATACCGAGGCCAGAGGAATGGCTTTATTGACGAGCTGGTCAATTTCTTTCGTGGGTCAGGCATAGACCGAAAGAGCCTCGAACGTATAGCTTCGAGTAATGTAGTTATGGATGGTATCGAAATTGCGGATAAAGCCAGGGAAGGAGCCAATGCGCTGGAATCGGTGTTTGGATTGACGACCTCCCGGGCTCAGCAAATGCATACTTACCTCACTGAAGATGAAAGCAAACTATTCGACCTGCAGTTACTTGCACCAGACGATGCGGTCCAGGTATCTCTTAGGATTAATGAGACGTATCACCCTTTACGGAAACTATCGGATGGTCAGCGTGCAACCGCAATGCTTCTACTTTTATTAGTTCAGGAAGAAAGGCTTCTTATCGTAGACCAGCCCGAGGATGACCTGGACAACCGTTTTGTCTATGAAGACATTGTGCGAATTCTCCGTGAGCAGAAAGGCAAACGGCAACTTGTAGTAGCCACGCACAACCCAAACATCCCGGTATTGGGACATGCCGAATTAATCGTTGCGCTGGAGGCTCAAGAAGATCATTGCATCATTGCAGCACAGGGAGCAATCGACCAGCGAAGCATTCAAGAGTTCGTCCGCAATGTCATGGAAGGTGGCGAAGAAGCTTTCCAACGCCGCGCCCAGAAATATGGATGGGGATGAGAAAATGGATCTATTAGAACTTCAACAGCGGATTGCAAAATGGGAAGATTTGCATACCGAATTCAAGAACGAGCGGGTTTCTTCGAACGATCTGGCCGACGCCATAGTCTCATTTGCGAATACCGATGGGGGTCAATTGATAATTGGAGTGAATAATAACAGGAGTATTGATGGGGTTTCAAATACCGATCAGATAATGCAAAGGATAGACCAGATCGCTTACAACAACTGCATTCCACCTGTGACTGTTATTCAAGAGACAATTAAAACCGATGAGGGGTTAGATGTTGTAGTCGTTAATATCCCAAAGGGGGACCAAAGACCATATCAAACCAATCAAGGTCGTTACTATATCAGGACAACATCCGGTAAGCGAAGAGCATCTCGTCAAGAATTATTGCGCCTCTTTCAGGCTACCGAGAGCCTGTATTATGATGAAACCCCTGTCCTGCGTGCATCCATAGCGGATCTGGATGACCGTGCTTTCGATCGCTTCCTCCAGAGAGCATTTCAACGTCCGATAGAACAGTTCGAGATCGGCTATGAGAGGCTGCTCAAGAATATGGGGTATGTCCAGACACAGGATCAGAAGGACTACCCTACAATTGCAGCGCTGCTCTTCTTTGGGCGTGACCCGCAGCGTTTCCTCACTCACGCGTATATCTCAGCCGCGCGCATTCCCGGCCTGGATTTCACTGCTCCACCTTCAGATGCAAAAACGATAACAGGGGTGTTGCCTGAAATGCTTGAGGACACCGCTCGATTTCTACGTGTGCATTTGCAGACACCTCACGTTATTCAATCCTTCGAACCTGAAACACGCCCCGAATTACCCGAGGAGGCGTTGCGCGAATTCCTGGTCAATGCTCTGGCGCATCGAGATTACACGGTGACTGCACCTGTCAGGGTGTTTGTGTTCGATGACCGGGTTGAAATCCGTACACCAGGTGGTTTGCCGAATACCGTTACCATCGAGGCTATCCGCTTTGGTGCAGCCCATGTGTTACGAAATCCAGCCATTTATACCCTTTTCAGCCGGTGGGGATTAGTGACAGGTATCGGAACCGGGATATATCGTGCCATTGAATCGGTGCGCAGCACGACTGGTAAAGAACCTGGTTTATTCGTGCAAGAAAATGAATTTGTTGTTTCGATCCCGAGGAGAGGTACAAAGGAGGATTGAGGATGACCGCGTTCCATACCATCGCCATTCCCCACGATGACATCCTGCAAGGCCGTCTGACCATGGATGTCTTCGCCGCTGATTTGTGGGAAGTGTTCAAGGATCGCGGCAGCGATGAATATCGGCTGCCGGCGGTCTTCTTCCAGAAAACCTACGCCACCGAAGGTCTGCAATCCTTGCTGGATGTCGTCCAGGCGCGGTTGGAGGGGCGTGGCGGCGATCCGGTCATCCAGATCCAAACCCCGTTTGGCGGCGGCAAGACGCACGCCCAGATCGCCATGTACCATCGCGCCACAGAGTGGAAAGCAAAGCGCGTGGTGATGGTTGGCACCGCACTTGGACCACGCGATACACTGTGGGGGCAATTGGAAGAGCAATTGACCGGTAAGAAGCAATACTTTACCGAACTGGTGTCTCCCGGACGGGGAGATGTTTTACGCAACCTGCTCGCAGAGCATCAGCCGGTTTTGATCCTGCTGGATGAGGTGCTGGAATATGTCACCAAAGCTGCCGGTGTCAAAGTTGAGGAAAGCAACCTGGCTGCTC
>DYGV01000201.1 GCA_020724505.1 Anaerolinea thermophila
GAAACTGAAGGCTGTACCATCTTCACCCGTCGTCGGGGTAACCTGCGCGGTTCACTGCTGGCAACGAAGGCGTCTATCCATGTGCATGGAAAAGAGACGTCCACACAGGAGCGCGACGGAGAGAATATGGAAGTGCGCCTGGACGCGCTGACAAACTCGGAGCAAGAGACGCGTCTGTTGGGCGTTGAGGTGGGCGATTTTGTGGCGTTCGATCCTCGCGTGGAAGTGGTCAATGGCTTTGTTCGCTCGCGTTTTTTGGACGACAAAGTCTGCGTGGCTTGTATTGCCGCCGCGGTGAAAGCCATCCACGCTGCAGGACTAAAGCCAGCGCAGACCACCTATTTACACATCAGCAACTATGAAGAGGTGGGGCACGGCGCTGCGGCGGGCATCCCAGCAGAAGTGAATGAATTGATCAGCGTAGATATGGCTGCGGTGGGCGAGGGCCAGAATTCAGACGAATTTCATGCCACTATTTGCGTCAAGGATTCTGGCGGCCCTTACCACCACGGTTTTAGTCAGCGCCTGCGCGATCTCGCCGAGGCGCATGGCATCCCCTACAAAGTGGATATCTATCCGCATTACGGCTCGGATGGAGAAGCTTTCTGGCGCGCCGGCGGCGACGCGGCTCTGGCGTTGATCGGTCCAGGCGTGGATGCCTCGCACAACTACGAGCGCACACACATGGATGCGCTGGTTGCCACCACGCAATGGCTGATCGCTTATTTGCTATCTTGAGTGTGCTCACATGATCCTGGATGCGGCATTGCCGCCTGTATCTCTGGTTGAAATCCCGAACATCGCCCGTCAGGCAGAAGAGATGGGCTTCCATGCTTTATGGGGAATGGAGACCATGCACGATCCTTTCTTGCCTGGCGCGCTGGTCTTTGAGCATACCCGCCGCCTGGCTTATGGCACGGGCGTAGCGATTGCCTTTGCCCGCAGCCCGGCTAACCTGGCGTATATCGCCTGGGATCTGGCGCAGGCGTCGCAGGGACGTTTTATACTGGGGCTTGGCACTCAAGTAAAGGCGCATATCGAGCGTCGCTTCGGTATGCCCTGGCCTGATTCGGTGGTGGGCAAACTGCGGGAGCAGATTGCCGCCATTCGCGCTTTGTGGAACACCTGGCAGACGGGCGCGCCGCTGAATTTTCGCGGCGAATATTATCGCCTAACGTTGATGTCGCCCTTTTTTAACCCCGGTCCTATTGCCCACCCTGATATTCCCATTTATCTGGCAGGGGTTAACACAGGTCTGGCGCGCCTGGCGGGGGAAATCGCGCAAGGCTTTCAAGTGCATCCCTTCCACAGCCCGCAATATCTGCGCCAGACGTTGACGCCGGCGATTCAGGATGGATTGAACCGCAGCGGGCGTCAGCGGGCGGATTTTTCCATCTCTGTCACGGCGTTTGTGGCTTCCTCGCCCGAAGAGGATTTTTTTGTGCGTTCGCAGATCGCTTTTTATGCTTCCACGCCTTCCTATCGGGCGGTTATGGATTTTCATGGTTGGGGCGAGACCGCCGAACAACTATCGAACCTGGCGCGGCATGGTCAATGGACAGATATGCCCGCCTGCATCAGCGATGAAATGCTGGCTACGTTCGCCGTGGTTGCGCCGCCGGAGGAGCTTGCCGCGCGGTTGAAGGAGCGTTACGGCGATCTGGCGGATCGGCTTACTTTGTATGCGGCTTTCATCCCCGGTCAGCGGGATGAATTTTGGGCGATGCTCGCCCATGAATTGAACGCCTAGATTGGATAGAAAAGAGGGGCCTATGAGTGAGGATGCAGCTTCCAAGCATTCCGCCCCGCAAGATTCCGAAGCCCATCGCTTCACAGTGGATGAAACGTTATTCATTGCTGAGCGGGAACAGATGGTGGAGGAACAGATCCGCCAGCGCGGCGTGCGCGATGTGCGTGTGCTGGAAGCCATGCGCGAAATCCCACGCCATTGTTTTGTCCCACCGGAATATCGCTACCTGGCATATACCGATGGCCCATTGCCGATCGGGAGTGGGCAAACCATCTCTCAGCCGTACATTGTTGCTCTGATGACAGAGTTATTACGGCTCAAAGGGCACGAGAAGGTGTTGGAAGTGGGCGCCGGCTCCGGCTACCAGGCGGCTATCCTGAGCCGCCTGGCGCGTGAAGTGCATACCATCGAGCGCCATGCCAACCTGGCGCGCCACGCAGCGCGCATTCTTTCCGATTTGGGGCTGAAAAACGTCCATGTACACGTTGGAGATGGGACGCTTGGTGTGCCGGAACACGCCCCCTATGATGGCATTCTGGTCACCGCGGCTGCGCCGCAAGTCCCCGGCGCATTGCTGCAACAGCTCGCGGATGGCGGACGCATGGTAATCCCGGTTGGTGGGCGCGGCGGGCAGGTGCTGGAGGTTTGGACGCGTGAGGGAGAACGCTTTGATTATGAAAGCGTCCTCCCGGTAGCGTTTGTCCCATTAGTGGGCGAACAGGGCTGGAAAGATTGATCAGAGGCGATTGACGGTGACAAAGACCATTGGGCGGCGGCGGGTGCGGTTGTAAAGAAACGCCTTGATGGCTTCCTGTAGGTCTTTTTGCAGATTCCCATTACCGTTGCGCACCGCCTCGCGGATCATCTGCCGCGCGGCATCCAGCAGGTCGTCGCCGGCGCGGCTGTGAATGAACCCACGGGTGATAATTTCCGGTTCATCGAGCAACAGGCGCGAATCGCGGTCCAAATTCAGGCTCACCAGCACAAATCCATCGCGCGCCAATGCCTCGCGCTCGCGCACTTCACCCATGCCAATATCGCCCACTCCGGCGCCATCCACAAACACATACCCGCCCGGCAGTCGGTCGCCGATCTGCATCGCGCCGTGGTCGAACTCTACCACTCGCCCGTTCTCGATGACGGCGATATTCTCATCGGGGATGCCCACCATGCGGGCGATGTTGGCGTGTTGATGCAGATGACGCAATTCGCCATGGATGGGGATGAAATATTTGGGCTTCACCAAATGGAGCAGTAGCTTCATCTCCTCCTGGCTGGCGTGCCCGGAGACATGCACCGGAGCGATGTTTTCGTAGATCACGTTCGCCCCGCGGCGGAACAGGCGGTTGATGGTGCGATAGACGCTTTCCTCGTTGCCCGGAATGGGATGGGAGGATAACACGACGGTATCGCCGGGCAACAGATCGAACTGGTTGTTGCTGCCCATCGAAAGCCGACCTACGATAGATGTTGGCTCGCCTTGCGTGCCGGTGGACATCAGCACGACTTCATGGGGCTTCATCTTCAGCGCTTGTTCCAGAGTGACCACCAAGTCGTCTGGCAGATCCAGATACCCCAGCTTGCGGGCAATTTTGGCGTTTTCGATCATGCTGGCGCCCACAAAAGCCATCTTGCGCCCGAATTCTTGCGCGGCGTTGCCCACCTGCTGCATTCGCGAGATCAGCGAGGCGAAGCTGGCAATGATGATACGCCCTTTGGCGTTGCGAAACACTTCACGGAAAGCGGCGTCAATCACCCGCTCCGAAGGCGTCCAGCCGGGGCGGTCGGCGTTGGTCGAATCGGCCAGCAGCGCCAACACGCCGCGGTTGGAAAGCTCGGCCAACTTGGCGTAATCCGTCGGCCAGCCATCCACCGGCGTCTGATCGAACTTATAATCGCCGGAGTGCACCACCAGGCCGGCGGGCGTGGTGATCCCCAGCCCAACGCCGTCGGGGATGGAGTGACACACATGAAAGAATTCGACCTTGAAGGGGCCAATCTGCACTGATTGGCCCGCCTTGATGGTGTACAGCGTCGCCTTGTTGAGCATACCGCCGCGCGCGAGCTTGGCTTCGACCAGACCGCGCGTGAGCGGTGTGGCGTAGATTGGCGCCTGAACTTTGTCCATCAGGTGGGCGATGGCGCCCGTGTGGTCTTCGTGGCCATGCGTGACGACAATGCCGCGAATCCAATCGGTTTTATCCAGCAGATAACCAAAATCGGGGATGATATAGTCAATCCCCAACATATCATTTTCGGGGAACATCAAGCCAGCGTCCACGATCAGGATGTTTTTCCCGTATTCGTAGACCATCATGTTCTTGCCGACTTCCCCAAGTCCCCCCAGGGGAATGATTCTCAATTTTTCTATACTCATCTTATCAAAACCTAACTCATCAGACAGCCATCAGCGCTTGGCTGGACTATCTGGGATAATTGATATGCAAAAACCCCGTCTGGAATTTCCCGGCCGGGGCGTTTGAACGTTCTATAGATCGGAATGATCTCTCGCGGGAAAACGCCCGCGGTTTCAAACTTCCTTGCCAATTGCCCGTATTGTAGCATGGAAGATAGGATTTGTCAAAGTTTGGAGAGCGGCGGATCAACAAAGATTCCACAGCGGAAGCCCAGCCGCTGTGGAATCTGCCTAAACCAGGATAGCAGGGGGGTGCCGGCGCAGCGTTTACCCTCGCCGGTAACCGCCGCCGGAGCGGTTGCGGTCTTCGCGGCGATGTCCGCCGGAACGTTCGCCGCCAGGGCGACCGCCGCCGGAAGAGCGGCCTCCGCCCCCGCCGCGGGGTCGGTCGTGATCTATGGCCTCTTCCACCGTCCAGCCTTCCAGCACGGCCTGGCGCGAGAGGCGGATCTTCCCTTGCTCATCAATGCCGGTGACCATGACGGTGATTTCGTCGCCCAGGCGCACCACATCTTCAACTTTATTGACGCGCGTTGAGTCCAGTTGAGAAATATGCACCAGACCGTCCACGTTGGGCAGGATCTCCACAAAAGCGCCGAAATCGGCCACCCGCACCACTTTGCCGGTGTAAATGCGCCCGATGACGGCGGTTTCGGTAAGCGCTTCGACGCGCTCGCGCGCCAGACGAGCGCTTTCGCCATCTGTGGCGGCGATGAATACCTTGCCGTCTTCGCTGATGTCAATTTTGACGCCGGTCTCTTCCTGGATGCTGCGCACGATCTTGCCGCCCGGACCGATGACCGCCCCGATTTTATCCACCGGAATTTGCACCACGGTGATGCGCGGGGCGTGGTCTTTCAGTTCGGGGCGCGGGGCGGGGATAACTTCCATCATCTTATCGAGAATGAACAACCGCGCCTGACGCGCCTGCTCCAGCGCCTCCGACATAATTTGCGAGGTGATGCCTTTGATCTTGATATCCATCTGCAAAGCGGTGATGCCTTTATCGGTGCCGGCGACTTTGAAGTCCATATCGCCCAGGTGATCTTCCATGCCGATAATGTCGGTAAGCACCCGATAGCGGTCGCCTTCCTTAACCAAACCCATTGCCACACCGGCTACCGGCGCTTTGATCGGAACGCCGGTGTCCATCAGCGCCAACGTGGAGCCGCAAACAGAGGCCATCGAAGACGAGCCGTTCGAAGAAAGCACTTCCGAGACCAGGCGCAGCGCATAGGGGAACTCGCTCTCCGGCGGAATAACCGGCAGCAGCGCGCGCTCTGCCAGCGCGCCATGGCCGATCTCGCGCCGCGAGGAACCGCGCAACGGGCGGGCTTCTCCGGTGGAGAAGGGCGGGAAGTTGTAGTGATGCATATAGCGTTTGGTCTCGGTGGGGGTGAGCGTGTCCAGCTCTTGCGCCTCTCCTGGCGTGCCTAAGGTGGCTAGGGTGAGCACCTGGGTTTCACCGCGAGTGAACAGACCGGAGCCATGGGCGCGTGGGCTGACGTTTACTGCGCACCAGATGGGGCGAATTTCGGTCAACGAGCGGCCATCGGGGCGCAAACCGCGCTCCAGAATGCGAGTACGCACGATTTCTTTCAGAGCTTCCTCGAAGGCGGCGCTCACTTCCAACGCTCGCGCCTCGGCTTCGGCGCCCGCTTCGGCGGTCATTTCTGCAATCAGGCTGGCTTTCAACTCGTCCAGCGCGCCATAGCGAGCGGCTTTCTCATAAGGTTGATCCAGAATGGCTTCGATGGGTCCGCGGACGCGTTGCATCACTTCCGCCTCCAGCGCCGCGTCGTGGGGGGCGGGGGTGTAGGCGCGCTTGGGTTTGCCCACTTCGGCTGCCATGCGTTCCTGCACCTCGATCAGCGGTTGCAAGGCGTTATGCCCGTATTCCAACGCCGCGACCATGTCGCTTTCGGAGATTTCGTTGGCGCCGCATTCCACCATTAAAATGGCTTCCCGCGTGCCGGCGATGCGCAAATCTAAATCGGATTGCTCCTGCTCGGCGAAGGTGGGGTTGAGAACAAATTTCCCGCCGATGCGCCCCACGCGCACCGCTCCCACCGGGCCGGCGAACGGGGCGTCGGAAATGGTCAGGGCGGCGGAAGCCGCGTTGACCGCCAGAATGTCTATGGGGTTGATCCCATCCGCGGAAAAGGAATACATAATGACCTGCACGTCATTGCGCAGATCCTTCGGGAATAGGGGGCGCAATGGACGATCGGCGAGGCGCGCGGTGAGGATTGCTTCTTCGCTGGGGCGACCCTCGCGGCGGTAAAAGGAACCGGGGATGCGCCCACCGGCGTACATGCGTTCTTCATAATCCACGGTGAGCGGCAGGAAATCTACACCGGGGCGCGCTTCGGCGCTCATCGTGG
>DYGV01000202.1 GCA_020724505.1 Anaerolinea thermophila
GGCGGCCTTCCTCCAGGTATAGCACGCGATCTGGGCGCGCCGTCAGCACGTCTTCCACACGGTGTTCGACCAGCAGAATAGAGATGCCATCATCCGCCAGGCGACGGAACAGTTGCAAGGCTTCCTGGGCAGAGGCCGGATCCAGGCTGGCCAGCGGTTCATCCAAAAGCAAGATGCGCGGGCGCATCGCCAAAACGCCGGCCAGTGCTACCTTCTGCTTTTCCCCGCCGGATATGTAGAAATTTTCCCGCTCGCGCAGATGAGCGATGCCCAGATAGTTCAATGTTTCATCCACGCGCCGCAAGATCTCATCGCGCGGCAACCCCAGGTTTTCCAGGCCAAAAGCCACTTCGTTAAGCACATAGCTGCCCACGATCTGGCGTTCTGGGTCTTGCAGCAGCGTGCCAACGTATTGCGACAATTGCGACATGCTTAGTTTTTCAATCGGCGAGCCAAAAATCTCGATTTTACCGCTGATTTCTCCGCGGTAGACGCGCGGGGCAAGACCGTTCAAACAGCGCATCAAGGTAGTCTTGCCGCAACCGCTGGCACCAGCCAGAAGCAGTATCTCGCCGGGCTGTAGGGTTAGTGAGATGTTTTGAATTGCCGGCTCGCTGCGCCGCTGATAGCGGAAAGTCAGGTTTTCTACAAGCAGGGGAAGCGGTTCAGTCATGAAGTTGAGTCACCTCCACCTTCGCTCCCACCTGGACGTCCAGCCGCGCCGCAGCGCTGCCGTTCACCACGCAGATGCTCAATTTCCCCTCGCTATCGAACAACGCCACCAGCTCGCCGGGCTGTCCGTCTCCAAAAGTGCGCTTCAACCCGCGGATGCGGACGCCCGCCAGGCGAATTTCCACCTCTCCTTCGGGAAGATGCTGGGGCTCCAGGTTGGTGGAGAGGTTGCCGAAGTGATCCACCAGGGTAACCTGTCCCAGCCAGCCGCGTGCGGTCCGTTGCGGCTTTGGCAGGGAGATCAAGATAGGATCCTCAATGGGTGCGCCCACAGCGGATAGCGGAGTCCCGTTTGCCAGGTGCGCCGCGACCGGCGAGAAGATGTCTCGTCCGTGAAACACATTGCTGATCTCTGCCAACCAATACTGCGGTTGGTTGAGGTGCACAAATTGCATGGGACGGTTGGAGCGGCGGCAGTCTTCGACCAGCGCGGTACATAAGCCATTGTCTGGGCCGACAAAGAAATGCTCGCCCAAGCGGGCGGCGATCGGGCGGCGCTGGGTGCCTACTCCAGGGTCAACGACGGCGACATGGATGGTCCCAGGGGGAAAGAATGGCGCTGTTCGCTCAAGCGTCAACGCGCCTTCCAGAATGTTTTGCGGCTGGATCAGGTGTGTGATGTCGGCGATCTGCGCCTGGGGGGCGATGCTCCAGATCACTCCCTTCATCACGCCGGGATAGCCGTCTTTCAAGCCAAAGTCGGTCAAAAGGGTGATGATGCTCATAGCACGCGACTATAGCACGGCGGTCGCCTCAAGTCAATATGATACAATTCTTCGGGCGTAATTGCCTGAAGAATGCAACTTTTGCTGGTTGGATGCATCTAATGAATCAAGAAAAACGTGTTGAGGAATTTTCGCTCGAGGCGCTACGCGCCGGCGACAAGGCTGAGTTTGCCCGCCTGGTGGAAGCCTATTCGGGAGTGATGTATCGTCTGGCGCTCAAGATGGTCGAAGACCCGCAGGACGCCGAAGATGTGTTACAAGAGACCTTCATCAAGGCATATCGCGCTTTACCAAACTTTGATGGGCGATCCAGTTTATCTACCTGGTTGTACCGCATCGCGACGAACGAAGCGCTCATGGCGTTGAGGCGCAGAAAAAGCGCCTCAGTTGGGCAGACGATTTCGATCGAAGAGCCTGCGCCTAATGAGGATTATGAGCAGGAGCCGATACAAATTGTGGACTGGTGCTGTTTGCCTGAGGCGGAGATGATGTCTGCGGAGGCGCGTGCCTATATGGAAAAGGCTATTGAAACCTTATCGCCTGCGTTGCGAACGGTGTTTCTGCTGCGGGATATTGAAGGTCTTTCGACTCAGGAGACGGCAGAGGTATTGAATGTCAGTGAGGTAGTGGTAAAGACGCGCCTCTCTCGAGCGCGTATGCGGCTGCGGGAATTGTTATCGGAGTATTTCGGCGAGCGAGCGGCGCGCCGGAGTGCGGCCGAAGGAGAAGGTCTGTGATGGATCATCAGAAATGCCGTCATTTATTGGGCTCGCTCTCGGATTATGTGGACGGTGAACTTGCCGAGGAGGTCTGCGCGGAAATTGATCGTCATTTGGAAGAATGCGAAAATTGCCGCATCGTGATCGATTCGCTGCGCAAGACGATTTATCTTTACAAAGTAACCAGCGAACCGCCGACTGTGCCGGAGGAAGTGCGTCAAAGGTTGTACCTATCCCTGGATTTAGAGGAATTCATCGAGAGAAAAGCGAGCAACGAAGCGAGTAAACCATGACGGATGGGAAGCCAACCTCGTTGCCGGATGAAGTTCCCCGGTCGCTCAACCTGACGTTAACGCCTTTGTCCGCGTCATCGGCTCAATCTGCACAGCTCTTGCACGCCGGGGATCTTTGTCCAAAGTGCAAGGTTGAGCGCCTGGATTACGACGGACTGCTGAATCTCGCCTGTCCGAAGTGTGGGCTGGTTCAGACTGGCGGTTGCTTTAGCTGATAAGGTTTTTTGTCGCGCCCCGGCGGGGCGTTAGATGATAATCTAGATGAGAGATGAAAAATGTCCTCATTTTTGAATTTGAAAACCAACTCAAAAATTCAAATCCTGGCGATGCTACTGATGGGCATAGGATTGCTGATCTTAGGCGGTGCGGCGTTCATGCTCTTGCCCGGCTTGGCGGGCAGCGCATCCGGCGATGCAGGCGCGAGCAGCGGTTATTTTTCCGCCGCGCCGGTGAAGGTGGATTTCCCCGCTCCAGAGCTCAGCCTGGTGGATTTGCAAGGGCGAAGCGTCTCGCTGAGCGACTGGCGCGGCCATGTGGTGTTGGTCAATCATTGGGCCACGTGGTGCCCGCCGTGCAAGGCAGAGATGCCTGTTTTGCAGGCATATTATGAAGATTATAAAGAGCGCGGCTTTACCATTGTGGCTATCGAGGCTGGCGAGCCGGTGGATGAGGTGACGGCTTACGTGCAACAGCAGCGGCTGACTTTCCCGGTGTGGCCCGATCCACAACAGAAAGCCATGCGCGCCTTTGGCGAAGAATACTTACCCAGCTCCTATGTGATTGATCCAAATGGACAGGTGGTGTTGTACTGGAATGGAGCGATCAGCAGAGAGATGCTGGAGAAATATGTGACCCCTCTCTTGGAGATTGTCTATGGAAGCAAAAGTTACCTGGCATGGCAGACTGACATTCACCGGCTCCGCTGAATCGGGTTTCGAAGTCCCTTTGGGAAGCGACCCGGCTGTGGGCGGCGACAACGATGGCGTGCGCCCGATGGAAATGCTGGCCATTGGGTTGGCCGGCTGCACCGCCATGGATGTCATTTCAATCCTTTCGAAGAAGCGCCAGGATGTGACGCAATTCGAAGTTCGGGTGCACGCCGAGCGAGCGGCAGAACACCCCAAGGTTTTTACCGGAGCGGAAATCGAGTATTTTGTCACCGGTCGCGGCGTGGAAGAGGAAGCCGTTGTACGAGCTATCGAACTATCGGCTGTACGTTATTGCCCGGCGCAGGCGATGTTCAGCAAGCTATTCCCTATTGAGTTGAAATATCACATTTTTGAGGATCAGGGGGATGGACGGCGCGCTCTCGTAAAAAGCGGGGTGTACACGCCAGTTCAAGAGCAAGTGTGAGGTAATCAGGGGCAGTACGCCATCGGCGGTCGGTTCAATCGGCGGCGATCGGTTCGGCGGTTGCAACGGGGAGTTCGTCGTGGTCGGGAAGGATAGTCTCAACCTCGCGCACCGCGCGCACGGCGTAGCCTCCCAATCCGACCGCGATCGTCCCAAGCCCGCACAAAATCATGATCAGCGCCATACCAGCGCCAGGACCCGTACCCAGGATCGGCCCAAAGATCGGCGATAGGACACCATCTGAGCGCATGGCTGGCTCCATCACCCGATCAGCCAGCGGGCCGGCTACCAGCGCCGCCAGGGGTGAGCTAAACCAGGCAATCAGCCGCCGAATGGAAAACACCCGGCCCTGAACATCGGGCGCGACTTTGGATTGCCAGATCGCCTGGTTTGAGGCGTTGACGATAGGTCCGGTTACTGTGCTGGCGAATTCGCTGGCTGCCCAGGTTGGCAGATTACGACCCAACCCCATGAACACCGATCCGAACAGACCACCGATCGCCCATCCGCTCAACACACCGTGAACCTTGCGCCGCGCGCCGCCCCAGGCACTCATCAATAACCCGCCCAGCAAGCCGCCAATCGCGCCGATCGAATTGACCGCGCCTAAGGTCAGCGCGTTGTTTTGGGTGCGCGAAAGGATCATTGGCGCCATCAGGGTGTAGGAGATGCCTGCCAAAAAATTACCCGCCATAAAGACCAATTGCAGCCCCAATAGACCAGGTCTTTTGAGGATGTAATGAAAGCCATAGACCGATTCTTTTAGCAAGGATCCTCTGGCTTCCTCACCTTCAACGGTTGTTTTGGGTTGGGGAATGTGAACGAGCAGCAAAGCCGAAACCGCAAAGATAAATGTGAGAATATCAATCGTCAAGACGCCGCTTAAACCAATAAATCCATAAAGCGCCGCGCCCATCACAGGCGCCAGGATGCCGGAGCCGGTTTCTGCCAGCGACATCATGCCATTGGCGCGCCCGTACTGCTCTTTGGGCATCATAGTAGTGATGGCTGAGGAAAACGCCGGCCATTGAAAGGTCTGGAAAGCGCCCATGATGGCTGCTGCGGCGTATAGATGCCAGATCTGCAGGCTGTCTGCCAGGTTGAGCAGCAGCAGCGCCACGGTGGCTGCTCCTGCCGCCAGGTCGCTTAGCGCCATCATCAGTTTGCGGTTCGAACGGTCAACCAACGCGCCGGCCACCGGGCTGAAGATCAACAACGGAGACACATAGAAAAAGCCCACCAACGCCAACGTGGTGGCTTTCCCTGTTCGTTCAAATACCCAAACGGTTACGGCAAAATTCGACATGGCCGTGCCTATCAACGAAACGACTTGGCCGACCATGATGACCGTGAAACCGAACAAGCCAGAGAGTTTTGGCTGATCGGCCTTACTCATTCGATGAAGATCTCCACATGCTCTCCGTCTTCTTCATCATAAACGTCAATAATTTTTCCCTCTGCGCCGGCGTTGATGGCTTCCACCAGCTCGTCGAAAGCCACATCGGGGGCGTATTTAGAGGCGATGTTCAGCCCGGGGTCCGCCAGGCCAAGCGGCAGGGTGACCGTAGCTTTCGCCTTTCCGGTCATAGTATCCGTGACGCGCACTTTCAGCCAGCGCGCGCTGCCCGTTGCGCCCCGCAGAGGCGGTCTGCGGGCGGTTTTGCGGTTCTCGCTTAACGCGCTGAGCAGCTTGGCGCCCTCCTCGGCGGTAATTTTGCCTTCATCAATCATCTTCAAGATTTTTAAGCGTTCTTCGTTGGTAGCCATTCTTCACCTCCCGGTTGAAGGTTCATCCAGGAATCCTTTGTCCCCTGGCGCAGATCGTTTGACCTGACCAGGGGAGAGGACCATTGTACCTTTCAACCGATAAATATTTCTACTTTTTCACCGTGTTCACCTTCATCCACTTGAATGTAAAGCGGGTTGTCCGGGCGGGCGGTCTCGCTGACCGCCTGAATGATTTCATCCAGCGGCTGATCGCGCAAGCCGGGGATGTGATTGCCGAAAGCGCGCAGAAACCAGATGGTAGCACCCACCGGGATGGGAAAGCTGAGAGCGATGCGCTGCGGCGTTTCGCCGGGCGGCTGCTGCACGCGCAGATGCAGCCAGGGGGAATGACGACTTTGCCAGGCTAAAACCAAGATCAGGACCCCAATTGTAAAGGGTACGGAAGCGCACAACAACCACAGGTTTACCGCGCCGGCGGATTTTATTGCTCCATACATCGCCAGAGCACCCAAAACGAGGATCCCTGCCCCGATCCACAGCGGGACAGTCCACCAGCGACGCCATTTGGCGGCATCTGCCGGAAAGCCGGTGGGTGCATCGCTCAAGACGCTCTCTGGATTGGATGCATCCGCCTGCGGCTCGAAGGAGCTTGATGAGGCAGATGGCAATGCGCTGAAGCTCGGTGGAGGCAATTCCTCCTTGACGCGGGCGTCGCGTTGCTCCAAAGTGGAAGCGTTCATCAAAACCGGCGCCTCTGGAAGGGGGATGCTGACCTCTCCATCGGAGCCTGCGCTGCTTTCATCGGTTTGAGCCAGCGCCTTTAGCAGAAGAAAGCCTTCTTCGGCACTGATTTTACCGTCGTCAATCATTTCTAGGATGCGCATACGTTCTTCTTCGTATTGCATGGCTCACCTTCTTGCATCACCGCAAACGTTCATTCTTCGCCTTCCAGTGCCGAAAGAAGCTGTTCGGCTTGCTCCAGGGTG
>DYGV01000203.1:0-965 GCA_020724505.1 Anaerolinea thermophila
GCACCAGGCATACCCCAGCGCGGCGGCGATTGAGTCGGTATCTGGATTCACGTGGCCAATGACATAGGTGGTGGTCATAGAATGTTCACTCTGGGGCAGCATTTTAGAGGCTACCTTTGTTGCTTCAATGCCCTCCAAACTTTTTCCGGCGTGATTGGATTGTCATCCACCTGCGCGCCGCATGCATCCAACACTGCGTTGCCTACCGCCGGAGCAACCCCATCCATCGGAATTTCAGCCACTGCTTTCACGCCGAAGGGATGCGTGGGTTCAAACGTTTCTACAAAAATCGTCTCTAATTCCGGCATTTCGTGAGCCTGGAAAATATGGTAATCGCGCAGATCGCGTTCGCGGGCGCATCCTCTCTCATCATACCGCATTTCCTCGCAAACCGCATAGCCCAGCGCCTGGGTCATGCCGCCTTCCACCTGGCCGGAGGCAGTGATTGGGTTGACGATGACGCCCGAATCTAGAGCCATCACCAGCCGGTTTACCGTCACCTGGCCTGTTTGCACATCCACCGTCACTTCTGCGAATTGGGCAGCGAAGGGCGGTGGCGAGACCGGAGACATGTACGAAGCTGTCGCCATGATTTGCTCCTGGTTTTCGTGGTGCAGGGCATTATGGGCAACCTCAGCCAGGGTGACCGAACGCCCGTCTGGCGCGAACGCCTGGCGGTCTACCAGGCGGATAGCCTCCGGGCTGACCGGAGGTAAAGCCTTATCTCGCGCGTTCAGCATGGCCGCCGCCCGCTGACGGATACGTTCCGCAACCTGGGCAGCCGCCTGCGTCACCGCCGCGCCGGAGATGTAGGTGGTGCTGGAGGCGTAAGCGCCTTTATCAAACGGAGTAAAGTCAGTGTCGGATGAATAAACGATCACATCTTCTACTGGCACACCCAGAATCTCCGCGGCCATCTGCGCCAGAACCGTATCCGAGCCGGTGCCAAGATCCGTCGCCCCGAT
>DYGV01000203.1:975-6528 GCA_020724505.1 Anaerolinea thermophila
TCAAGAGATTGAACGATCCATCGTCATTCATCTTGATGCTCGCCCCGCCCATATCCAGATAGGGGATTGCGGTGCCTTGCATCACCAGTGCCGCGCCAATGCCGCGGCGCAAATGAGGTTTTCCGGCCACCTGATGCCACTCTTCGCGGCCATATTTCTGATCCCAGCCGATCACTGCTTTGCCCTGGCGCACACATTCCTCCAGGGCGCAGGTCTCGATGGTCTCCGGGCGCGGTTCGCGGCCTTCGCTCCAGGCGGTACTGAACGGGTGTAGCTCGCCGGCGCGCAGGGCGTTTTTCAAGCGAAACTCCAACGGATCCAGCCCCAGCTTGCGGGCGATCTTTTCCATGTGTCGCTCCAGCGGCCAGTAACCTTGCGGAACACCATAACCGCGATACGCCCCCGCTGGCGGATGATTTGTATAAACTACGTTGGCGATAAATTGGATATTGGGCGCTTTCCGGTAGGGCCCATTGCCCACGTACAACGCCATAGATTTATGCCCCGTATTGCCGGTGACCGTCAGCGCGTGGCAGCCATACGCGCCGGTGTCGGTAAGTACGCGCATGGCGTTAGCGGTGATGGTGCCATCCTTCTTCACACCGGTCTTCAAGTGAATGCGCATGGGATGGCGCGAGCGTCCGGCGATGAATTCCTCTTCTCGTGTATATTCGTAGATCACCGGCCGGCCGGTGGCAATAGTTAGGTGAGCGGCTACATCTTCGACCATCACTTCTTGTTTACTGCCGAACCCGCCGCCGATGCGTGGCTTGATCACCCGGATGCGCTTGACTGGTAAATTCAACACCGGCGCCAGGATGCGTCGCACATGGAAAGGCACTTGGGTGCTGGTTCGAATGACCAGACGATCGTCCTCATCCCAATAGGTAATCACCACGTGCGGCTCGATATGCGCCTGTTGCACTTTGGGCACTTCATAGTCGCCCTCAAAAATATAATCCGCTTCCTGGAAACCCTTCTCGACATCGCCAATATCAATATGAATGTGCGCCGCCAGATTGCGTTTGGGATCTGATTCGCCGAAATTGACATATTCCGGCTCGTCGTGCAAGATGGGCGCTCCGGGCTTCATCGCCTCAGCCGGATCGAACAACTCTGGCAGCGGTTCATACTCTACATCAATGAGTTCTAGAGCTTTTTCGGCGATTGCTTCTGTTTCGGCGGCGACAAAAGCCACGCGATCACCTACATATCGCACTTTATAATCCAGGGAGAATGTATCCAGTGGGCCGGGGATCGGATCCGATTGCCCGGCTGTAGAATAGACTACGCGTGGTATATCCTGCCAGGTGAGCACAGCCGCCACGCCGGGCAGGGCGCGGGCGCGGCTGGCGTCTATGCGCTTGATGCGCGCATGCGCCACAGGGCTATGCAACACTTTGGCAACCAGCATATTCCGCATCTCGAAGTCAGCGGTGAAGGCGGGTTTGCCCTGTGCCAGTTTCACCGCGTCCACTTTCTTCTCCGGTTTACCCACGTTGCGAAAAGCTTCGGCCTGCGGCGTGACCTGGATGCGCGGCATCAGGCGGGAGCGCGTCGCCACACCGGTTGAATCCGCAGGGGGTTCAAAGACTGGTTCCGCAAGCCCTTCGGCGACATCGCCTTCTCCGCCTCCAGCGCCCAACCATTCTGCCGGCGCGGGGATAGGTCCCCCGCCCTCGGGCGCTTCGAGAGGCGCCACCTCTTCCCCGCGCAGGATCGCCGCCGCACGCAACACCGCCTGCACTGGCTTGAGGTATCCGGTGCAGCGGCAAAGCACGCCGGAGAGGGCATCTCTTACTTCGGCTTCGCTTGGGTTGGGGTTGCGTTCCAGCAGTTGCTTGGCAGCCAAGATTTGCGCCGGCGTGCAATAGCCGCATTGGATGGCGCCGCTTTCCACAAAAGCCTGTTGCAGTGGATGCAGACCCTGGGTGAGCTTCCACCCCTGCTGGGGGTGTTGCCCCACCGCTTCAATGGTCTCGATCCGGTGGCCGACCGCCTGGGCAGCCAGCATCACGCACGAGTTGACTGGCTTGCCGTCTAACAAGACAGCGCACGCGCCGCACTCGCCGCTCTCGCAGCCATGTTTGGCGCCATAATAGCCCAAACGGCGCAAAACGGTCAATAACGTTTCGCCGGGCGCGGCAGTGATTTCGTGTTCTGTGTCGTTGATGCGCAGATTTAGTTCCATAGGTCGCCTTTCATAGGATCCTCTGTACCTCCAACCAGCCGCCGTTTTTTGCGTTCGCCTGTTCGATTGCTTCTGGCGCTCCCAACACGACCACTCGCCCATGTTTATTCAGGACATCCAGCGCCTCACCGAAGCGGTGGAAATCCTCTACCGTGGTGGTTAAAATCTGCTCACGCCAAATCTGGCGGCTTTCATCGCTGTCGCCGGCCAGGTAACGGGTCATCGAGGTGAAACCTTTGGCATCTGGAAGCTGGTATGCGTCCATGTCGCCGATGGCGCCGATGATGCTCTTGGTTAGTTCATCCTGGCTCAAATCCAGGCGGCGCAGGTAGCTGGCGGCAGCGTCGAAGTTCGCCAGGGTTTCCAGCAGGTTCGGATCGCGATAAGAAAGATAGGTGAAGACGCCTGAACGATGATTGAAGACGCAGAATGCGCCGTAGGCGCCGCCCTGCACTCTGATCTTTTCCCAAAGCCAGGAAGTGCGCAAATAGTTGAGGATCACATCCACTGAACCATCTGGCTCATAACCCAGGCGATACAGATCCGCCCCTTTGCCCACATAATTTACCTGCGCTGGGATCTGCAACCCTTCCGAGCGCGCCCCATTCACCAGCCTCCATGCCTGACGCGGCGATGGAGCAACAGGCAGCTGACGCAAGAAATCTCCCAATTGCGGCTGAAAAACAGCCCAGCTGGCTGCGTCCAACGTAACGTTACATAACGCCGCTGGGCGAGTCAGTAAAATACGACGTAGTCTCTCTAGCTTCTCTAAGACGCTAGGCCAATCCTTGTCAACTGTCGCAGCCAGCTCGCGCGTGAAGAACAGCGAGCTGACGCCGTACATCTGCTCTTCTAACCAATCGGCCGGGTTGAAAGGGGAGCGTAACCGCAGGTTTACCACGCGGTGGCCGGCAGGCACCAGCGCCGCTTCTTTATCCGCTTTTTCTTCCAACACCATTTGGCGGAAGCGTTCGGGGTTATCCAGGCGCGCGCTCAACAGCGCGTCCTGTAGGATAGCCAGCATTTCCGCCGCCTGTTCCAGTGTGGCTTTGGCGCGCAGTATCAACCAGGCTGTGCTTTGCGGCGAATTGCGCACCATCGAAACGAACGAGGAAGAGTGGATGCCGCCTGTATAACGACCGATGCGCTGCAAGAAGCGCACAAAATCCTCCTTCTCTGTTCCCATTTCGAGCAATGCACGCCCAAACAAGGGGACGTAGGGCAACAATTCCTGGGGAACGACGCTCAGATCGAAGCCCAGATCGAGATAAACAATGCCGTTGGTGAACAGATCATGGTACAAAATCGGGCAGCCTTCCAGTTCGGATACAGCCAGCGGAATGAGTTTGTTCTGCCGATCCAGGTCGTTCAGTCCTAGGCGTGGGATGGCAGCCAGCGCTTCAGGGTCGTCGGGCGTCTCTTGCAATTCTTTGAGGCGTTGCGCTTCTTCGGCGATTTTCAAGATTTCATCCTGGCTCATTGTCTGGCGCGCCCTTGCTAAACGTTCTTTTTCGGCTTGTTCGTCGCGCTGATTTTTCCCAGGTTCTGGTTGTAAAATCAGCGTGGTGCGATGCGGGTTATCCAAAAAATATTTCTGGATCAGCGCCTCGAAATATCTCTCGCCGTTGGCGAGATGGCGCTTGATCTCGTTCAAAGGCGCTTCGAACGCCAGTGGAGCCAAGGGGTCGTTGTCGTAGAGCCATGTGCTCAACGAGCGCAGCATCAGCAGCAGACCGCGTGGGAACGCGCCGGTGTTGTTCTCCCGTAAGCGAAACTCAACGGTATTCATAGACGCCGCCACGGTGTCTGGGTCTATGCCCTCCTCGGCCAGCCTGCGCAGCGTATTCAAGATCAGCGCTTCGACCTCAGCGCCCTTCTTCGGGCTGTGGTCGGGGTTCACCGCTAGCCCCTTCAAACCGGTGGAGAAGTACGCCTGGCGGATTTTGTCTTCCAGTCCTGAGCCGGCCAGATCCTCGCCCAGACCCGAATCGATCAGGGCTTTGCGCAGCGGCGAAGCTGGGGTTCCCAGCAGGATATGCGCCAGGATTTTCAAGGCCAGGGTGGTTTGCGCCTCGCCGCTCTCCGCTAATACCCAGTTCATCACCAGGCGCGCCTTGTTACTGGCGGCATCTTCGCCGGGGTCGAAAGTAACCACCAGGCGCTGCGGCTGGTCGAAAGGCTTTTGTAGAGGGATGTCCGAGTCAACCGGAATGGCGCTGAATTCGCTCAGGTAAGCATCCATGCGGCGCAGGCGTTCTTGTGGGTCGTCGTCTCCATAAAACCAGATGCGAGCGTTGGAAGGGTGATAATATTTTTCGTGGAAGGCTTTGAACTGTTCATAGGTCAATTCGGGAATATGGCGCGGATCGCCGCCAGAATCGACGCTGTAGATGGTATCAGGAAACAACGATTGCCGCGCCCGGTCGCCCAGCAGATCGTCCGGGTTAGAATACGCGCCCTTCATTTCGTTGAAGACAACGCCTTTGTAGGTTAGCGGTGCCTCCGGGCTTTCGAGTTCGTAATGCCAGCCTTCCTGCTGCAAAATGTGCGGTGGTATCAATGGATGAAACACCGCGTCCATATAAACGTCAATCAGGTTGTAGAAATCTTGCAAGTTCTGGCTGGCAACTGGATAGCAGGTCTTGTCTGGATAGGTGAAGGCGTTGAGAAACGTGTTCAACGAGCCTTTGATCAACTCCACGAAAGGCTCTTTCACCCGGTATTTGCGCGATCCGCATAACACTGCATGTTCCATGATGTGGGCGATGCCGGTGGAATCGGGTGGCGGGGTGCGGAAGGTGACGCCAAAGACTTTGTTCTCATCGTCGTCTTCCAGTGACAGCAGTTGCGCGCCGCTCTTTACATGGCGATATAGACGGGCAAGGGTGTTAATTTCGGCGATCTTTTGTTCTCGCAATAACTCGAAACCGTGTTGGACAGTCATTCATAACCTCTAATCATCATCGAAAAATTTGCTTCATTCTCTTGAAGCGCCCAAGGTTCAACGTTCTTGCGCCTGGTTGATTTTCTCCAAGCAGCGTTCGACCAAGATGGCGGCGATTTCGCTGCGGTATTCTGCCGAAGCCCACGCATCACCCGCCTCGGCGTAGGCGTCGCGGGCGGCAATTGCTGCGCCGTCCGGTTCGCCCCCGTCAAACGACAGTGTGGGCGACTCGCCGTAACCTCCCAGAGCAACGCGCGTGCGCCCCGAAGGCCAGCGCGCCGCCGCGGCGCACACGATGGGCTGGTCGGCGGGCGTGCGAGCGACGTATTCATAAGCCAGCCGCACATTGAGCGGCAGGGTGATCTGCGTGATCAAGCGGCCACGCAACCGTTCCACCCGCAACGGCAACAAATCTCCC
>DYGV01000204.1 GCA_020724505.1 Anaerolinea thermophila
ACCCGGTTTTGAGGCTCCTTTCCATAATTTGTCCTAACTCATGTCCGAAGATCAGGAGTCGCGGTTGACGATTCGGTCATTCTTTGGTATCATGCCTGGGCTAAGGTGATAAACGTCGCCATAGCATGAGTATTTGTATGTCTAGAAGGAGTGAAATATCAGCGCACAAAATTATCGAGTTAATGACGCAATCCGCGTTCCCCAGGTGCGTTTGATCGGCGCTAACGGCGAGAACGTCGGGGTGGTGCCAATCGAAGAAGCGCAGCGCATGGCGCACGAAGCCGAGCTGGATCTGGTGGAGGTCGCCCCAAACGCAGATCCGCCAGTGTGCCGGATCATGGATTTTGGGAAGTTTGTTTACGAACGAGCGAAGAAAGAGCGCGAAGCCCGCAAGGCGCAAACCAAGATCGAAGTCAAGGAAATTCGCCTACGACCAAAGACCAACGAACACCATCGAGAGTTCAAGGTGCGCGACGCCCGCCGATGGCTTCAGGAAGGCAACAAGGTCAAGGTGCGCATCCGTTTTCGGGGTCGCGAGATCAGTTATCCTGAGATTGCCCTCAACGACTTGAAGGAAGTGGCCGAAGCGCTCTCCGATGTCGGCGTTGTAGAGCAAGCGCCTGCCCTGGAAGGGCGCACAATGTTAATGGTGCTGGCACCGGGTAAAGCGCCAAAGAAAAAAGCAAACGAATAGCGCTGATTTCATTTTCGGAGTATTGAAGGGTTCAACATCCGCGGATGTCGGCAAGCTCCGCGGAATTTTGTGTGATGAGAGGAGTACGACTGTGCCACGCAAACAACCGGATGGTAAATATAAGATCAAGACTCATAAGGCAACTGCAAAGCGCTTTCGCGTCACCGGGTCGGGGATGTTGGTGCGCACCAAGATCGGCAAGAGCCACCTGCGCCGCCGCACCCCCAAGCGCGTCAAAGCCTTATTCACCGAGATGCTTCCGGTCAAAGGACGCGGGATCATTAAGCGCGTGCATCGCCTGGCCCCTTATCTGAAAAAAGGGGAGTAGCAGCGAATCTATGGAGCGCCCTGGCTCATCCCAGGCGCTGAATTGGTTTGTAGCGCGGCCGTTGGGTGTTTGAACGGGCAGCCAGCAAAGCGAAAAGCTTGCCTCTGCCGACGCCCAGGGGTACGCAGGAGAGAGATTAATGGCTCGTGTAAAAACTGGACCTTACCGTCGCCAGCATCATAAGAAAGTACTGAAGCTCACAAAGGGTCAATTTGGCACTCGTCATCGCCTGTTCCGGCGCGCCAATGAAGCCATGCTCAAGAGCCTCTGGTATGCTTATCGAGACCGCCGGCAGCGAAAGCGCGACCTGCGCCGCCTGTGGATTGCCCGCATCAACGCTGCGGCGCGGCTCAACGGCATCACATACAGCCGCCTGATCCATGCGATGAAAGAAAACCAGATCGCTCTGAACCGCAAGATGCTAGCCGACCTGGCCGTGCGCGATCCCCAGGCATTTGCCGCGGTGGTTGCACGGGCAAGCGGCGTATCCGGTTAGCACCTTTCCTCGTCAACACACAAGACGCACCCAACCAATCAGCCCGTTTTCGGCAGCTTGAAACTCGCCGGGAACGGGTTTTTTGGCGTTCATTTCATCGGGTATAATCGCTGACAGGAATCGAGACAACATGTCTGATAAAAAAGACCGCGAACTTATTCCGTCCAACGGCGGCATCATCAACGACCTGGCGCTGCGCATCAAGCTCATCTTCCGCCTGTTGGGCGATCGGCGCATCAGCCCATTTTTAAAACTTTTGCCAATTGGCTCTGCGTTGTACTTCATCATTCCAGATCTGGCTATTGGCCCATTGGATGACGTGGCTGTAGTCTGGCTGGGGACTTACCTGTTTGTTGAGTTGTGCCCGCCGGAGATCGTTCAGGAGCATTTGGCCGCGCTGTCAGACTCATCTTTGCCGGGCCAATGGCGCGACGCCGACGTTCCACAAGATGATGTGATCGAAGGGGAATTCTGGGAAAAGAAGGACTGAATCATGAGTGGACGCCCGGCTGCGCGCTCCACGAAAAGCAGCAGGAGTTTTTAGATTTTGCCCAATGCCATTCGCCAGGGGGCGATACGATGGATTATCGGTTGATTTCTATGAATTTCGAGGATATTTATGAGAAAGTTACCTTACATTTGGATGCTGGCAATCTTTCTTTTAGCTGCATGTAGTACGAACCCGCCGCCGATCACGGAGAATAGCGCTGCGCCAGCAGCGACTTCGTCAGCGACGCAAAACGAGCAACCGTCCGACACACCGATTTTACTGCCCTCGCCTTCGTCCACTCAAACCGAAACGCCCACCCCCACTACGCTTCCACCCTCGGACACGCCCGCCGAACCATCCGATACCCCAACTCCTGCGGCAGCGTCCAGCTTTCCGGATGTGGGCCAGTACGTCTGGCAACCTGTGGTTGGCGGTTTACGCAGCCCGGTGGGCATGGCCCACGCCGGCGATGGCTCGGGGCGGCTCTTCGTTTTAGAGCAATACGGCATGATCCGTATTGTTCAAGATGGGACCATACTGCCACAGCCCTTCCTGGATATTGTGTCGCAGGTCAACAACGAGGGCAACGAACAGGGTCTATTGGGGCTGGCTTTTCACCCGCGCTACAACGAAAACGGCTACTTTTACATCAATTACACCGACTTAAACGGCGATACGGTCATCGCCAGGTATCAAGTCTCGCCAGACGACCCCAACCGCGCTGACCCAGCTTCTGAAACGCGTTTGTTCCACATTCCACAACCTTACGCCAATCATAACGGCGGAGGGATGGAATTTGGCCCCGACGGTTATCTCTACCTGGGCCTGGGAGATGGCGGCGCCGCCGGCGACCCCTTGAACAATGGTCAATCGCTCAACAGCCTGCTGGGTAAAATCTTGCGCATTGATGTGAATCAAGGCGACCCGTATGCCATTCCTGTGGATAATCCATTTGCCAGCGGCGGCGGTCTGCCCGAAATTTGGGCTTATGGCCTGCGCAACCCCTGGCGCTATTCATGTGACCGACTGACTGGAGATCTCTACATCGGAGATGTAGGACAGAACCAGTGGGAGGAGATTGACTACTTACCCGCCGGCGCGCCTGGCGGGGCGAACTTCGGCTGGAATTACTTTGAAGGCTCTCACCCCTACCAGGGCATCCTTCCGCCTACCCAAACGGTGATTGCGCCAGTTGCAGAATACAGCCATGCAGAGGGCTGCTCGGTGACCGGCGGAGTAGTCTATCACGGTGGGCGTCTGCCGGAGTGGCAGGGCGTCTATCTTTACGGCGATTACTGCACCGGGCGCGTCTGGGGCTTGCTGCGCGGCTCGGAAGGCAGCTGGATGCACGCCGTTCTATTCGACAACGTGGGTCGCATCACCTCCTTTGGCGAAGATGAGCAGGGAGAAATTTACCTCATAGATCGAATTGGCATTCTCTACACATTGGTCAAGAAATGAAATTCGATGATCGAAAGAAAAGTCGCTCTTTAACATCGTCGCCCCGAGCAGACTCATTCTCGAAGGGCGCCAATCACCCCTTCATGCGCGCCGCGACGGTTGGTATCCTGGGGTTGCTGGTGGTCGCCTGCGCCTTGTTTACGCCACCCACGCCAAACATATCCGCTGATCCGACGACGATCGCCCCAACCGACGCCTCTCTCAGCGCGACGCCTGCGATTGCATCTCCCCAACAGCCGACTTCCATAACCAAAGAACTGCCTCTCCCCCCCACGCCAGGCGACCCGGCGCTGGCGCTATTACCCGCGGCGCGCAAGGATATTGACCGCCTGGTGCAAGCGCCGCGGTATTTATTAGCCTTGCAAGTAGATCCATCTCTATCAAGCTTTGTCGGTCAGGCGCGCATTCTATACACCAACCAGGAAAATGTTACTCTGGACGAAATTTACCTGCGTTTGTTGCCAAACGGGAAAAAGAGCTATGGCGATGGGTCATTGACCGTCTCGCAGCTTCGAGTGGACGGCGCTTCGGCGACGACCGAGCTTTCGGACAGCGATACAATCCTCAAAGTCAGTTTGCCGGTTGGTCTGGCGCCGGGCGAGCGAACCGAATTGAGCATGGCGTTCCAGGGTACCATCCCGTTGGATTTTGGCGACGAGACGAACCCTGCAGGCTATGGCATCTATAACCTTAGCGAGGACGTTCTGGCGCTTTCTGGGTGGTATCCCATCCTGGCGGTCTATGACGCGCAAGGCTGGAATCTCGACCCTGTATCTGCAATTGGCGATTCGGTTTATTCGGATACGGCGTTTTATACGGTTCGAATATGCGCCCCTCAAGATCTGGCTGTGGCAGCTACAGGTGTCCAAACTGCGCAACACTTGCAAAGCGATCTGGCTTGCATGGATTTTGAGAGCGGGCCAACGCGGGATTTTTTCATCATCGCCAGCCGAAATTTCACCATACTCAGCCGAGAAGTGGATAACGTAACAATAAATTCCTACTACTTACCAGGACACGAAACGGCGGCGAAGTTGGCGCTGGATGTGTCCGCGAGCTCACTGGAAGTTTATAACCAGAAGTTTGGCCCCTATCCTTTTCCTGAGTTAGACGTGGTGGATGCGCCTATGCGCAACGCATTGGGCGTCGAATATCCGGGGATCATCCTCGTCGCATCCTCGCTCTACGAGACGCCAGATCGGCCGGATTTCACCGTGGCTACGGCGCATGAAGTCGCCCACCAATGGTGGTACAGCGTGGTAGGCAACGATGTCTTCGACGAACCCTGGCTGGACGAAGGCTTGACGACCTATTCATCCAGCCTGTACTACGAGTTTGCGCAATCTCCGGCTGCGGCGCAAGGGCTGCTGGATTTCTGGCGGCAACGGTATGAGCGCCAGCGTCAAGAGATCGGCGATGAGCGGGTGACAGCCAGCCTGGAATACTTCGAAAGTTTGAATAACCCCCAATTTTACGGCGGCGTTGTTTATATCAAGGCGGCATTATTCTTCGACGCGTTGCGACAAGAGATCGGCGATCAAGCCTTCTTCGCCGCCCTGCAGGCCTATTACCAGGCCAGGAAATTCGAAATTGCCACAGCGCAGGATCTGCTCGCCGCTTTTGAAACCGCAAGCGGGACATCGCTAGATGACTTTTACCAGCAATGGCTCTACTCAATAGAATAAACCATGCCGAAGAATAGATTTATCCCTCCTACCCCTTTGCGCCTTCTCTTTGCGATGCTGGTTTTATCCACTCTGCTGATTGCATTCGCCTGTCGGCTTGGCCCTTTGACGGGCATCCCCGCATCTCCGACCGCCCACCAACTCACACAACCCATCCCGTCCCTTACGGAAAGCGCTCCAACGGTTGCGCCAGCAACCCAGTCGCCCACCACCGCGCCGACAGATACTGCCGCCCCTCCAACTGCCAGCCCCACACCGGCTCCATTGCGTTTTGCCGTCATTGGCGATTTTGGCGAAGGCAACCAGGCTGAGCTGGATGTTTCTAATTTGGTCAAGAGCTGGCAGCCCGAATTCATCATCACGGTTGGAGATAACAATTATCCCAGCGGCGCGGCGGAGACGATTGACGACCGCATTGGCAAATACTATCATGAGTTTATCTTCCCCTATACAGGCGCATTCGGCCCAGGCGCGGACGTAAACCGCTTCTTCCCAACCCTGGGAAATCATGATTGGGATACGGCGCGAGCGCAGGCTTACTTTGATTATTTCACCCTGCCAGGCAACGAGCGATATTACGATTTCGTTTGGGGGCCGGTGCATTTCTTCGCAGTGAGCAGCGATTCACGCGAACCGGATGGCGTGTCCAGGGTATCTGTCCAGGCGCAGTGGCTGCAACAGGCGCTGGCAGCCTCAGCGACGCCCTGGCAGATCGTGTATTTCCACCAACCGCCCTATTCGTCCGGCTATCACGGTCCGGTAGATTGGATGCGCTGGCCGTTCGCCGCATGGGGGGCGGACGCGGTGCTGGCGGGACATGATCATGTCTATGAACGCCTGCTGGTGGATGGCATCCCACATTTTATCAACGGCCTGGGCGGTGGGCCAATCTATAGCTTCCTGATCGTGGATCCCCAATCTCAAGTGCGCTACAACGATGATTATGGCGCCATGTTGGTCGTTGCAGATGCGCAGCAGATTGTGTTTCAATTCATCAACCGCCGTGGCGAGGTGATAGATACATATTCGATCGGGCGCTGAAGAGGCATCCACCCAGGTCGTACCACGGCATTTATGCCGTCCCTACGGCCGTATCACGGCATTTATGCCGTCCCTGGGCGGGATAAATCCCGCATTACGGCCACGGCCGTATCACGGCATTTATGCCGTCTCTGGGCGGGATAAATCCCGCACTACATTCGTACCACGGCATTTATGCCGTCTCTGGGCGGGATAAATCCCGCACTACGGTCGTGCCACGGTCGTAT
>DYGV01000015.1:0-11604 GCA_020724505.1 Anaerolinea thermophila
TGACCAACGCCGGCGTCAGGCTCTCGATTTTGATTGTCGCCTGACAGCCCATCCCCTGGGCAATCGAGTGAACGATGGCGTTAAAACGCTCGATGACCAGCTGGCGCACATCTGGATCGAAGGCGCGCAGGGTGCCTTTGATATCCACCTGTGACGGGATAACGTTGAAGGCTTCGCCGCCGTGGATCGCGGCCACGGTTACCACTGCGGTTTTTGTCGGCGGCACGTTCCGTCCTACGATAGTTTGCAAGGAGGACACGATTTGCGCCGCCGCCACGACAGGATCCACCGTTTCGTGCGGCATCGCGCCATGCCCACCCTTGCCGATTATGCGGACGGTGAAGATGTCTGCAGCAGCCATGGTGGGACCCGGTGTTATACCCACCCACCCAAGCGGCTTGTTGTTCCACAAATGCACGCCCAAAGCCGTTGTCGGTCTGGGCGTTTGTAATACTCCCTCCTCGATCATGCGTTTAGCGCCGCCCAATCCTTCTTCCGCCGGCTGAAAGACTAACTTAACCGCCCCAGCCAAGTCTTTGCGATGGGCATGCAACAGACGGGCGACGGTCAGCCCAATGGCAATGTGACCATCATGACCGCAGGCATGCATCACACCCGGGTTTTGTGAGGCGTATTCGGCCCCGGTCTCCTCTTGGATGGGTAGGGCGTCCATATCGAAACGCAGCAGGATCGTTGGGCCAGGGCGAGCGCCTTCCAGTAAAGCCACAACGCCCGTTTCGGCAATACCAGTGGCGATTTCCAGCCCCAGGTTACGCAACTCGCGGGCGACGACGCTGGCAGTGCGCGTCTCCTTGAAACCCAGTTCTGGATGACGATGTAGATCGCGCCGGATCGAGACCACGTAATCGAATAGACCCTCGGCTTCGGTTAGAAATGATGGGTGAGACATTGCTCGCCTCCTGGGTAAGCCAATTGGAATTAGACCAAGATGATACGCCGGAAAACCTCTTCATAGCGCGGATTTTCCAGGGTAGTATCGGGTGTGTGGCGAGAGCGTAAGCGCTGAGCCAGCTTCTCCGGATCGCCGATCTGGCTGGCGTGCTGTTGCACGGCGCGGATTTTACGCTCCCAAAGATCTGTGACCACATGGGTGAAATTCGGATCCAACGTGCCGCAAATCCATACTTCGGAAGGGGTGTGCGGCTGCAGGCCTTCATCGCGCATCAATTCCGGGAAGTAGAGCGGGTTTCCTGCCGCGGGAAAGACGGCATCTAGAACCGCCTGACCTGCCGCGCGATGATCGGGATGATTGATTCGTTCACCGCCCACATACAAGGTCTTCGGGTCGCATGTCACCAGCACATCTGGACGTTCTTTGCGGATGATGCGGGTGATGTCCTTGCGCAGCGCTAGGTCTGGCATCAGATAGCCATCGGGGTAGTCCAGGAAATGAATTTCATGTACGCCCAACACGGCCGCGGCGTTGCGCTGTTCCTGGCGACGATCGCCGCACAACTCAGACGGAATGGTGTCTGGATCTGCCGCGCCCTTATCGCCGCAGGTGAGCAGCCAATAGACGACCGTATGGCCGGCGTCGGTCCAACGGGCAATGGTCGCGCCGCAGAAAAATTCGGGGTCATCCGGGTGCGCCAGGATGACCAAAATACGTTTGGATTCTTTCCAGGATTCAAGAACGCTTTGCATCTGCCCTCCTATTCAGTGCAAAACTTCAGCGCAAAACGTCCCACAGGTTGTGCTAAGAGCAAATCCGTGTAATCAAAAACCTGCGAGACGTTCATAACATCTGGGTTGGGTGGAAAGGTGGTTGTTTTCAGGCGACGCAGATTAGTTCTGCGTTGAAGCGCCAGAGGGTTTAGGCGGTTCGGATTGTTTTTTCGCCGCGCTCCCGGCAGCCGGCCGCTGTTTGCCTGAGCGGGTGGATTGCGGCCTGGGCTGAGAGGTTTTTAGATGGCCGGGCTGGTCTTTCGAGGCGGCATATTTCTTCCTACGGCTCTTGCGGGATTTCTTGCGCACCTTTTGAACGGGGGCTGTTTCTCGCCCTTCGGCAGAGGTGGGGGCGCTTGCATGGGCAGGTGGTTCTTCCAGCTCATCGGCTGCTGGTTCAACATCTGAATAGGTTGTTTCTACTTCCTCTGCCGCTGTTTGGGCGGCAGCCGACTTCCCACAGGTGCATTCGCCGCCCTCGTGTCTGGCGCAGGGCTCCTGCGCCTTTCTACGTAGTGCCTCCAGCTCGTCCCAGGGTTGCAACTCGTTGTGCGCTACCTCGACGCGCGCGCCGTTGTCTAGCTCCACGATGACCGTACCCTTGAGCGGATAAACATCAACGACTTTTCCCTCCCCTTGCGGCGTGACCACTCGCTTGTTACGTTTAGGCAGGTTTTTGCGCGCTTCGACGTAATTTTCGTACTCGTAGATCAGGCAACAGCGCAAGCGACCACACATGCCAGTGATTTCGGTCGGCGTCAGCGAAATACCTTGCTCTTTCGCCATCTTGATCGAAATGGGGCTGAATTCGGTGAGGAACATGGAGCAGCAGCGCTTCTCCAGGCCGCAAGCGCCCATGCCGCCCAGTAATTTCGCCACATCGCGCGGCCCCAACTGGCGCATTTCGACGCGAGCGCGCGGATACATGCGCTGCATGGCGCTCTGCAGGCGGCGCAGATCTACTTTGCCCTCGGCTTCTGTGCTATACAGGAAGGATAGGCGCGAGCCATCGAAGGCGTATTCGGCGGCGACGATCTTCACGCCGGGAATGTTGATCTCTGCCAGCTTGGCGCGGCAGTTGATCATGGCTTCGAGTTCTTTCTTCTGCCAGAGCTGGCGCAACACCAAGTCGCGCGCTGTAGCTTTGTGGTGGATGGGTTTCCACGCTCCTTCGGGGGGCGGGCTGGGGTTTTCAACAATTTGCACCACTTCGCCAAGCTGCCGTCCGCGGGTGGTTTCCACCACTGCAAAATCGCCCACGAGGATATCTGGGCAATCGCTGGCATCGAAATGGTAAATCTTGCCTGCTCGATGAAAACGAATACCGACAATTAATGGATGCATGAACCGATTCCGATAATGCCGGGCTGCAAGAGGCTATCTCTGCAGCCCGGATACGCGCTAACCAACGATGTTGATGGGGATAAAGTTGGATTGCTGAACCGCGGCTACGCTGATTCGAGCGGCGATATTACGGGCAATTTCTGCCAGGGCGCGGGCGACGGGCGAATCGGGGTTCGCAATCACTACCGGACGTCCCTGGTCGCCACCTTCGCGCACCGCCGGATCCATCGGGATTGCGCCGATGAACGGCACGCCAGCTTCGCGCGCCAGTTTTTCACCGCCGCCAGCGCCGAAGATGTCCATACGCGAGCCATCGGGGAGTTCGAGATAGCTCATGTTTTCAACCACGCCGAAGATCGGTACATCCAGTTGACGGAACATCTCCAGCCCTCGCCGGGCGTCCTCCAGAGAGACCTGCTGGGGTAATGTGACGATTACCCCGCCGCTCAGCGGCAACGATTGTGCCAAGCTGAGAGCGGCATCGCCGGTGCCTGGCGGCAGATCAACGATCAGATAGTCCAACTCGCCCCATTCTACATCAGTAAGGAACTGACGAATGGCGGAGTGCAGCATGGGTCCGCGCCAGATGAGCGGTTGATTGGGCTTGACCAAAAAGCCGATGGACATAAGTTTCACTCCATAGGCTTCAGCCGGGATGAGCTTTTCGCCGGTTATGGGTGGTAAACGATCCACGCCCATCATCGTAGGTACATTTGGCCCATAGATGTCTGCATCCAACAAGCCCACCCGCGCGCCGCTGCGCGCCAGCTACACTGCCACGTTGACCGCTACAGTGCTTTTACCCACGCCGCCCTTCCCAGAGGCGACTGCCACTGCGTTGCGGATGGGCAGCGAAAGCAAACCACGCGCCCGCCCGTCGCTGGGCACATTGGCGTCCATTTTAATTTCCACCTGCCCCACGCCTGGGATGGCAGCTACTGCCTGCCGCGCTTCGCTCTCGATGCGATTGCGCAATGGGCAGGCAGGGGTGGTCAGCATGAGGGTAAAGCTGACTTTATCATCTGTGATGCGTATGTCACGCACCATATTCAATGTAACCAGGTCTTTATGCAATTCCGGCTCTTGAACTTTGCTCAATGCAGCCAGAACTGCTTCTTCTGTAATTGCCATCAGATATTACTCTCCTATAGTGAAACCATTAATTGGCCTGAGTGCGCTTGGCCGCTTTCGCCGCCTCTGCCTCGGCTCGCGCCGCTTCTTCGCGCGCATAGTTCGCCGGGCGGATGCTGGCGTAGTAAGAAACAGGCTTCATCAGCTTGTTTTTATCATAGATATTCTTGGCGTGTCGGTCATATACCGAAAGCTCGTAATCATGATCCATCTTGATGGCGTCGAATGGGCAATATTCGGCACAGAAACCACAGTTCATACAGATGTCTATATCAATGTAAAACTCTTTCGGCTCTGGAACTGGGCGACCGGTATTGGGGTCGGTAGTGCGCACGATCCAGATACACTGCGGCGGGCAGACCTTAGCGCAAATGCCGCAGGAGGTGCAGCGTTCCTTGATCTCTCCATTCTCTCCTTCTTCGTAAAGCAGGAAGGGGATAAACCTGAACTCTTCCGGCACCGGCAATTTTTCTTCAGGATATTGAATGGTGAAGATGCCCCGCGCTTCCGTGCTCATGCGCCGCGCCACGCCCTCTCGTGTGTAATAGCGTTTCCCAAACCAACGCAGGTCATCGAGATAGGTGTCAATGAACCGTTTGAGGGTGACGCCCATACCTTTTAAGATGCCAAATCCATCCATTTGTGTAACTCCCTATCCGTGTTTAGCGGTCTGTTTCGCCGAGCACAATATCAATCGAACCCAGGATCGCCACCACATCGGCGATCTTGTTGCCCACGCACATTGTCTCATATGCGTTGAGGTTGATGAATGAAGGAGCGCGCACATGATAGCGCCAAGGATTGGGCTTGCCGTTGGAAACGACATAGTAACCCAGCTCGCCCTTTGGACCTTCCACTCGCCCGTAAGCCTCGCCGGCGGGCACCCGCACCTGATATTGCGGCTTGCCTTCCTGGATTGGGCCTTCGGGCAAGTCTCTCACCGCCTGCTGTAAGATGCGAATGCTCTGGCGCATCTCGTCAATGCGGATCAGATAGCGATCGTAGGTGTCTCCGTGGTAGCGCACCGCTACATCGAAGTCAAAGCGATCATAGATGCTGTAGGGGTCGGCGCGGCGGATGTCATACGGCACGCCGGAAGCTCGCAACACCGGGCCGGCTTCGGAGAAGGCAATCGCCTGCTCTGGGGTCAGCACGCCAACGCCCTCGGTGCGGCTGCGCACGATCTCATTATTGGTCAGGTACAGGTCGAGTTCGTCAATTCGCCGTGGTAGGCGATCGTACACCAGCTTGTAGATTTTGTCGTACACTCCTTCTGGCAGATCACGCGCCACGCCGCCAAAACGGAAGTAGTTGCACATCATGCGCGAGCCGCTGACGGCTTCAAAAATATCCAGGATCAGCTCTCGTTCTTCGATGGCGTACAGGGCAGGGGTGAAGTAGGCGCCCAGGTCGTTCAAGAACATACCGATGGCAAAGATGTGGTTGCTGATTCGGGTCAGCTCTGCCATGATGACGCGCAGATATTCGGCTCTCTCTGGCGGCTTGATGCCCATCAGCTTCTCAACCGCCAGGGCGTAGCCAAAGTTGTTGCTCATCGAGGATAGATAATCCAGGCGGTCGGTGAAAGGCATGTTTTGCAGGAAGGTATTTCGCTCACCGATCTTCTCATGATTGCGGTGCAGGTAGCCCATTACCGGTTTGAGCGCCAGCACGGTCTCGCCATCCAGCGCCACGGCGATGCGGAAGACGCCGTGTGTGGAAGGATGCTGCGGACCCATGTTGACCATAATGATTTCTGTATCCAGATCTGAGTAAAGCTCCTTCACCGAGCGTCGTAAGCTTTCATATAGCTTAGCGTCGTTTTCCGGCTCCCATTGATCCGGGTCAAAACCTTCTGGATAGGCGACGTTGTTGGCAAAGGGGTTTTTATCTTCGATGCGATATACATGGCCATCCGGCCAGCGGCTCTTGAAGGGTTTGCCTTCTTCTTCAAAGTACGGTTCGCGCCAATCTTTGCGCAGCGGGTGACCGTTAAAGCCTTCCCACATCAGGATGCGGCGCAGATCCGGGTGCCCTTCAAAGCGGATGCCCAGCAGGTCCCAGGTTTCCCGCTCCTGGAAATCCGCGCCCGGATAAACCGGAACCAACGAAGGTACGCTCGCAGCTTCGCGCGGCGTCTGCACTTTGAAAGTCAGTCCACGCCCACCCGTGGTGCGAAACACGTTATAGACCACTTCCATTTTGCCTTCGGGCAGATAATCTACCCCGCAAAGATTCGCCAGGAAGTCATACCCCATCTCATCGCGGATATATGTGGCGACTTCGATCAGGTTTTCGGGCTTGACGATATAGCCTTCGTATCCCTTGCGGGTATCCGGCGTAACCGCTTCTGGAAAGCGCGCTGTTAATTCATCCACGCGGGCGAGTTCTTCAACCGAGGGTGTCATTTGTTCTGTCATGCGCTACCTCCCAACTATGCCTGCGCTTCTGCTGCGGCGGCTTCCATTGGCTCCGGGTTGTCGCCGCGTTTGCTGTTTGATGATCTCGATCTGCCGAGGATCAATAATATCCGGCCCGTAAATCGGAATGGGGATTTCGGCAATCTCTTCCTTGCGATACCAACGTGCATCCTTGATAGATTGGGCGTCAATCTTGCGCTGTAAGGTGATCAAGCCATGTAACAACGCTTGAGGGGTGGGTGGGCATCCCGGCACATATACATCCACTGGGATGTACCGATCTACGCCGGAGACGACATTATACCCTTCTTTGAAGGGACCACCGCCGGAAGCGCAAGCGCCCATCGCCAAAACATATTTGGGTTCAGGCATCTGGTTGTACAGGCGAACGATCTGGGGGATCATTTTCTTGGTGACCGTACCAGAGACGATCATCAGATCCGCCTGGCGCGGGCTGGGGCGCATGATCTCCATGCCGAAGCGAGCGAGATCATAGCGGCTGGCGGCGGTGCAGATCATTTCCATGGCGCAGCACGCCAGACCAAACATCAGCGGCCATACGGATGAGCGCCGCCCCCAGTTGTAAATCTTGTCTAGTGTGGTGATCGCCACCTGGTTTTGTAATTCTGGGGGGATGTCAAAGCGAGTTGAATTGATATTTTCCTGTTTCATGTCACTCATAATGGATTTGCCTCCTCAAGCCATTCCTGAATGATCGCCGATAGCACCGCTTCGTTTGCCAAAGCGGGATCGTCGTCGAAATCGGGCAGGCTGATCGTCCAATGGTAGATGTTGTTCATCGACACCTCTTCCAGATTGACGCCCGGATATCGTTCCATCAGTTCACGGGCAATGGCATACGAATCATCCCAAGTAAGCATAACAAGATAATTATACCGCCATTCCAGTTTTGGTCAACGGTTATAAACCGCGATATATATTTGCGAAATTATTTTTCGAGGTATAATGACGCGGTGAAGACCGCTCGCCAACGCATTTTAGACTTCATCCAAAATCACCGCGCTGCTACTGTGGCTGAATTAAGCCAGGCGTTGCAATCCAGCTCATCCAATATCCGCCATCATCTTTCAATCTTGCAAGAGCAAGGGGCGATCGAAGTGATTGGAGAGCGACCGGCGGATGGAAGAGGCCGGCCGATGAAGGTGTTCGCCCTGGCAGAGCGATACCGGGGCAACAACCTGGGGTTGCTAGTCAACGCTCTGTTAGAAGAGCTTTTGCCGGGGTTGGCAAACGGCGAGCGCCAGATGTTTTATCGCCGCCTGGCGGAGCGTATGGCGGAAAAAATTCGCCGCACCGCCCAACCTATCGCTGCGAAAACGAGCAGCGATCACCTGACGCGCCGACTCTATGAAACCGTGCAACAGCTCAGTGCGGCTCATTACCAGGCGCGCTGGGAAGCGCGCTCCGATGCGCCGCGTCTGATCCTGGGTCATTGTCCCTATGCGGCAATCCTTGGCGCCCATCCCGAATTTTGCATGGTGGACGCGCTGATCATCGAAATGCTGCTTGGAGCGGGGGTTGAACAGACGCGACGCCTGGCGCGTGATGAACATGGCCTTCGCTATTGCCGTTTTCGGGTGAGAAAACCTACGCGCCCTGTGGGGTAAATCAACGTTGTCTTGATAATTGTTTTATAATTGATAAGGAAACTGCACACGTTTCCCGCAGGTTATTTCGGCGTGAAATAAAAAATCTGCCCTTTAAATTATTCGGATTCGCCAGAATAGCCAGCTTGATAACCTTATCGAGCAGGTGCGAGTAAACAACATTGTTCTGAGCCGTGGGGGAAAAAGCTCAGCCAAAACGGCCGTCAAAGAAGTCAGGTTCGTGTGTGGCGTACATCAGAGGAGGATGCCATGAACCACAAAGCAGCAAAAAAACTAACCCCTTTACTCTCCATCATCGTCCTGATCCTGGCTAGCTTGAGCTGCACCATTGATCTCAACAGCCAGGATGATGCCCTCAATCAAACGCAAACTGCCATCGCCTCGCAACAGACAGCCCTGGCTGATCAGAGCGGCGGCGTCAATGCGACGATCACTGCTCAGCAAGCTACCATTGACGCTGCTTCCGCGGCGCAAGCCACGGCGCTAGCCGGGCAACAAGAGCCGCCGCCCGACCTGGCTGCGACGCAAATGGCGCTGGCTGTGGCTCAAACTGCGGCAGCCATGCAAACCATGCCGGTGATGATGGAGACGCCCCTCGCCACCGAGCCGCCGCCTCCGCCAGCGGACTTCGAAGCTCGCATGAAAACTGCTTCGATCCTGGTCTATGAAGACATCGTGGTAGATCCATCCGAGACCCAATACGTCAAAAAGACGCTGGATTCGATGGGGTTGCGCTACAAGTGGGATGGCAACGCCGTTGGCTGGCTGAAGAGCGATATGCTGGCTGGAGGTCCCAACGGTCAACCCTGGGACCTGGTGATCCTGGCGATTGAAGCTCGCGGTGATGTCTCCGGCGAATATTTCGAGTATTTAAACGATGTGCTCAACCAGGGCACATCAGTGATTTTGGAAGCCTGGCATCTGGATGCCATTTCCGAAGGGACGATCAGCCCCATCCTGGCAAAATGCGGCGTGATGGTCTATCCTTATGTGCCCAAAACTGGCACCGTCAACGATGTAGTCATCTGGCCCATCTCCGGGGTGCGTCATCCGGTGTTGCTGGAGCCCAACAGCGGGATGACGTTTACCAAAGCGCGGGATACCTGGCTGTGGTCGTTCGACCTGGGGTCGCAAATGGCGCTCACTGGCCAGGGAGACGCCGTATTGTTGTTAGGCACCAATGCCACAGAGCCATATCAAGATGGGGTCTTGGCGGTTTGCATGGGCGGTCAGCTCATCCTGCAAACCTTTAGCAGCCATTCTTTCCCATCCCAGGTGATGTACCCGCTTTGGGAAAACTACATTTATAATGCGCTAAGGGTGCGCTTTTCAGGCGGAGGATGAGCGCCGACCGATTCATGGCGTTGGTAACCGTCATTTCAGGTGCGGCATGAGGCCGATGATTTTGCGCTTTTCATCTATGAATTTCCGACGGATCGTCTTTCAGCTCTTTCTCTACGGCGTCGTGTTTGGCTTTGGGACTGCGGGCTGCAACCTGCAACAGCTGAACCTCAGTCAATCGGCTCGCCTGACGGAGGTGCGCGCCACCGAATTGCAGCTCCATGTGGAGCAAACGCTGGTGGCTCTGCAATCCACGCAACAGGTCCCGGAGTTGACGTTGCAGGCGCAGCGCGCCACCTTGCAAGCGCAACAGGCGCAGGGCACGCGCGCGGCGCTGATCACTGCCACTCCGCAGGCGCCAAACGCCGAACTCACCCAATCTGCGGAGCAAACCTTGCCGACGCAAGCCGCGCCAGAGACCCCATCGCCTGTCGAAACGCCGATCGCGCTCGACCCGCAGGCGTTGCAGGAGCGTATGAAAAGCGCCAATATCTTGCTCTATGAGGACATGGTTGCCCATACAGACACCAAACGCTACGCCAAAGAGGCGCTGCTACACATGGGGCTGCCGTTCAAGGATGACGGCAACGCCAAAGGCTGGCTGGCGGATGATTTGGAGAAGAACGCTCCCAACGGCAAGGCGTGGGATCTGGTGATCCTGGCGGTGGAGGATAAAGTTGGCGCCCAAGGGGAATTTTTCAATTATGCTCTGCAGGCACTGGATAAAGGCGCTTCGGTGATCCTGGAAGTGTGGTTTCTCGATCAGACGTATGGCGGCAGCGCCAGCCAACTGCTCGATCGCTGCGGGTTGGTGTATCACGGCGACCGCAAGAAGATACCGCCGGCGCAAATGGCACTCTACGTGTTAGATGCCAACGATCCGATCCTCAATCAACCTAACCCGAAGTTGTCTTTCACAGCCAACAGCAACTATTGGTGGGATCCGAATGGCAGGCGATCCTATGACACGGGCGATTTGCTCAAACTCGCCCCGGGTAGCAGCACCCGCTTGCTGGTGGGCACGCAAGCGCAGGCAACGACGAGCCACGGTGTGCTGGCGGTCTGCGAGGGTGGACGCCTGATTTTGCAGACGTTTTCGTCCCACACCCTGACCTTCGACGCGGGCAAGCTCATCTGGGAAAACTACATTTATAATGCGCTGCGTAAGCGCTTTGAACCCTGAACGATGACCATCGGTCATTTTCTGGGCGGGGTCGCCGCCCTGATTTGGGACGAAAAAACGGACAAATATCTGCTCTTGCGCCGCTCCGCGCAGAAAGACTTTCTAAGCGGGGATTGGGAATGCGTCACCGGACGGGTGGAGCAAGGTGAGAGTTATACACAGGCGGTGCTGCGCGAAGTGCAAGAGGAGATTGGGGCGCGCATCCAAATTGAATTTATTATCGGCGTGACGCACTTCTACCGCGGCGCGCCGCAACCAGAAAACGAGCTGTTGGGGGTGATCTTCGGCTGCACCCTTCAGGACGGGCAAGCTGCTTCATTTGGCGAAGAGCACTCCGAACTGCGCTGGGCGACAGCCAGCGAAGTAGAGGCGCTGCTGCCTGAGCATCACTGGCTGCGCGAGGCAATCCGCCGTGCGGAAAAGTTGAAGGCGTTCTTGCCGGTTTCATTGCGCGAGGAGTTCCGCATAGTTGGATTTGAGATTTAGCTTTGGATGCAAATGAAATTTATCAAATATCAAGCTCTTGGCAACGATTATCTGGTGATCAATCCTGACGAGTTGAGCAGGGAGCTGACCCCTCAGTTGATTCAACACTTGTGTCAACGCAACTATGGCGTCGGCGCAGACGGCATACTGTTGGGTCCTCTGCCGGCAAAAGAAGCCGACTTCGCGCTGCGCATCTTCAACCCGGATGGCAGCGAAGCGGAAAAAAGCGGCAATGGATTGCGCATCTTCGCGCGCTATTTGTGGGAGCAAGGGCGTTTAAAACGTAGACCAGATGGAACAGAATCCGAACCCTTCACTATCCAGACGGCGGGAGGCGTGGCGCGTTCTCAGGTTCTGCAAGGCGGTAGTCAGGCGCGGGTGGAAA
>DYGV01000015.1:11614-27726 GCA_020724505.1 Anaerolinea thermophila
TTAACTGCTGCGCTGAAAACCAGGATCAATGTGGGCAAGCCAGCTTCGACAGCCGTAAAATCCCGCTCAGCGGCCCGCCGCGCCAGGCGATTAATGAAACGATATCTATTCAAGGCGAAAACCTGCGTTGTTGCGCCTTGACGCTGGGCAACCCGCACTGTGTGGTGTTCTGCGACCAGGTCTCAGAAGCGCAGGCGCGCCGTTTGGGTCCTAAGATCGAGAAGGAAGCACGTTTCCTAAAGCGTACCAACGTGCAATTTCTCGAAGTCCTCAACCGCAAAGAGCTGCGCATCTACATCTGGGAACGCGGCGCGGGTTACACGTTGGCTTCGGGCAGCAGCAGTTGCGCCGCCGCCGCGGCGGCTTATCGGCTGGGACTTTGCGATGACGAGGTAACCGTCCATAACCCAGGCGGCGATCTACAGGTAACAATTTCAAATGACCTCTTTCTTACGCTGACCGGGCCAGTCGCCAGAGTATTTCGCGGCGAGTGGGAGGAGGCGGAATGTTGAAAAAGAGTTGGCGCAGCGCCATTCTGCTGAGCGCGGGCGGGGTTCTGGCGTTCACCGCCACCAGCGCGATCGTGAATATGTTGATCCCTTATCTGGCGACGGGCGATTTTCGCCTGGCGGTGGCGGACCCGGAACGGCTCAGACGCGCCGCGGACCTCATTGCCCTGGGGGTTATTCTCTTAATTGTATTACTGCTGTTGATCGCCATCGGTGCATATTGGCTGTACCGTTTCTTCGGCGAGGCTTATTATGGCGGGCGCGGAGCGGCGCGCTGGGCGCTTTTTGGATCATTCTTTGCCATCTTGATCAAAGCGCCCAGTTGGTTCTTGCCGCCAGGTTGGTGGCTGGCTAAAAACCTGTTCCTGGTAGCCAGCGTCTTTTTGGCTTTCTTCTTGGCGCGATGGATAATCCCATTACAACGCCACCGCTAGTGGTCTATTGACAGCACCCCGCCGCGTGTCACGTTAAGGATATCTATCTCCGCCGCTCCAACGCCGGCGACCTGCTGCACTTTGCGGCAGATCTCCACTGCGATGCGCGCTAGCTCCGGCTCGCTGAGCCGTCCATCCGACTCCAGCATGGCGCGAAAGCGCGGTTCGGTGCCGGAGTAGCGCAGGTTCACCCGCAGTAGGCCGGCGCGGCTGGTCAAAAGGTCATCCACAGTTGCATCCAGCTCGGCGCGGCTGATCCGCCCCCCATTTCCAACATAAGCAGATGCGATGATTTGCGGCGTCTTGCTCACTTCGGCGGCAAACTCTGCTAACGACCCAGCCCCCGATTCGAAAAAGGCGCGCAAGATATACAACGCGGTGCGGATGCCATCGCCGGTTGGGTGGTCGTCGTCCACAATTAGGATATGCCCGGCCTGTTCGCCTCCCACGCCCACCTGATCCTCAGCGGCATCGCTGCGCAATTCAAAGATCTTATCGGTCACATATTTATCGCCTACCGGTGTCTCATGCATATGGATGCCGGCCGCCTCCAGCCAGGCTTTCAACCCGCTGTTGCGCATCACCGTAGCCACTACCGACCGCGCCAGGAGTTGGCCGCGCTGGTCGAAGTAACGCGCCAGGATACCCAACATGTGATCACCGTCAATCAGCCCACCTTTTTCATCCACGAAGACCACCCGATCCGCATCGCCGTCGAATGCCAGGCCAAATCTGGCTTCATGATGACGGATGAGCAGGTTCATTTCGTCTAATGAGCGGCGTACATGCTCCGAACCGGCGTCCACGTTGATGTTTAGACCATTGGGTGAGGTATGGATCGCAACCACCTGCATCCCCAGGCGACTGAAGACTTCGGGGGCGATGAACGAGGCTGCGCCGTTGGCGCAATCCATCACTACCTTGACACCATCCAGATTTAGTCCCGGATGTTCCGCCAGCAGGCTGCGCTGATACAGTTCCTGGAAAATCTCGCCGTTATGCACATGACCCATACGGCCATGCACCTTCAGCGACGGGAGAGCTTGATCGGGCGTCATCGGCAACAGGCGTTCAATGGCTTCTTCCATCTTCTCGGACAGTTTTCGCCCTGCACAATCGAAGAACTTGATGCCATTTTGGTCAGCCGGGTTATGCGAGGCGGAGATCACCACACCGGCGTCGGCCTTTAATTGGCGCACCAACCATGCCACGCCAGGCGTTGGCACGACCCCCAGGTCAATCACGTGTACGCCGCTCGCCATCAGGCCAGCGTCCAGGGCCTCCTGGAGCATGGCGCTGGATTGGCGCGTGTCGCGGCCAATAACCATCGTGGCTTCACGTTGGCCGTCGCGGATGACGCTGCCTGCTGCCTGTCCCAGGCGCAGGACGAAATCGGGGATCATCGGCCACTCGCCAACCACGCCACGAATGCCATCGGTGCCGAATAAATTGGGCATATTGGCTCCTTGAAAGTAGTATCGGAGCATAATTATACCCAAGCCCTGCCTGTGAGCGGGCCATCCCTTCAGGTCTTTCCATTCCTTAGACGCGCCATCTTCCCCGCCCGCAACTACCCTTTTAGGGTACAATTAAGATCAATTTTCTCGAATTGACTGGGTTTATATATTATCGGTGAAATCTCGAATAGGCTTATTGTATGGACACATCCCGTCGTCCCCTCGCTTCTGACGCCTCATCTATCCATCCTGACACGCGCATTGGGCATGTATCTCTTGCTGTCGCCAACCTGGAGAATCAGATTGCCTTCTACCAGCAGGCTATCGGGCTGCGCCTGCGCTGGCGCGAAAATGGTCAGGCGGGCCTGGGCGCCGGTGAGGCGGATTTACTGCGCCTGGTCGAAAAACCTGTTGCCAGCCGTTACCATCGCGTCACCGGCTTATATCACTTTGCCATCTTGTTCCCCAACCGCCGCGAGCTGGCGCGCGCGGTCGCCCGTCTGTTTGCCTTGGGCTACCCCAACTACCCCACCGATCACATTATGACCAAAAGCACTTATCTGGATGACCCCGAAGGCAATGGGATTGAGTTGTACGCCGAATCGCCCGAAGATGGGAGTTGGTCAATGTCCCATGGACAGTTCATCGCCCGCCGCGCCGACGGTACGCTGAGCGATGGCCGTGAACCCCTCGATCTGCCAACCTTATTCAGCCTGCTCGATCAGCAAGATCGCCTGGACGTTCCCGCTCCACCCCAGACCCGTCTCGGTCACGTGCATTTACACGTCCACAACCTGGATGAGGCGCTGGAGTTTTATCATCGTCTCCTGGGTTTCGATGTGATGGGCGTCGCTTCTATGTACCATATGGCTTTCGTCTCTGCCGGCGGCTATCATCACCACATTGGCTTGAACACCTGGCAAGGCGAAGGCGCGCCGCCGCCCCCACCCGATGCCCTGGGCTTGCGTCACTTTTCGATTGAATTGCCTCATCGGCAAGCGCTCGACGAAACGCTCGCCCGCCTGGATGCAGCGCGCCTCCCGCTCCAGGAGACCGAGCATGGCTTGCTCCTTTACGATCCCTCGCGCAATGGTGTCCTGTTGACGGCGCGTGAGATTTAACCTCCCGCACGCTGTAAATCCGTGGGAGGGTTGATAGGCTTCAAGCCTGCGGGAGGCTGCGCTCATTTCAGACACCTCTTTTTAACTGAAAGAAGGATGGGCAAGGGGAAGGAACATTGGTAAAATGGCGATGAAGGCAAACAGTTTCAGCAAAGAATAGGTGGGAACGCCGGCGACTGCAAGATCCAAAATGGAACGAAAGGGTCGAAAGACAATGGCCAAAAATCCTGGGGGCGAGTGGCAAGGGCTGGCGTACTGGTTCTGGGACTGGAAAGAATAGTTGAACCACATTGCTCGTCTCGTGGACAGGTGGGAGATTTTGGTGGTTGAAATTGAACCTCGCAGGATAAAGCCACCTATTGACTTGTAATGGATCACATTCGCGCTGCTTAAGTCTCTGGAAAGCAAGGCTGGCTCACTCCGAGGATGGCGGCCTGGATCCTCCCACCCACATATTGCGCCAGCAGTGCGGACACATCGGCGATGGCGGCGCGCACATCCTCCAGCCCACCGGGGTGCTGCGCCTCGATGGTCAGGATAACCGAGCGAGTCTCCAGCGTAGAAGTCGACTCGGCGCTCTGCTTCCAGCACCAGCGACGGGCAAATACCAACCCGCTTTGGTCAACGAAGATCACTTCGCCTGCTTCCGGGTGTTCCACCTCGCTCTGGTCATGTGGCGTGAAGCGCTCGCTGCCGTTGGCGAAGCGCACCGTAATACCGCCCTGGATGAAGCGCACGTCGAAAGCCGCCATGGGCAGCGCATAGCGGATGCTGACCAGGTTGTACGCGTCCACTAACGCATTGATGCTGGGGATATCGCCTTTCTTGGTCAGGCGGCGCAGCAGGGCTTCTGCCGCGCTGCGATATTTGGTCGGTTCGACCCCAAAGCCGCGAAAGGCGCTGCGCCATGCTGCCAGGGAAGGGATCTCGCTGAGCGGGCGCTCGCCGATGCGCTGTAAGACTTGTTGCTGCTCGGCGCGGAAAGCCTCTTGTAGTTCGGGCGGCGAAGGCTGGTTGCGCAGGTTTTCTACCTGCAAGATGCCGCCGCACAGGTTCGGATAACGTTCTAAGATGTCTGTGTGGTAACAAAAAGAGATCATGGCAGGTTCATTCGCAGGCGGGCGCGCACATCCAGGGCATAAGCGCCCTGACCATGAGCCATCACCCGCAAGGGGTTGATTTCAATTTCGGCCAATTCCGGGAAGTCGGCAGCCAGTTGCGCCAGGCGCATCAGCGCGCCTTTGACTGCGGCGCGGTCGGCGCCCGGCAGGTTGCGGAACCCTTTGAGCTTCAATCCAGCCCAAGTGTTCTCCAACAAGTATTCAGCTTCGTCTTCAGTGATCGGCGCCAGGGCGAAAGCCACATCTTTCAACCCTTCCACTTCCACCCCGCCGGAACCGAACATCAGCAGCGCGCCGAATTGTGGATCCTGCACCGCGCCGACGATCACATCCTGCCCCGCTGGCAAGGTAGGTTGTACATGCGCGCCGAGGATTCGCGCCTGTGGACGCGCCTGACGGGCGTTTTCGATGACGCGCAGATAGCCCTCTCTGACCGCTGCTTCGCTGTTCAGGTTGAGTAGCACGCCGTTCACATCCGATTTGTGCGGCAGGTCGGGCGAGGCGACTTTAACCGCCGCCGGGAAACCTATCTGCCGCGCAAAGAGCACCGCTTCGTCGGCGCTGCGGGCAAGCCGGGCGATGGGCGCCTGGATTCCATACGCCTCCACCAAAGCCGCGGCGATCTCTGCTGGCAGAAATGCATTCGGGTCGTCGGCGGGCGCTGGCTGACAATCCAGATAAGCCTGCAGGATGAGGCGTGCTTTCTGCCGTTCTTCGTCGCAGCAGGGCAAGACCGGCTGCGACGAGCGCTGCAAATGCTCCGCCCGCTGCGCCAGCACCGCCAGCGCCGAGGCAGCGCGCTCCGGGAAGCGATATTCCGGCACCCGCGCGGCGCGGAAATGTTCCACAGCCTCCTGGATCAATCGTTCGCCCATCAACGCCACCACCACCGGTTTTTCGGCGTGATGGATCACCGGGATGAGAGCCTTCGCCACTGCCCCGGCGGTGAACATAGGCGGCGGCGGCAGGATTACCAACACCGCGTCCACCGCAGGGTCTTCCAACAGCAGGCGCAAGCACTGTGCATACTGCTCCGGCGAAGCAGAGGCGAGCATATCCACCGGGTTTTGCAAACTGGCGGCAGGCGGCAGGATCTCCTTCAACGCCCGGCGGGTTTCCACGCCAAGCTCCGCCAGGCGCATCCCATTGGCTTCGAGCGCATCCGATGCGGTGACGCCAGGCCCTCCAGCGTTGGTCAACACCGCCACGTTGCGCCCGCGTGGCGGCGGACACCAGGCTAGCGCCCGCGCCCAATCGAACATCTCCTCGCTGGTCTCGGCGCGGATCACGCCGGCGCGGCGGAAGGCAGCGTTGAAGGCGCTTTCCTGCCCCGCCAGCGCGCCGGTGTGCGAAGCCGCCGCCCGCTGGCCGCTAGCAAAACGCCCCACCTTGAGGGCGATGATCGGCTTTTCGGGTGTGATACGGCTGGCTTCAGCCACGAAGCGCCGCCCGTCGCTGACACCTTCCAGATAGAGCGTCAGCACATGAGTAAAAGGGTCGGCAGCCACCGGCGCTAGCACATCGGTCTCGTTCACATCCACCTGGTTTCCGAGGCTCACCAGGCGGGAGATGCCAAAACTCTGACCGCGCGCCCAATCTATCACCGCGGCGCAAATCGCCCCGGAATGGGAGATAAAAGCTACATCTCCGGGCAGCGGACCAGGCGGTGGCAGGAAGGTGGCGTCTATGGGTAGATGAGTATCCTGCAAGCCGATGCAGTTAGGGCCGATCAGGCGCATACCATAAGAGCGAGCGATGCGCAGGCATTCCATCTCCAGCGCCGCGCCTTCAGCTCCGGTCTCGCGGAAGCCGCCTGAGCCGATCAGCGCCGCTTTTATGCCGCGCTCGCCACATTCCGCCAGCGCTGCCGGCGTCGCGCCAGCCGGGATGAGCAGGATCGCCAGATCTACCGGATCGGGGATGGCGCGGATTGAGGGGATGATCTCCCGCCCAAACAGCTTGCCGCCTTTCGGATTCACCAGATGGATCGCTCCCTGGTAGTTGCTTTGAATCAAATTACGCGCCAGCCCATACCCCAGCTTAGAGGGGTCCGTGGAAGCGCCGATGACGGCGACGCCCTTGGGGGCAAAGAAGGGGGCGAGGGTTGGGTCAATTTGCATATGGCGATTCTTCTTTCATCCTCTGTCGTGGTTCGGTTGCGGAAGTTTGGAGCAGAAATGGCGGTGTCACGAAGCGGGCAGCACAACCGTGAATGTGCTGCCGACGCCAACCGTGCTCTCGACGCTGATGCGCCCGCCGTGCTGTTTGACGATGCGGTGGCTTACCGATAGCCCCAGACCGGTGCCGCGCCCGGCCGCCTTGGTGGTGTAAAACGGCTCGAAGATGCGCGTCAGCCGGTCGGCGGGGATGCCTTTGCCGTTATCCGTAACGCTGACGTAGATGTCGCCGCTCAGCTTGCGGGTGATGATCTTGATCTCGCCGGGCGATTTATCCAGCGAATCGATGGCGTTGAGCAAAAGATTGAGCCACACGCTTTGCAGGTGATCCTGGCTGGCCAGAATGGGCGGCAGGTTTGGGTCGGGGCTGAAATCCAGGCGTACGCCGCGCGCCAGGATTTCATGCTGCACCAGTTCCAGTGCCCGCTCTAACGTCTCATTGACATCGGTGAGGCCGAGATGCACCTCCTCTTTGCGGGCGAAATCCAGCAGGTTGCGCACCACCTGAGTGGCTCGCGCCCCAGCGCGGGCGATCAGGTCAACAGATTCTTGCAGATCGGAGTTGGCAGGCAGCTCGCGATGCAATATCTGGGCGTTGGCGATGATCGCGGTGAGGGGGTTATTGATCTCGTGCGCCACGCCAGCGGCGAGCTGACCAATAGCAGCCAGCTTCTCGGATTGCGTCAGGATCGCCTCCAGGCGGCGGCGTTCGGTGTTATCCAACTCCAAAAGAATAGCCTGGATCACGCGTTCGTTTTCGTCCAGGATGGGATGTGAGCTGATCTCCCACTCGAAGACATCATCACCCACAAAGCGGCGCTCGCTGCGTTGCGTGCTTTGCCCAAACTGCAGCGTCTCGCGCACGCGGCAATCTGGGCAGGGTTCATTGCGGTTGAACAAAGCGCGGTAGCAAAGCTGCCCCACCAGCGCCTGGGGCGGTTGACCGACGCGCTGCGTGCGGCTTTTATTGATCGCCAGCAGCTTATAGTCGGCGTCTATGATATATAACGCTGCAGGTAAGTGATCGAAAAGGGCGCGTAAGGTATTGCGGGAGCCAAGCAATTCCCAGCGGCTGGCTTCCAGGTCGGCGTTGGTCACCTTGAGCTGCTGGATCAGGCGCGTGCCATACAGTGCGTTCGCTGCCTGAACCGCGATCATCGTCAGCAAATCCTCATCGTAAGCGTCGAAGTCGCCGCCGTGTTTGTTCAGGGTTTTAATCGCCCCCAAGATCTGGCCATTGGCCAGAATCGGCGCGCATAGAAAATTGCGCACCTGTAAATCTGCCATGCCGTCGCTGGCAGCATCGTAGCGCGGATCATGGTTGACGTCATTGCTGCAAGCCAGCGCGCCGGTGCGCAGGCATTCTTTGACCAGGCCAGGACCATCGCGCGCATTCACCTGATACACCCATTGCCCCTGGTTGCCCAGCGACTTGGAAATGATCCAGCCTTCGTGCAGTTCGTCCAAAAACATCAGCGCGCAGGTCTCCACCTGCATAATTTTGCAGGTTTGGCGGATGAGGTGTGCCTGCATAGCTTCGAAATCTGCGCCAAAGCCGGTACGGGTGAGTTCCGCCTGCAATTGCGCCAACTCGCGAGTGCGGCTTTGCTGCGTCTGGCGCGCCTGGAGAGAGGCGGCGACGCGTTCAATAGAAGGGATCAGCCAATAGAGCAGTTCGATCTCCTCCTCGCTGCACGCCTCTCCGGCGATCAGCAGCGCCCCGTGCAGGTCAGCTTCGCTGCTCAGCGGCAAGCCGATGGCTAGATCCTTCAACTCGGGAAATCCTTGCGGCAAGAGAGCTTCGGCACGCTGCGCCAGCAGCGCCGCCGCTCGGCGCAGGCTGCTGGAAGGTTGATCGCTTTGCGATTCCCACTCGACCGGCAAAGCTTGTTTGACAAGCAGCAGCGGCGCGTCCTGGTTTGGCTGCCACAAGATCAACGCCCCGCCTGCACGCCCAATGACCTGCAAAACGAACCTCAAGGCGATCCGGCAGGCGGCTTCTAACTCGCTGGCATTGCTCAACAAATCGTCCAACGCATTGCGAGCGCGCCAGGCTGGCGTTTGGGTGATCCTTGGAGCGTGGGTTGAGCCGTCTGCCATAAGCCTTCTTCGGTCAATCAGATGCTCCGATGACGGTGTATCCCAGGCCGGGGATAGTGCGGATGAAGGTCGGCGCGCGCGGGTCGTTTTCGATCCGTTCGCGCAATGTCTTGATATGCACGCGCACCAGGTCTGGACTGCCCTTCCCGCTGGGGAAATCCCAAACTTCATCCAGCAAACGGGCGGGAGAGAAAGTCTCGCCGGGGTGGGTCATCAAATGATAGAGAATATCGTATTGCAAAGGCGTCAGGCGCACTTTTCCGCGTTGAGGGGTATGAAGCTCAAAAGAGCGCGTATCGAGCGTGAAACCGCCCACAGACAGGCAATGACTGGACGGCGCCAGCGGGGGGTGATTCTCATCTCCTGTGGCGGGGTTAGGGGAAAGCTCCTGCCCCTTGAACTGCGGGCGCGTGCGTCTGAGGATCGCCTGAACGCGTAGCATCAACTCGTCCACGTTGAACGGCTTGCACAGGTAGTCGTCCGCCCCGGCGGCGAAACCGGCGATCTTGTCTTGCGGCTTTACCTTGGCAGTCAAGAACAGGATCGGGATCTCCGCTAGCAGCGGGTCGCTGCGCATCGCCTGGCACACCTGATAACCGTCCATATCGGGCATGATGATATCCAAGATGACCAGATCCGGAGGGTTTTGCCGCGCCATAAACAAGCCTTTTTCGCCACGGCTTGCCAACGTCACGCGAAATTCTTCGCCTCGCAGACAACGCTCGATCGTTCTGGCGACGATATAATCGTCTTCAATGACCAGGATGTTAGCGGGTTCCATCGTCATACCTCAGCAGGCAGAGAGACGCGAAAGATTGTATCATGCTCAGGGGCGCTGATCGCGCGGATCTCGCCGTTGTGCTGACGCACAATCTCGCGGCAAATGCTTAGCTCCATTCCGGCGCCGCGCCCACCGCTGTTGCCGATGAAATTGGGTTCAAAAATCGTGCCAAGTAGCTCTGCAGGGATCGGAATTCCGTTATCGCTTACTTCAACTGCAATCATATCCGGCGGATCCAGGCGCGATGTGATGCGGATGGTGGGAGGATAACCATTGAAAGTCTCCTGTGTGACCGCGTCGCGCGCTAGCAATAGCAGGTTGACCCATAAACTTTCGATCTGGCGCGCGTTGCCGCGCACTGCGGGTAAATCTGGCGCCAGATCCACATCTAGGCGGCAGCCGATGGATTCCAGGCTGGCGTTTACCAGGCTGACCGCGCTTTGGATGGTTTGATTTATCGAAACTGGCTCCAGTTCTTCGCCAACCGGGCGCGAAAATTCCAACAGCCGCTGCACCACCTGTTGCAGCCGCCAGCCGGCCTGTTCGATGGCTTCTGCCGAATCTCGGCCGGGTTGTTCGGCGGGCAAGGAACGCAGCAGAATTTGCGCGTCGGCGATGATGGTGGTGAGCGGGTTATAGATCTGGTGCGCCACGCCGGAAGCCACCTCGCCGATGGTCGCCATGCGGGCAGCCTGCACCAGATGCGCCTGCGCCGCCAGGATCTGATCTTCCAAGCGTTTGCGATCGGTGATGTCTCGACTGACCGACTGAAACTCAAAGATGCGCCCGTGATCGTCAAAGATCGCCCGGTCGGTGCGCTGCAGCCAGCGCAGCCCCTGGTCTGAGGTGAGCACCTGATGCTCTAATGTGGCCGTTGGTCTGTCTCCATTGAAAGAAGCCAGGTGTTGGATCAGCTTGGGGCGCTCGTGGTTAGGGATGAAATACAAGAGGTTCATCCCCAATAGCTCCTCCCGGCTCTTGCCAAAATAGCGGCAATACACTTCATTGACGAAGGTCAACACGCCATTGGGTTTGAAACGGGAGATCAGTTCGGTCTGATAATCTTCCACGATGGCGCGGTAACGCGCCTCGCTTTCGCGCAGCGCCTGTTCGGCCTGGACGCGGCGGGTGATGTCGTGGCACACATCCATATAGCCCAACACGTGTTCCGGTTCGTCCGGGTAGCGCAGCGCGCTCACCTGTGAACTCACCCATAGAGTTTTGCCATCCCGATGGGTAAATTTGCGCACCGTGTGATGGCTGCTTTGGTCGCTAGGTTTGGGCGCGACGATCGGCGGGTCGAATGCCGAGAGATAAAACTGTGCTGCTGGCCGCCCGATCCGTTCTTCTGCGCGCCAGCCAAACAAGGTTTCCGCCGCCGGATTCCAATAGGTAATACGCCCGGAGAGATCCCAGACCACGATGGCGTCGCGCACGTTGTTGAGCAGCATCGCTTGATAGCGAATTTGCTCTTGGGTGCGCTCGATGGAGAGTTTCAGCCGGTGCGCCTGCACCGTGCGCTGGATGACGGTGGGCAGGGTAAGCAGGTAATCGCCGCTTTTCAGCAGATAATCGGCCGCGCCGCGCTGAATGGCTTGCACTGCAATGCGTTCGCTGCCCTGGCCGGTGACCATGACCACCGGAATGGGTGGATCGCGCCGCGACATCTGTTCCAGCACGTCCAAACCGGTGCCGTCGGGCAGCTTGTAATCCAGCAGCACGATATCGTATTCGCGGTTTTCCAGCAGTTGCCAGGCGGAACGGATGTTCGCCGCATGTTCGATCTCCTCGTAGCCGGAGAGGCGCAAAAACTCGCTCACCATTTCGGCTTGAGCGAGGTCGTCATCTACAATGAGAACTCGATAGGCAGCGCTCATCCTGGTTCAAAAGGTAACTCGCAGTCTGGTGAAGCCGGTTTCTTCCCTAGCGTAGTCGCGCCGAAAGAAAAAATCCATAAAAAGGTCGTAAAGAAAGCAGGTCTTACAAAGCTGCGCGTAAACATGGCACTAAGGCGGAGGGGTAAAAGTTGGCGTTGGGTATGGACACAAGCTTAGATCAATGTTGAGCTGAAAAGAATCGATCTGGGCGGCATCGTTACAGCCGCCGGGAGTAGTTGGGTTATCAAAGGGTGCATAGATGCCCAGGTAATAATAGGAGGTTGGTCCCGGCGTAATCGGAATACAGACGCCGGTCTGTTGGCTACCGTTAGCGGGATAAAGTTGAGAGGATGGTACACCCTCATTATCTACCTCCTCCCCATTAGCTCCGACTTGTTCGGGCCATATTAGGCCGTTATTGCCAGCGTTGGTATCCCCCCAGATGAATATCGGCGTTGCCTGCAATGGGAGCGGCGTCCCGGGGACGTAGGGAGAATCGCCCAAGTAGAATTCGATTTGATCTAGACATATTCCTACTCTATCCTCGCCATCATCGCATTGATCATTATAAAATTCGTAAAATACCATTGAAGAGATATTTCGCGGCTCGCTAAAAATTATCACGCGCGAATCACCGCAGGTGATTTCCTCGATAGATCCGTTAGGTGGTCCTTCCTCAATAGATCCAATCGGAGTAGGTGTAAAAGTACTGGTTGGCGTGGGCGTGATCGTTGGTGATGGCGTAGGCGTCAGAGTCGGCGTATTGGTTGGCGGGGGCGGCGGCGGTGGCGTGGGGACGGTGGTGTTGGTTGGGCGCGGCGGGGGCGGAAGTGGAGGCGTGTGGGTGGGTGTAGGCGTTCTGGTTGGCGTGTGAGTGGGTGTACGGGTCTGCGTGGGCGTGTTGGTCGGCGTGGGCGTCCGGGTGGGGGTCGGCGGGATGGGGGTGTACGGTGTTTCCGTGATCGGCGTCCAGGTGGGGCGCGGCGTGGCGCTGGGGCGCGACCGGGGCGGGACAACCACCTGGGTGCGCGTTGGCAGCGGGGCAGTCCGCTCCGTTGCGCTGGGTCGCAGGGTGGGAAGAGCACTCACCGGTGTGGCCGGCGGTTGGACGAAAGGTTGGGTGGGCGCGGCGCTGGCGCTCGGCGTGGCAGACGCCATCACGATCATCGGGCTGGTTTGCGGTCCTAGTGCCCAGTAATTGCCTTCCACGATCAAGTGGGTGGGCAACCCCTCATCGCGGCGGATATCCTCCAAAATCGCCGGGTTGATCGGCGGCACCTCCATCGGCTGCCAAACGCCGTAATCCGCTTCTAGTTTCGAGCGCACATCGGCGGCAGCCAAAGTCGCCGGTTTGAGCGTGGCGATTTGGCTAAAACAGGTCAATACTCCGGCGACGATGAGCGCCACTACGATCCACGGCGCCGGATTTTGCTCCACTTCGGAGCGCTCCGTCTTTAGATCGGCGTGGGTTTCGGGGGCGCGCTGAGCGTCGTCAACCATCTTGTTTCCTCGCCGTTCAGCGCATTGGAGCGGTCAGCGATAGCGCCAGCGGCAGGCATAGCAGGATAGTGCTGCCGCGTGGGCCCTGCCCACCGATCCATAACTGTCCTTCCAAACGTTCTACCATACTGCGGGCGCGCATCAACTCCAGCCCCAGATGGGCTGGCAATGCAGCCGGATCATTTGCCAGGCGCTTCATGGATTGATCCATCACCCGCAAGGGGTTGGTATCTTCCGCTGCCGGCCCTTGATCGCTGATGGCAATCCATACCTGTTGATTGTGCGTCAACGCCCGCAACTGTATGACGCCATCCGGCGGATTGCGCAAGGCGGCGCGGCGCAGCAGGCTTTGCAGGGCGCTGTTCAAGATCTCCGCGTCGGTTTGAATGGGCGGCAGCGTCTCGGCTATTTCGATGCTCAGTTGACTTCCGCCTGATGGACGGCGCAGCGCAGTGTCTTCACCAAGCGCTTTCAGTAATTGTTCCAAATGCACCGTTTTGGGCTGTGGGGCGCGCACCGCGTCTGCTTGCGCCACGGCGATCAGCTCGTCTCCCCAGGTCTGGATATTCTCCCAAACCCGCGTCAGGCGAAACAGGCTGGACGCTGTGCGCTCATCCTGCGACGCACGCAGATTGATCTCGACCAAGGCGTTCATCGCTTCCGCCAACAAGAGGCGAATACGGCCGATCACCTCAGAGAGCGCCTGCGTCTTGAGTTTCTCTTGCTCTTTGAGCAGAGTGATGTCTCGCAAAGCCATCACCCAGCCGGCTTTTCCACCTGGCTCCGGCAGCGGCGCTAGACTGATCATCAACGTGGTGCTTGCGCTCCAGCTCATTTCCAGCGAGGCAGGATATTGACTGCCGATCACGCGCCAGTTTTTAATCAGTTCCAGCAACCGCGAGGGTAGAGCGGCTTCCACCTGGCTGCCCAGCAGATCTTTTTGGCCTAGCAAGCGTTGCGCGGCCGGGTTGGCGACCGTGATTTGCCCCTGGCTGGACGCAGCCAGGATGGCCTCGCTGACGCTGGCCACTAAAGCCCGCAGCCGTTCGGCCTCCGCTTCGACCTGTGCCTGCAGAGCGGCGCGCTCACGCGCCAACCGCCGATGTGCAACTGCGCGGTCTATGACCGCAGTCACCTGTTGCAGCGAGTCGAGCGGTTTGAGCAGATAATCCCAGGCTTTGCCGTCTCGCAACACGCTGATGGCCGATTCGATGCTGCCGGCTGCGGTGATGACCACAATTTCAAGAAAGGGGTCAAGCTGGCGGGCGTATTGCAGGAGATCCATTCCGCTCAGACCGGGCATCATCAAATCAGTGAGCAGCACGGAGAACGGCCCGTCGCTTTGCAACCTATCACGGGCATGCTGGCTGTCCGCCAGGGCGACCACCTGATAGCCGCTGCGTTCCAACGCCCGCGCAAGCAAGAACAAGATGTTTTCGTCATCGTCAACGATCAACACACGCTCGGCCGCTGTGTTCACGGGTTCTCCTTTACAGGCGCGCTTTGCCGAATGGGGAGCAGAATGGTAAATGTGCTGCCTTCTCCTGCCACGCTGTGTACGTCAATGCGCCCCTCATGGTTGGTGATGATGCCGTAGCTCACCGACAAGCCCAATCCCGTGCCTTCGCCTTCCGGTTTGGTGGTGAAGAAAGGATCGAAGATGCGCATCTGAATTTCCGGCGTCATTCCAACACCGGTATCCTGTATGGCGATGGCCGCGACGCCGTTCGAGGCGCTCAGGTTCACACGCAACGTCCCTCCGTTCGGCATGGCGTGGATGGCGTTGGTGATGATGTTGACCAAAACCTGTTCGATTTGCTGGTCATCATAAATCATTTCGATAGGTTCTTCGGGCAGGTCCTTATAGACCTGGATATGCCCCTTGCGGATGGGGAAGGCGGTCAGGCGCAGCGCAGCCTCAACTGTGGCGCGTAGATCGTGCATTTCCAGTTCCGGCTTAGACTGGCGTGAGAATTTCAACAGGTCAGAGACGATGTTATTGGCTTTCACTGCGCTGTCGCGGATCAGCGATAATTCGGAGCGCATCTCCTCCGGCAGGTTATCCTCGGTGAGCATCAGTTCAGCCACGCCCTTGATCACCGTCAACGGGTTTTTCACGTCGTGGACGATGCCAGCAGTCAACTGACCGACGGCGGCCAGTTTTTCGGATTGGATCAATTGTTGCTGGGTGGCGCGCAACCGTTCATTCGTTTCTGCCAATTCCTTGTTGCGCTGAATGGCTTCGGCGTACAGACGCGCTGCTTCGGCGGTGCGTTCCCGCAGACGGATGGTCATGATGTCAAAAGCGCTGGCCAGTTCGCCGATTTCGTCGCTGCGATGAATACCGATATCCTGGTTGAGGTCGCCAGCAGCCACAGCCTGGGTGATCGAACGCAGCTTCAGTATAGGCTGGGCGATGCTTTGCGAAAGAATATAGCCCAATAAGATCATCGCCACTGCGCCTAGGCTGAAAATCAGGATATAAGCGTTTCGGCTGAGCGCTTCAGCGCTGACCACGTAATCGCTGGGCATGGCGACGCCCAGCCAACCCAACTGCTTCTTACGGATGAGCAACTCCGTAAAGGTAATTGCATACGGGCGACCGTATAACTCTAACGGATGCACGCGTGGCATGTCGGCCTGCGGGATCGTCTGGGCAAAAATCTCCAGCGCATGGTAGCCCCCTTCCGGTTCGGGCAGCGAGGTGATGAAAATGTGCTTTTGGTTATCGAAAAAGATCACCTCGCCGGAGCCTAAACCTTGAGTTTTCATGTTCACCAGGAACTGGCTCAGGCTGGTACCAATCAGCGCCCCGCCGACCAGATTGCGCTGCTCGTCATAAATTGGCGATCCGGTGACCAAGGCCGGTCCGAAGTTGGTGTTCATGAAATCTGCGTATTTATCGCCCTGCTCATCGGCCACGCCCGATAGCGTCTTTTTCACCAGATCGTATGGCAGCAAATCGGTATTTTGCCGCCGTTGGTATTGCCCCGTCGTTGGATCATATCCCAGTGTAAGAATTTCCACCCCGTTCT
>DYGV01000015.1:27736-43647 GCA_020724505.1 Anaerolinea thermophila
ATTTTGTTGTTAGCCAGGAGGGGCAGAATCAAGGCTTCCAGGGCTTCGCTATTTCTGGTTTTTACCGCTTCGGTTACGCCCTGGGTGAACACGATCAGGCGCAGATTTTCCAGGTTGGCTCGCTCCTGGCGCACCACCGCGTCCGAAGCGGAGGCAGCTGCTTCGTACATGCGGTTGACGAAGCGTTCCTGGACGGTTGATGTAACCAGGCGGGTGATGACGTAGATGCCAAAGATAGCCAGCATCAAGGTGAGCAACACATACGGGATAATCAGTTTCCCCTCAAGTCGGGAGACGCGAGAATACAGACGCGCCAGATTGAAGCGTTGCCGAAGCGCGTCCCGCTTACCCTCAGGCATGGACGCTGAATCTTGCAGACTGTTCTCCACGATTACCCAATAATTTAATCCCAACTGGCGCAGAAGTCAATTCATTTGGCATAAAAAGGCTGCACGAAAAAGATTATTGGTGATGTTCGTCTCATTGTAGCTTGGGAACCCGCCTGTGAAACTCCGACTTCTGCATCTACCCCGGTATCGGTTAGAAACCGACGCCGGGGTTGCGAAGCCCACCGTGAGCCGGCTGGGGAGCAGGCTGAGCCGTCATCTAAGGCGTAACCAAGCGTTTGGCGGCCAGGTAAAAAGTATAAGGCTCGCTGGCAGGGTAATAATGGTACACATTGCGATCGGGAAAACTTGCTGCCACCTGTTCGTCCACCGTTGCCCCGCGCGAAATAACGAAGATAAACGGTGTGCTTAAAAATGGATCTTGCAATTCCAATAGCGTGCCGTATTCGATCCACGACTTCGAGGTGTGGACGATGATCAAAGCGGGGGTCATTTTCTGCGCCTGTGGGGTTTGAAACGGCGTCAGATGGGAGCGCTGCACCCCATACAGGCCATACATCCTCTCCAATCGTCCCGGTGTGTAGAAGAACACATTCGCCGACACCAACAGGCTGAGCAAGACGGCGACCCCCAGCGGACGCCAACTTTGCCGGCCGGGATAATTGGGAAAGGTAGCACCAGGCTGGAGCGGCCAACCCGCCAGCCAAGCGATTCCCGCGGCACTTAGCAAGGTCAGGCTATATAGCCCCTCATAATAGTACCGCGGCCCAAACAGCGATGAGCCGATCCAATATGCCATATAAAGAATCAGCAGGCTGGGGAAGACGCTGATGGGCAGCAACGATTGCCAGTTGCGCTGGCGAAAGACGGCGATCAAGCCGAATGGCAGAAAGATCCAGGAATACCCTGCCCAGCCGAACAGATCGAAACGGCCCACGTAGAGGCTGAAACGGGTGTTGATCCATGCCTGATATAAAGTGTGACCGCCTTCTAAATGCCCGCGACCCGGCCCAAATCCGATCTGGTCGTAAGGCCACCATAAAGTGTAAGGGTTCAGCAACGGGTCGCCGGTTACAGCAAATTGCCAAACGAAATGCAACGACGCCAGCGACAGAGTAATCACGGTAAATACGATCAAACGGCGGCGGACGGCGCTCTCACCGCGCGCCAGCAAATACAGGCCATGCACCCCAAACGGCAGAGCCACGCAAACCGCAGTGAAGGGACGAGATAGCGCCAAAACCCCCAGCGCGCCGGCGGCGGTCAATGTGGGCAACCAGGGCTGGTGGTGCCTGGGCTGCCAAAAAGCGTCTAACCAGGCCAGCGCAAACGCCGCGCTCATCACCAATCCGAACGGATGCGAAAGCCATTATCCAGAATTCATCAGAAAGAATGGCGAGGTCAGCGTCAGGCCGGCTGCCAGCAGACCCACCGTTTCCCCAAACAGGCGTTTGCCCAGTCGAAAGGTGAGCCATACGCCCAGCCCCGCCAGCAGGGGGTTGACCAGAAAACGCAGGCCAAATTTCTCGCCCACCGCCAGCATCACCGGCCAGCCCAGCGGATATTTGCCAAAGCGTTGACCGTGATAATCCACCACAAAGGGGATCAGAAAACTTTTTGGAACCGGCGGTGATGGCAGCGTCAGCCGGCCGCCGGCGATGCCTTGCGCCTGCCACACATAAGCCATTTCATCTTCGATGTGCGCCATGCGCTCGAAGACGCGATCGTGAACCAGAAAACCGGCGAACACGGCGAGCAAACTGAGAAAGGCAGCGAAGATTGTGGAACGGCTCATTGGTTCGATGAGGGCGAGATAGGTTTGTCCTTTTTGAAAATCAGGCTTGAATCGTCCGCAGGGCGCGCAGCGCAGCTGAATGCAGCACGCCGTTGGAGGCCAGAATGCCGCGATTATGGGATAAAGAGCGCGGCGGGGTGAAGTCCAACGGCTTGCCGTCCAGGTCGGTGATCTGCCCGCCCGCCTCTTCCAGGATGAGCGAGCCGGCGGCTTGATCCCAGATTTTCTCGCGGTAGCCCGGCTTGTCTGCGGAGAGCAGGCGCAGCAGCAGTTCGCCGCCGCCCGCTGCCAGCACCGCGTATTTCGCCTGGCTGTCCATGCTCAGCGGCGGCGTTTGTATGCCCATCGCTTGCACAAACGCTCCAATCTGATCCACATTGGTATGGCCGGATTCGACTGAACGCAGCAACCTGGCGGCTCTTGCATCTGCCTGGTCGGAGACCTTCAGTTGTTGAAAATTCTGCCCTTCATTCAGCGCAGCGCTCCAGGTACCTTGCCCGCGCACCGCGATCACCAGCGAGCCAGGTCCGTTCAATTCGAGTTGTAGCGCCTCGGTCAGGTTTGGGTGGCCCAAATTGGGACAGCCCAACACGCCGATTTGCACCTGGCCCTTGACCACCAAAGCCAGGGCGACGGCGTACTGTTCGCCACGCAGGAAGCCTTTGGTGCCATCAATAGGGTCCAACGTCCAAAAGCGCTGGGCGGCATCCACGCGGCCGTGGTCAATCCAGCGGAGGACGCTTTCGGGCGTGGCCTGGGGAAGTATCTGCCGTACAAAGTGGGTCGTTTGCTCCAACGTGTGGGCGGCTGCTGCCTGCCGAAGGGCGCCCGTGTCTTCCTCGGCCACCACTACATCGTTGGGGAAGGCCTCACTCAACAGCGCTCCAACCAACGCCTGCGCTGCATAATCCGCCACCGTGACGGGCGAGCGATCTTCTTTGGTCAACGCCGGCGTGACCATTTCTGTCTGGATGGTTTGCGCCAGCAATGCTGCCTGGCGCACAGCGTGAAGAGCAAATTGGATTTCTGGCTGATGAATATCGAACATAAAGTGTTTCCTGCGTGTGTTAGGGTTGTTTGGCACGGCGCGCCTCTGCGGGTTGAATTGCTACGCCGCTTAAATCATAAGTCATGGCGCCGGTGATGCGAATTGGCAGAATCTCGCCCACGGGATGTTCGCCTTCAACGATCACCAGACCGTCAATTTCGGGCGCATCGCGGTACGATCTGCCCAGCGAGATGCCATCTCCCTGTCCTTCGATTAATACCTCCAGCGTTTTGCCCACCAACGCCTGGTTTTTCTCCAGTGAAATGGACGCTTGGCGTTCCATGAGGCGCTCATAGCGCTCCTGTTTGACCTCTGGCGGGATTGGGTCGCCCAACGGCTCGCTGGCGGTGCCCGGCTCGAAGGAGAATTGGAAAGTGCCCACGCGGTCGAACCGCATCTCATCCACAAAATCCAGCAGTGCCTGGAATTCTTGTTCGGTTTCTCCGGGGTAGCCGACGATAAACGTGGTGCGCAGTGCCAGATCTGGGAGAGTGCGGCGCATCTTCTCCAGCGTGCGGTGCACCCATTCGATGTTCGCCGGACGACGCATACGTCGCAGGGTGTCGGGGTGAGCGTGCTGCAATGGCATATCCAGATAAGGCAGGATCTGGGGATATTTCGCCATCACCTCGATCAGGCGGTCGGTCACATAGCCAGGATAAGCATACAAGATGCGAATCCAGTCAATGGCGGGCGCGGCTTGCGTCAGTTTTTCCAGCAGTTGTGCCAGGCCGTCTTTCATCCCCAGGTCGTAGCCGTAATCGGTGGTGTCCTGGGCGATCAAGATCAGCTCGCGCACGCCGAGCGCTTGCATCGAACGTGCTTCTTCGAGGATAGACTCGACCGGACGGCTCAAGGCTGTGCCTTTGATCAACGGGATGGCGCAGAACGCGCACGGGCGGCGGCAACCATCGGCGATCTTGAGATAGGCGCTGCCGCCTTGCAGCGCAGCGCGTTGCACTCCGCTGACCTCGCCGCCAACGGTGGGGCTATCTGGCAGATGGTAGAGCGGTTGTGGGTGCTTTTCGGCTCGCAGCCGTTGCACCACCTCAACGATGTCCATCCACCGCCGGGTGCCCAAAATGCCGTCCAGTCCCGGCGTATGGCGCGCCACTTCCACGCCATAACGCTGGGTGAGGCAGCCGGCGGCGATTATAAGCTGCCCCTTGCGTTTGCGGGAGGCAAACTCGTTCAGCGTCTCCAGCGATTCCTGCTTTGCCGGCCCGATAAAGCCGCAAGTGTTGACGATAATGACGCCGGCGCGCTCCGGTTTATCCGTCAGGACATAACCGGCTCGCGTCATAAGCTGCGCCATGGAGCTGGAATCCACCGTGTTTTTGGCACAGCCCAGCGAAACAATGTGAAATGATTTTGGATTCATGGTCACCTCTAATTAACGATTGGCACCTGGGCGGCTAGGGGATCGTGGGCGGCGTGATCTGCCCGGCCTCTGTGGCGAGCGGAATGACAGTGGGCGTCGCCGGCTGCGTTGGAGGAGGGGTGGGAGTGATGGTGGGCGTGGGTGTGATCACCCCTTGCGGGCTGTAGATGCGGTTGACCACCTGTCCAAAACCGCCCATAGGGCCAAGATCGGCGTCGTTCACAAATACCTGTAAAGCTGAGCCGCTGCTGGTCAAGATTTCTATCGTCGAGTCGCCAGCGAAGGTATACGCGCTGCCAGGGATAACGCGGCCTTCAAACTCCACCTTTCCATCCACGGTAACCCGCATCCAGGCGCGCTGGCGCACATTGATCCCGACCTGTATGTTGGCATTTGAGAGCGGGGAGATAAGCGCCCCCGTTTGGGGATCGGTCGCTTGCGGCTGGAGGGGTAGAGCCTGCACCGCAGGGGTCGGCGATGGTTGAGGCGTTGGTGTTTCGCTGGGGATAGCAGTCGCCAGCAACACCTCGGCGATGGAAGGCGCAGTGGGGCTGGGCGTCTGTTCGCTGGTTTGAGCAAAGATGCGGATCGCCGTCCAAATTACAAATAACCCTAGAAAGACCGTCAACGCGCCGCCGATGAGGACATCACCGGAAAGGAGACGCCTCAGCCAGCGCGGCGGCAAACGTCGTCGTCGCCGTGATTCGGCCTTGGCGGGTTGCTCAGCAGCCTGACGTGCAGCTAGGCGCGCCTGTAGTCCCTCAGCGAAGCGCAGCAGCATGGCCTCGCCGTCCATTCCCAAAAAGTCCGCGTAGATGTCCAACATGCCGCGCCCCTGGACAAACGAAGGAAGACCTTCCAAGTGCCCCTCTTCGAGCGCCTCTAGATAGCGTTGGCGCAAATGAGTATGGCGTTCGATGTCTTCCAGGGATAATCCCAGTAGCTCTCGCTGCTTGCGCAGCTTTTGCCCCACCTCGATGAAAATCGCGCTCGCTTCGCTATCGTCGAACGCCTTGGGTGTGTCCTCCTGCTCTGCAGGTTGGGGAGGGGAACCGTCCCCTGGCGCAGGCCCAGATTTTGTCTCATCCAAGGCCGCCAGCAACTTTTCGGCTTCCAGCCCCAGAAAACCGGCGTAGGCGCGTAAGAAGCCACGCCCATGGGCAGGCGAAGGCATCGCCTCGAACTCGTCAGCCTCCAGCGAGCGCAGATAATGCGGGCGGATGCGGGTGGCTGCGGCTGCCTGCTCAATCGTCAGCGAGCGTTGCTCCCGCGCCTGGCGGAGTTGTTGGCCGACCGAGGTGTTCATCTCTGCAAAAGTCAACCGGCCTGATGGCAGTTAAGACAAAACCTGTCTCCCGCGCGATCAGGCCGGCTCAACCAGAAAGAATAATCGCTTATTCGTTGGCTGTGGCTTCAGCAACAACGGCCTCCTCCGCTGTTGCAGCTTTGCCTTCATCGGACGGCTTGACTCTGTGGATCTCTACCGTCTCCCCTTCGCGGTGAACAATGACTGTGATTTCAGGAACCAGGTCAATAGTCAAGCGCACGCGGATTTTATACGTGCCCAGGTTACGGATGGGTTCGAAGTCCATCTGCCGACGCTGAACTTCGATGCCGGTCTCTTTTTTGATCGCTTCGGCGATCATTGCTGCGGTGATCGAGCCGTACAACTTCCCGGTCTCGCCGGCTTTGGCGGGGAACGCCAGAGTCAATTGAGAGAGGATCTCTGCCACATTGCTCAATTCGTTGTTCAGCGCGGCTCGCTTGGCATTTGCCTGCGAACGGATGCGCTCAGCCTGAGCCAACGCGCCCGGAGTAGCCAGCACCGCCAGTCCCTGTGGGATCAGATAGTTGCGGCCATAGCCGTCAGCGACCTTCTTGACGTCTCCGGCGCGGCCTAATTTATATACGTCTTTAATAAGTAACACCTTCATTGTATCAAGCCCTTTCGGAACAGTGAAATATAAGCCGTTTGCGCGGCGAAGCCCGGGCGAAGGGTACCACGCCCTGGGCGGAGAGATTTTACCAGATGCGCCGCAATGCGTCAACAAGGGTGAGGCGGTGGTCCCTAAATAAAATTTCCCCGCCGAGTTTGCAAAAAGCACAGAGAATCTTTCTTCAATCCAGGGGCAGAATATGTGGAGATTTTCATGGTTGTTCTCTGTGCGCTCGGCGGCCCAGACATCTATCCCATTGATTATCAACATCCAATAGGGAGACGATCCAAAATTGGCATGACAAATGTCCCCTTTTTCGGGTGACGATTCTTACTTTACTTTTAGCGTTCAAATTCGCGAAAATTTAAAATGGGGGATAAGGTAGGTTCTCGTGCATAGCTAGTTCACATCGCCGCATTCACCATTGCCGTGGGAATGGAGTTGTCTAAGTTAGGGAAGGAGGTGACTGATCCGATCGGGATACCCATATAGTGATGGTCGCAACGAAAAACCAGAAAATTGCCTGGAAAGGAGGAAGAGCGCATGAAGACCGTTTTCATTCATCCAGAGCGCTGCATCGGTTGCAAACAGTGCGAAGCAGCCTGCGCGGTCGCCCATTCGCAAACTAAGAGCCTCTTTTGGGCTGTATTTGAAACCCCACTGCCCAGACCGCGCATCCATGCCGAGCCTGGCCTCGAATTAAACACCTCGTTCCCCAACAAATGTCGCCATTGTTCCCCTGCACCCTGCCAGAGCGTATGCCCCACGGGCGCAATCTTCCGCCCAGCCGATTTCCCTCAGATCGTCCTGGTTGAGGCGCGCAAATGCATCGCTTGCGGCATGTGCGCCATGGTCTGTCCCTTCGATGTCATCACTTATCATGCATCGCTTGCTGCGCCGGAGAAGGCCGCCGTCGCCATCAAATGCGATCATTGCATCGAACGCCAGCGACAGGGTGAGATCCCGGCGTGCGTGGAAGCCTGCAAGGCGGGCGCGTTAGAATTTGGCGACATCAATGAACTGGTCAAGGCTGCCCGCGTTCGCTATAGCGCTCGCGCGTTGCAAGCGGTTGGCAGCGAATTAGCCGTCGCCGGCGCAGCGCCGGCGCCCACTTCGATTGAAACCTGGCGTGAATGGGGAATGGCTGTCAGCATGATCAACGCCGATGGTGGAAAGCAAAGGAGTGTGTAGCATGTCACCCGAATTCAGCGGAAATGGCTATCACAAAAAGAGCATTCAGCGCGATACAGAAGCGATGCTGGAGATCGCAAAACAAGAAGGCATCGAAACTGTATGGGATCGCCTCACCAAACAACAGCCGCAGTGCGGCTATTGTAGCCTGGGCACCAGTTGTCGCATCTGCTCCATGGGACCCTGTCGCGTGGATCCATTTGGCGAAGGCCGCCAAAAGGGCGTGTGCGGTGCAGACGCGGATATTATCGTCGCCCGCAACCTGGCGCGCTCCATTGCCGCCGGCGCTTCTTCCCACTCGGATCACGGCCGCGATATCCTGGAAACGCTCTACATGGTCGGCGAGGGTAAAACCGACGTTTATACAGTCAGCGACCCGCAAAAGCTGCGACGTCTGGCGGCAGAATATGGTCTGTCGGTCGAAGGCAAGAGCGATCAAGAATTGGCTAAAGAATTAGCCTGGGAGATGATGGAAGACTATGGCATGCGGCGCGAGAAGCTGCCGCTCGCCCGACGCGCCCCGCGCAGCCGTCAGGAAATTTGGGAGAAAACCGGCGTCTATCCGCGCGGCGTTGACCGAGAGAATGTGGAAGCGCTACACCGTACCCACATGGGCGTGGATAATGATTGGGTAAACATCCTGTTGCACGCCGTGCGCACCAGTTTGAGCGACGGTTGGGGCGGCTCTATGATCGCCACCGAGCTTTCGGATACCCTCTTCGGCGTGCCGACCCCTAAGATGTCTCAGGTGAATTTGGGCGTGTTGCGTAAGGACATGGTAAACATCATCCTGCATGGGCACAACCCCATGCTCAGCGAAGTCATCGTCGCCGCCTCGCAAGACCCGGAGTTGATTGCTCTCGCCAAAGAGAAGGGCGCTCAGGGGGTCAACCTGGCTGGCGTATGCTGCACCGGCAACGAGGTGTTGATGCGCAAGGGTATCCCCATGGCCGGCAACCATTTGTTACAAGAGCTGTGCATCCTCACCGGCGCAGTCGAGTTGATGGTGGTGGACTACCAGTGCATCATGCCCGCGGTCACCGAGGTGGCAAAGTGCTTCCACACCAAAGTCATCAGCACCTTCGATAAAGCTAAATTTCCCGGCGCAGAACATGTCCACTTTGACCCGCAGCATGGTTTGGAGATCGGCAAGCAGATCGTGCGCAGCGCCATCGAGAACTACGCCCGACGGGTGCCGGAGCGGGTGCATATCCCCGTAGAGCCAACGCCCATGATGACCGGTTTTTCGATTGAAGCTGTCCTCGGCGCCTTGGGCGGTTCGCCGCAGCCGTTGATTGACGCCATCGTGCAGGGCAGCATCCGCGGCGCGGTGGGCATTGTGGGCTGCAACAACCCCAAGATCAAACAAGACCTTGGTCATACCGAATTGACCCGCCGCCTGATCGAAAACGATGTCCTGGTAGTGGTTACCGGTTGCGCCACTGTTGCAGACGCCAAAGCCGGCTTGATGACGCCCGAAGCCGCCGACTTGGCCGGCCCGGGATTACGAACGGTATGTAAAGCCCTGGGTGTTCCACCAGTGTTGCACTTTGGCAGTTGTGTGGATAACACCCGCATCCTGGTGCTGGCGGCTGCCCTGGCCAACGCTCTGGGCGTGGATATCAGCGCCTTGCCGTTAGCCGGCGCTGCGCCAGAATGGTACTCGGAAAAGGCGGTTGCCATCGGGGCGTATGTGGTCGCCTCGGGCATCTACACTGTGCTGGGTGTCGCCCCGCCAATCTTCGGCAGCCCGAACATTGTCAAGCTGCTTACCGAGGGTCTGGAGGGCGTGTTTGGAGCGACTTTTGCCGTAGAGCCGGATCCGAACCGCGCCGCAGTGCTGATCCGCCGCCATATCGAACGAAAGCGCGCCGGATTGGGGCTTTCTGCCCTAGACCCCAATAGCATTGTAATGCCAGAGCCTGAGCTTGCCCTGGCATAGGCGGCAGGGCAGGAGCGCACAGCTCCTGCCCGCCGCCAACCATAGGAGGTGCCTATGGCTGATACCGTTATCATGATTGGCGCCGGCCCCGCCGGCGTCGTGGCCGTCGAAACTTTGCGGGAACACGACCGGCAGAGCCGCGTGGTCATGCTCAGCGCAGAGCCTTTTCCGCCCTATTCCCCGCCGGCTATGGTGGATCACTTCATCACCGGTTCTAACTCGCATTTTTGGCGTCCCGCTAACTGGTCTGAGCAGTTTCAGGTGGACTATCGTCCGGGTGTGCAGGTGACTTCGGTTCGCCCTGCTTTGCATCAAGTTTGCCTGGCGGATGGCGGCATCCTGGCTTATGACCATCTGGTGATAGCTGCCGGCAGCCGGCTCTACGCCCCCTTGCCCGGCGTGGACCTGCCGGGTGTGTATAACTTCAAATCGCTCAGCGCTGCGCAAGCCTCAGTTGACAAGGTGAAGCGGGGCGAAGCGCGCACGGCGTTGATCGTCGGCGCGGGTTTCATCGGCATGGAAATTGCCCTCTTGTTGCGCGAATTGGGTGTGCAGGTCACCCAAGTGGAGATGCTCGACCAGGTGATGCCAGCCATGTTGGATCCCTTCACCGCTTCCTTTGCGTTACAGATCATGCGCCAGCGCGGTGTCGAGGTGCGCCTGAACACCAAAGCCAAACGTTTCGTCGGCGAGAAGAACATCGCGATCGGCGTTGAATTGGAAACGGGCGAAGTTCTGCGCGCAGATTTGCTCATTGCCGCCACCGGTGTGCGCCCCAACATTGACTTTCTGGAAGGCAGCGGGATCGCCTGCCGCTGGGGGATTAGCGTGGATAACTATCTGAGGACTTCCGCCCCAGATGTATATGCGGCTGGCGATGTGGTTGAAACCCCCGATCGCCTGACCGGTGAAGTTTATGTGCACGCCATTCTGCCCAACGCCATCGAGCAAGGTCGCGTGGTCGGTTTGAACCTGGGCAAGCGCGGTCTTGGCTGCCCCACTCCTTACGAAGGCGCGGAACGCATGAACAGCTTGAAACATCTCGGCCTCCGCATCCTAGCTGCCGGCTTGAAACATGGCGAGGAAGTCTTGCGCGCTCGCGTCAACGGCGGCTGGCGCACTTTATACGTGCAGGATGATCGCCTGGTGGGCTTTCAATTGGTTGGCGGGTTGCAGGCGGCTGGCGCGCTGCGCACCCTGCTCAACCGCCAGGAGAAGCTGGGACGCCTCAAAGACCATCTGCTGGAGGCGAATTTCGGTCAAGGTGCGCTCGTCTGGTCGGCGCTAAGCCTTTAAGCCGTCTTCGTGCTCTTCCAGTTGTAGTTTCAACTGCTGAAAACTCTAATGCAAGGCTCTACCTTACCAAGAAGAAAAAAATGGACCTCAATACCCTTTGGCCTCTGGCTCAAGAAGCGCTTCAAGCGCTTGGTTCACGTTATTACCCGGCGATGGAGCAGGTCGCCGCTGAGTGCGGTTTTAAGAGCCCCGAATGGCAGGGCTGGCTGCTGTTAGCCTTAACCTTTGAGCCGGATCCCATATCGGCAGAGACGCTCCGCATTCGCTCTCCCTATACCTCCCCACGCCTTTACGCAGAGCGATTGGAGAACGCGGCCAATGGCGGCTTTTTGGTAGCAGTTGCAGAAGATAAGTATCGTCTGACAGAACTGGGGCGACGGGCAGCGAGACATATCATTGACGCCGCGTATGCCGAGATGGCAACCCTGCACCCGTTGCCCTCACAGGATTTAGAGCGCCTGGCAGACCTGCTTCGGAGGCTTGTGTTTGCCTGCCTGAGCGCGCCGGAGCCACCGGGGAAGTGGTGCATTGCTCACAGCCGGCGCACGGAGCCAGAGTTCTTCACTTCAATTGTGGCGCGCATTGACCAATACCTGAGCGATCTGGCATCCTATCGCGACGACGCCCACCTGGCGGCTTGGCAAACACACGACGTTTGTGCTCACGCCTGGGAAGCGTTGACCTACCTGTGGCGTGGAGAAGCGGCCACGTTAGATGAGCTGTGTGCAAAGCTTGGGCGACGCGGCCGCTCGCCCCACGAATATCGGCAGGCCTTGCAAGAACTTGTGAACCGCGGTTGGATCGAGGAGGAAACGAGTGGATATCGGCTGACTCCACAAGGCCTGGAGGTTCGTCAAAGCGCGGAGGAATTGACGGATCGTTACTTTTACGCCCCTTGGGGTTGTCTGGATCAGGAGGAGACAGAAGAATTACGCTCCTTGTTATCGCGCCTCCGCGACGCTTTGCTTGGACATCAAACAGCTATTTGTGTAATCGCAACGGTTATTGTTTTCGCAAACCAGGCGCTGGTTTCTCACCAATGCTGGGTGAGCGCAAAACGTCCCGCAGGTTTAGGGGGCCTGCGGGACGTTCATGCTAGGAGCGTTCAATCGCTCTCTGGTTGAGAAGCGTCCTCCATCGTTTGCGCGCGTTTGACGACTTGTGTCATTCGTGGTAGAATGCGCTGCGCAGTGGGGGCTCGTCTAACGGTAGGACAGCGGACTCTGGATCCGTATGTAGAGGTTCGAATCCTTTGCCCCCAGCAGTGCGAAAAGACGCGACTTCGGCCGCGTCTTTTCGTTTCGCTGGGTGGTATAATCGGAGCGTCGTCGTTCCAGTGAAAACCTGGTCATAGGGAGATTTTGCGTGCATGAAGCTACATGAGTATCAGTCCAAGCAAATATTCGCTAAATATGGCATCCCGATCCCCAAAGGACGGGTGGCGGCTACCGCAGATGAGGCCAAACAGATCGCCAAAGAACTGGGTAGCCGCGTTGTTATTAAATCGCAGGTCTTGGTGGGTGGGCGTGGTAAAGCTGGCGGCATCCGCTTGGCCAAAACGCCCGAAGAAGCCTCGGAAATGGCTGCCCAAATCCTCACTATGGAGATCAAGGGCCTGCCGGTGCGCAAGGTTTTGGTGGATGAAGCCGCCAACATCGAAACTGAAATTTATTTAGGCATCACCAACGACCGCGCCGCGCGCAAGCCGGTGATGATGGCTTCCTCCGCCGGGGGCGTGGAGATCGAAGAGGTGGCGCGCCAGACGCCGGAAAAAATCATCAAAGTTCATATTGATCCACTGCTCGGCCTGCGCGATTATCAGGCGCGCGACATCGCCGCCGGCATTGACCTGCCACGCGAACACTGGCGACAGTTTGGGCAGATCGCTCGCGGTCTGTGGCAGGCCTATGTGGATTGCGACGCCACGCTGGCAGAGATCAACCCCCTGGTGATTACCGCCGAGAACAATCTGCTGGCTGTGGATGGCAAAATGTTGATTGACGACAATGCCCTCTTTCGCCAGCAAGCGCTGGCGGAGATGCGCGACCTGGATGTGGAAGCGCCGTCGGAAATTGAAGCCCGACGCTACGGCTTGTCCTTCATCAAGCTCGATGGCAACATCGGCTGCATGGTCAACGGCGCGGGCCTGGCGATGACCACCATGGACATCATCAAGCTGTTCGGCGGGTCGCCGGCCAATTTCCTGGATATTGGCGGGGGCGCTAGTTCAGAGAAGGTGGCCGCCGCCCTGCGCATCATTCTGTCCGACCCGAACGTGAAGGCGGTGCTGTTTAATGTGTTTGGCGGCATCACCCGCGGCGACGAAGTGGCGCGTGGCATCCTGGCTGCCTTGAACGAAGTCAAGACCAATGTGCCTATGGTTATTCGATTGGTGGGCACCCATGCCGAAGAAGGTCGCCGGATCCTGGCGGACGCTAACATGATCACTGCCGAAACCCTGGCCGACGCAGCCCAAAAGGCTGTCGCCGTGGCGATGGGAGGTTGAGTAATGAGCATCCTGGTAAATAAACATACCCGCCTGCTGGTGCAAGGCGTCACCGGAAACGAAGGTCTGTTTCACACTCAGCAGATGGTAGAGTATGGCACCAATGTTGTGGCTGGCGTAACGCCAGGCAAGGGCGGCGAATGGGTGTTGGATAAAATTCCTGTTTTCGATTCGGTAAGACTGGCTGTAGAAGCCACCGGCGCCAACACCAGTGTCATCTTTGTACCGGCGCGCTTCGCGCCCGACGCCATCTTCGAAGCTGCTGATGCCGGCGTTCCGCTGATCGTGTGTATCACGGAGGGAATCCCCGTGCTGGACATGATGCGCGTGCGCAATTATTTGGATCAGAAGGGCGTGCGCCTGGTCGGCCCCAACTGCCCTGGTTTATTGACCCCAGGTGAAGCGAAGGTAGGCATCATCCCTGGCAACATCGCCATCCCTGGCAATATTGGGGTGGTTTCTCGCTCCGGCACGCTCACGTATGAAGTGCTTTACGCCCTCAAACTAAAGGGCATGGGTGTCAGCACCTGCGTAGGCATCGGCGGCGATCCCATCAACGGCACCAATTTTATTGACTGCCTGCGCATGTTCAACGAAGACCCGCAGACCGAAAAAGTGGTGCTGATCGGCGAGATTGGCGGCAGCGATGAAGAAAAAGCCGCCGAATACATTGCCGATTACATGACCAAGCCGGTGGTGAGCTTCATCGCCGGGCAAACCGCCCCTCCTGGAAAGCGGATGGGTCACGCCGGGGCTATCATCGAAGGTGGATCAGGCACTGCTGAAGACAAGATCAAGGCGCTGCAGCGGGCAGGGGTGAAAGTGGCTCGCCATCCAGAGGAAATCCCCGAACTGCTTTAGCAACAACGAAGACCTGGCAGGATGCACTTGCCTGTCAGGTCGGATAGGTCCCAAACTGGCAGAGAGGACAGCCTACACGCTGTCCTCTCATTGCGAATGATTCCTTGTTCGAACCAAGCCGCGCCCTATGCTTGCTAGAGCGCACCAGGGCTATTTCATGTGTTCTTCGACATATTTTACCGCTTCGCCCACGGTGGTGATGGACTGAGCGTCTTCGTCTGAAATCTCGCCGCCAAACTTGTCTTCGAATGCCATGATCAGCTCCACCAGGTCCAGCGAATCGGCTTCCAGGTCCTCGCGAAATCGCGCCTCTAGGGTTACTTTTTCTGGGTCCACGTTGAGCAATTCGACGATAACTTCCTTGATTTCGGAAAATGTGTCCGCCATGAGATATTCCTCCTTAAAGAGATGGTTGTTTGACAATTCGCGCCAATTGTAACCCGCTCGTCAGTCCTGTCAAGTCTATAGTTTAAGGAACTGACTGCCGGAGTAGATCACCGGGTTTGCCTCAAGGTGCTCTGTTGACAGTCCAAAGTCGGGCTGGTAAGATTGCCTCACCAACAAGGAACACCATGAAATGACAGAAGTTACGCCGATCGAGGCGCGCAAAGCCGACCATATCCGCATCAACCTGGAAGAGGACGTTCGCTCGGGGCTGACCACTGGGCTAGAGCACTATCGCTTTGTCCATCGGGCGCTGCCCGAGCTGAACCTGGAAGAGATTGATCTCTCTCTGGAATTGTTCGGGCGCCGGCTGCGCGCACCGCTCTTGATCTCCTCCATGACTGGCGGCACCGACCAGGCGGCGGAGATCAACCGCGCCCTGGCTCTCGCTGCTCAAGAGACGGGCATCGCCATGGGTGTTGGCTCGCAACGTGCAGCCATCGAAAACCCTCAACTGGCAGCTTCTTTCCAGGTGCGGCAATACGCCCCCCAGGTTTTGTTGTTCGCCAACCTGGGCGCTATACAGCTTAATGATCGTTTTGGCGTACAGGAATGTCTGCGGGCGGTGGAAATGATCGAGGCAGACGCCCTGATTTTGCACTTGAACGCTCTACAAGAAGCTGTGCAACCCGAAGGCGACACTCGTTGGGCTGGACTGTTAAAAAAAATCGAAGCCGTTTGCCGGGCGCTGCCAACACCGGTGATCGCCAAAGAAGTGGGGTGGGGTTTTTCAGAGAGAGACGCTCGCTGGCTGGCGGATGCCGGCGTGGCGGCGATTGATGTGGCCGGCGCCGGCGGCACTTCCTGGTCACAGGTGGAAATGCACCGTGCCAAAGATGAAAGCCAGCGTCGTCTGGCGGCCGCCTTTGTGGATTGGGGCATTCCAACTGCACAGGCAATCCTCAACGTGCGCCGCGCTGCACCGGAATTGATTGTCATCGCCTCCGGCGGATTGCGTACCGGCGTGGACATTGCCAAATGCCTGGCGCTAGGGGCGCGGCTGGGCGGCATGGCTTCCCCCTTCTTGAAAGCCGCCGCTCGTTCCACAGAGGAGGTCATCCGCGTCATCTACGAATTGCGCCGCGAAATCCAGGTCTGCATGTTTGCTGCCGGCGCAGGAAATTTGGATCAGCTTGCGCAGGTGGAATTGATCCGGGTTGATT
>DYGV01000205.1 GCA_020724505.1 Anaerolinea thermophila
TCTGGTAAACACAAGTTTATCCCAGGTGAAGTCCCTTATCCCGTACTCACGTTAACTTATATGTTCGCCGGCGGAAATCATGTTGGATCATGTTCGCCGAGTGTTTATTGGAATTGTAACTACTCATCCTCTTGCTGGTTGTTTCGGCATAATAAAAAGCCTATCTCTACAAGAAAATGTTCGGATACTACCTTTCTCACCCATCTCCCTAGCGCCCCTTCCCGTCGGGAAAGGGGCGGTGTTAGGGGTGTGGGGAATTTCCGAATGCTTTCTACGAATTAGATTTGTCGGAATAGCCTGATTGATGAGCTTTGGGAGGGTTGGCTGAGTAGATACATGGATTAATAACTTTTGGAGTAGCTTGTGAGAGGCTATTCGATCCGTTCCCAACTTAACGCTCTAATCTTAGGGGTTGGTTTATTGGCGTTTGTGGTGATCGCTGACAGGTTGTATCGAGACTATTATTACATCCATCATGATGTAGTCAAAGATCATTTGCAGATCACGCAAGGAGCAGCTCAAGCGGGAGAGAATTTCCTGCAAAATTCGCGCGCCATGTTGGGGGCGATCTCGCTGCGCCTGGATGTGCATCGGATGGACGCCAACCGCTGTGATGAAGTCTTTAGCCAGATCAACGAGCTTGAACTGGCGCATGTAAACTATCTCCTTGTTGACCCGCAGGGCAAGATCATCTGTTCAGCGGTGAAGAAGGCGGGGGAAGTATATGCTGCCCCGGAAGGCAAGCTGGCGGTTCAACAAGCCCTTTCCTCAAATCGTTTTACATTGAGCGAACCACATCATGGCCCGGTAACCGGGCGATGGGTAGCCTGGGCGGTTCTCCCTCTCTTGAATGCGCAATCCCAGCCAAATGGCGCGTTAGTTGCCTCGATAGATTTGTTTCAGTTCGAGGCTGTATTGGCTGATGTTTATCGCCCACAAGATATTCAATTTACTTTGCTCAGCTCGCAGGGTGTGACGGCGGTAAGCGCGCAAACGTCGCCAGATGAATTGGGTCAAAAGGCGACGGATAATGGTTTGCTTCATGCATATAAAGCAGATCAAAGTTGCTTCACTGCCCAAGACGACGAAGGAGAGAGAAAGCTATTCTGCGTGGTGGAACTTTCGGGCAGCAGCTGGAGAGTGATTTCCGAGGCGCGTCTATCTGATGTATACGTTCCGTTGTGGAACCGCGCTCGGGATACGGTGTTGTTTTTACTCATCCCGCTGACAACCATATTGCTGATTGGGATGTTACTCAACCGGCAAATTGCCCAGCCGATCCAGGTGTTGGCGCAAGCGGCGCAAAAAGCCGCTGCAGGCGATCTAAGCGTGCGCGCCTCGCCCAATGGTCCATTGGAAATCGCCGCGGTAGCTGACGAGTTCAATCATTTGTTGGTAAGCCGCCTCCAGGCTGAGCAAGAGTTGCAACGCGTGAACGACCAATTGCAGATGCGTGAGCGTATGCTCTCTACGTTGATGGACAGTCTTCCTGGGGTGGTTTATCGTTGTAAAGATGACGTTGATTGGACAATGGAATTTATCAGCCAGGGTTGTCTGGATTTGACAGGTTATCCGGCGGAGGATTTGCTCAATAATGCTCGGTTGAGTTACGCCTCTCTCATCTTGGCGGAAGACCGCCAGCGGGTGAATGATGAAATTCATTCAGCGCTGGCTGAGCGGCGCTCTTATCAATTAGAATACCGAATACAGCGACGCAATGGGGCATTATGTTGGGTATGGGAGCGTGGCCAGGGCATCTTTGATGAGAATAGCCAGACGCAGGCACTGGAAGGCCTGATCATTGACGTCACTGAGCGCAAACAGATCGAAGAAGAGCTGCGCGCCAGTCAGGAGAAATTGCGCCTCAATTACGAGTGGTTGCAGATCGCGCTGGAAACTGCCCGCGCTGGCGTTTGGGAGTGGGATTTGCGCAATAATCGTATTTACTGGTCAGATGAAAATTACCGTCTGATGGGTTTGTCGCCGGGTGAGGCGCGGGCCAGCTACGAAACCTGGCTATCGCGCATCCTTGAAGACGATCGCGCCCGAGTGGATCAGGGGGTGCAAGCCTTTTTGGCAGAAGGGGATAGGTTGGAATTGGAATATCGTCTGATGTGGCCGGATGGAAGCCTGCGCTGGATGATTGATCGCGGACGAGTGTACCGCGACGAAAACGGCGCACCGACGCGAGTGGTAGGTGTTCAAATTGATGTGACCGAGGTGCGGCAGATCCAGCAGGATTATCGAGATTTATTTGAGATCTTGCCGGATGGCTTTGCGGTTCATGAGATGTTATTCGACGATGGAGGTCGGCCGCAAGACTATCGCTTCCTGGCAGTCAACCCTGCGTTTGAACGACTGACGGGGTTGCAATTGGGAGAAATTATTGGCAAAACGGCGCGCCAGATCTTGCCTGGCCTTGAAGATTTCTGGATCAATACCTATGGGAAGGTGGTAAGCAGCGGCGAAACGGCACGTTTTCAACATTTCGCTGAAGCGCTACAGAAGCACTATGAAGTAACCGCCTACCGCAGCGGTGAAAATCAATTCGCGGTGGTCTTTTTGGATATTACCCAGCGCATTCATTCTGAAGAACAACTACGCCGTCGTGAACAAATCTTACGAGCGGTGAGCGAAATTGCTGGTCGCTTCTTGCTTGGCGTGGATTGGGAAGCAGATGTTCGTCTTCTATTAGAGCGACTTGGCGAAGTTACAAGTAGTCATCATGCCCATTTATTTGAAAATTACTTCGACCCCACAGGGGCATTATGTTTACGAAATCTCTTTTCATGGACATCTCAAAACACTGCGCAGGCGGCGATGCAATCGCCCGCCAACTTTCTCTCGTATGAGGAGATGGGGTTGGAACGGTGGGTTGAAGTCATGAGCGTCGGAGAGGCGATCGCGGGAGCGGTGAGCAAATTACCCCTTCGTGAGCAGATGATGTTTGCGCCGCTAGGCGTGCGTTCAATTGCAGCGATTCCTGTATTCGCCGGGCGGGAGTGGTGCGGATTTATTAGCTTCGCCGATTGTCGTACTGAGCGCCCATGGTCAGCAGCAGAGGTTGATGCATTGCAAACTGCTGCCGGTATCCTGGGGGCGTCGCTAGAGCGGAAGAAAATCGAGTCCGCCTTGCTTCAGAGAGAAGAGGATTTAATGCGCTTTGAGCGCCTGATCGTTGGACGTGAATTGCGTATGGCGGAATTGAAAGAGCGCATCCGCGCCCTGGAACATGAACTGGCTGCGAGAAAGGGGGAATAAGATATGGATATTGACCCATTACAACGTCTGGCATCCTTCCCGGAGATGAATCCACATCCGGTGTTAGAGGTGGATGTCAAAGGAAATATCATTTACGCCAACCCGGCTGCGCTTGCTTTTTTAGAAGGGGCCGGTTTGACCAATCCAGCAACCTATTTGCCAGACGATATTGCTGATATCTTACGGCGCGTCGAGCGAGGTGAGCGAGGAGTTGTCTTTCGTGAGATTGCTTTAGATGAACGCGTATTTTTAGAGAGCATTTCTCTTACCCCCCATAATCAATCGGCGCGCATTTATTGCACAGAGATCACCCAGCGCAAGAATGTTGAACTACAACTTCAACAGTCGTTGGAGCGATTACGAGGATTGCGTTTGATTAGCCGCGCGATGTTGGAAGCGCGCTCGCCGGCAGAGATCGTGCGCATCGGGCTAGAACATCTCGTCAATTTAACGCAATGTACTCAAGCGGCCGTTTTATTGGTACAAATCGCTTCGCTCACTGCTCAGGCGCATTGCTTTCATGCTCAACAGGGGTTTAGTTCGTTGGGTGAGTTTGCTTTGCAAGCGGAGGATTTCGAGCATTTACAGATCGTCTGTCAGAAGCAGATGATCTTACATAAAAATGTCGACCTGCAAGACGAAAACCTGGCGGCGCATTGGATGGTGTGGACGGAAGGGACTCGAACTGCGCTGGAGCTGCCATTAATGGCTTATGGTGAGCTGGTAGGCGTACTGCATCTGACGCAAAGCGAATCTGGCTCCTTTCAGCCTATGGCGATGGAATTAGCCATAGAGGCAGCAGAACATCTGGCAGTAGCCTTATATAATGCCCGCTTATTAGAACAGGCGAGGCATTACGCTGGTGGATTAGAGCAGAGCGTCGCTGAGCGAACGCGGCAATTACAAGATGCTTTGGCATTTCGCCAGGCTATCCTGGAGGCTGCGGCGATTGGGATCCTGGTATATGACCAAGACGGTCAGTGTCGGGTGGCGAACCAGGCGGCGGTGAACATTGTCGGTGGCAGCCTGGAACAACTGTTGGCGCAAAATTATCATCAGCTCGATTCTTGGAAACAATCAGGTCTGTATGAGGCAGCTCTGGACGCCTTACGGACTTCTATAATTCAGACACGAGATTTACACGTTGTCACAACCTTTGGACGAGACGTATGGATGCGCTGTCGTCTCTCATCTTTCGAATCAAACGGGCAGCCACATCTGCTGCTAATTATCGAAGACATTACCGGGCAGGTGCAAAAGCAGGCAGAGATCGAAGCCCTCAATCAGCAACTATTGGCGCAGGCGGCGCGCCTGGAACAAGCCAATCAGGAGCTGGAAGCATTCTCTTATTCTGTTTCGCATGATTTACGCGCTCCACTGCGCAGTTTGGATGGCTTCAGTCAGGTGCTATTGACACGTTATGCGGATCGGTTGGATGAACAGGGGCGTCATTATCTAGAGCGTATTCGCGCCGGGGCGCAGCGCATGGGAGAATTGATCAATGATCTGTTGAATCTGTCACGAGTTGGCCGTTCAGAGATGCGCCGTCAGCCAGTGGATCTCAGCGCACTGGCGCGACAGATCGCTGCAGAACTGCAGGCCAGCGAGCCGCAGCGCGAGGCGATTTTCGAGATACAAGATGGTTTAGTCGTTCGAGGCGATGCGCATCTGTTAGGTCTGGCGATGACCAACTTAATGGAGAATGCCTGGAAGTTCAGCCGTCCACGCCACACGACTTCGATTAAAATTGGGAAATATCGGCAGGATAGAGAGACGGTGTTCTTCGTGCAAGATAACGGTGTCGGTTTTGATATGGCCTATGGCAACAAGCTGTTCTCTCCTTTTCAACGTTTGCACGGAATGTATGAATTTCCCGGCAGCGGCATAGGCCTGGCGACGGTGAAGCGCATCCTGCAGCGTCACGGTGGTCGTATCTGGGCGGAGGCTAAGCCAGATCAAGGCGCAACATTCTATTTTGTAATCGGAGGGGAAGATGATTAAAGAGCCGCATCAGCAAAACAACACAACTGTTGGTAAAAGACCACGCGCTATCCTGTTGGTAGAGGATAACCCAGATGATGAAGAGTTGACTCTGATGGCGTTAAAAGAGAGCCATTTGCTTAATCCTATTGTGGTGGCGCATGATGGGGTGGAAGCTATAGATTATCTTTTTGGCCAGGGGGCGTATTCTGCGCAGGGTGCACCGCCATTACCAGCCGTGATTTTGTTGGATTTGAAATTGCCGCGCTTGAGCGGGCTTGAAGTGTTGGAGCGATTGCGCGCGCATCCGCGTACTGCGTTGGTACCTGTGGTGGTGTTAACTTCCTCCAGCGAAGAAGAAGATATCCTGAACAGCTATCGTCGCGGGGCGAACAGTTTTGTGCGCAAGCCGGTAGTCTTTGATCGTTTTGCCGACGCGGTGCGACAGTTAGGCTTGTACTGGCTGCTGTTGAACGAGTTGCCGCCAGAATGAGCGCCGCGCGAACGAGGGAGGAGCGCGTGGTAGAGAATTTGCGAATATTAATCGTGGAAGATTCGCCGGATGACGCCGAGTTGATTCTTCTGCAACTACAACAAGAAGGTTTTGACATTCAAGCCAGGCGGGTTGAAGATGAGGCGAATTACCTGGCGGCGTTGCGGGAAGGGGTTGATCTGATTCTGGCGGATTGGTCGTTGCCGCGGTTTAGCGGTCTGCGAGCCTTGCAGATTATGCGTGAGCAGCGGTTGGATATCCCTTTTATTATTATCTCCGGCAGTATTGGCGAAGAGAGCGCGGTAGAAGCTTTACATCAGGGGGCGTATGATTATCTTCTCAAAGATCGCTCGGCTCGCCTGGGGCCGGCGGTGCGCAATGCCTTGGAGCAGAAACAACTGCGAGAAGAACGCCGTCGGATGGACGTAGCATTGCGCGAGAGCGAGGCGCGCTTCCGCCGCCTGGCGGAGAACGCGCAGGACTTGATTTACCGGTATACATTTCACCCACGGCGTGGATTTGAATATGTCAGTCCATCGGCGACGACTATCACAGGTTATACACCGGAAGAACATTACGCAGATCCCGATCTGGGCTTTAAGATCGTTCATCCCGAGGATCGCCATTTGTTGGAAAAGGTTTCTCAGGG
>DYGV01000206.1 GCA_020724505.1 Anaerolinea thermophila
AGAATTTGCCGGATTTTAGGGCGAATGTCTTGCATTTCGGACAAAATTCGACTATACTGTGGGTACATAGTGGGAAGAAGTGGGAAATTGTGGAATCAGGCGCCGGCTTACCGGCGTTTTGCAGTTAATATGGATGGTAGAACATATGTTCTTGGGACGCTTCTATCATAACATTGATGATAAGGGAAGGCTGATGGTGCCGGCGCGTTTCCGCGTGCATTTGACCCCGGATGGCGTTTATGTGATGCAAGGTTTTGAGCGCAACCTGATGGTGTTTCCGGCGAGAACCTTTGAAGCCGTCTCTCAAAGAATTCAAAGCATGACCTTCACCGAGCCAACTGCTCGCTTGTTGCGGCGCTTGATTTATTCGACCGCGAACTATGCGGAAATAGATCGGGTGGGGCGGTTTTTGATCCCGCAGTTTTTGCGCGAGGCGGCGAATTTGGATGTTGGTGTTGTTGTGGTAGGAAACGGCGATTATTTCGAAGTCTGGTCGCCGGAAGCCTGGGAAGAACAAGATCGAGAATTGCGAGATGTGCAATCCAACGCTACCCGGTTTGCGGATATGATGATTAGCACCTCCGTTTCGTGATGTTTTTGTCATCTGGCTATGCCTGACCTTTTCGACGGGCTTGCGCACCGTCCCGTACTTTACCAGGAGATTATACACGCATTGAAGCCGGCGCGGGGCAATCGGTACGTGGATGCGACGCTGGGAGCTGGCGGACACGCCTGGGGTATTCTGCAACATAGCTCGCCGGATGGCTTGTTGTTGGGGCTGGATGTGGATCCACAAGCGCTAGCATTAGCGGCTGAACGCCTGGCCGTGTTTGGGCAACGGGCGATCCTTGTTCGGGCGTCCTATACGCAACTGGCTGAGCAATTGGCGTCGCTTGGCTGGTCTCACGTCAATGGCATCTTGCTCGATCTGGGCGTTTCATCTATGCAACTGGACGTCGCCGAACGCGGCTTTTCGTTCTCCGCAGATGCGCCTCTGGATATGCGTTTCGACCCCGCGAATCCGCGGACGGCAGCCCAATTGGTAAATGAGTTGCCAGAGGAAGAACTGGCGCGGATTCTTTTCCAGTATGGCGAGGAAATATATGCGAAACAGATCGCCCGCGCGGTGGTGCAAGCCCGACCGGTGACCACAACCGGACAACTGGCAGCGATTGTATCGCGTGTAGTTGGACGGCGTAGCCGTAGAGAAGACCGAAAGCGCCCGTTGCACCCAGCCACGCGTACATTCCAGGCACTGCGCATTGCCGTGAACCGTGAGTTGGAAGCGCTGGAGGAAGTCCTTCCTCAGGCGGTTGCAGCCTTAGCGCCTGGCGGTAGATTGGCGGTCATCTCGTTTCATTCGCTGGAAGATCGAATGGTCAAGCAGTTTTTTCGCCGAGAAAGCGCCGATTGTTTGTGCCCGCCGCGACAGCCGGTTTGTACCTGTGGGCATCGGGCGACGTTGGTTGAAATCAATCGTCATCCGATACGTCCGCAGGAGGATGAGGTCGCTCAAAATCCGCGAGCGCGCAGTGCGAGACTGCGAGTTGCGGAACGTATTGCGAACGACCGCCGAGGGGATGAACGCGGGATCGAACGCTCCCCACGGCATGCGGATGAAACTGGCACATAAATTGCAAATTATTGGTTAGACAAGCTGGTTTTTTTATCTATGGAGCGATTAGAATACCTTGCTAAATCTTACACCCAGGCGCCCTGGAGGAGGCAATTGCAGCTCATTGGGCTGTTTTTACTTTTCCTGGTTCTGGCGGCGTTGATTGCTGGGATTTATCTGAATGTAAGCGCCAAGACCGCCATCATTGGACGCGACATTCAAGCCAAACAACGCATGATCGAAAGCCTGGATCGAGATATAGAGGATCGCACTGCTCGTCTGGCTTCCATACTTTCGGTGGCAGAAATGGAAGCCCGCGCCCGTAAATTGGGCTTTGAGCAGGTGCAACCGGAGCAGATTGTGTATTTGAAACTGCCCGGCTATGTGGAGCGCGGCGCGGCGATCCTGGCGCCTTACGCTCAAAAAACTGTGGTGAGCGCCCCGGTGATGCCCGCTGAATATACCGAGTCTCTCTTCACCTGGCTGAGGCGGCAAGTTCCCTTTACGCTGTCGCGGTTGTCTGAGGCAAGACCATGAAGGGTGTGGATCAATACTGGCGATACTCATTCGTTGGGGCGCTGCTCTGCGCGGCTGCGATTGGAATCGTGTTGCGCATTATCGGCATTCAGGCAGACCCTGAAAAGTTGAAACAGCTTGAAGCACAGATTGAACAAGTAACGAAGGAGCAAAAGACCATTGTTCCGGCGCGGGGCCAGATTTACGATCGCTGGGGTAATCTGCTGGCTGGCAACAAAAAGGTTTACGAAATTGGCGTCGAATTGCAAGATGTGGAGGACCCTCAATTCATCGCCCATGCGGTGAGCATGATTGTGCCAAATATTAGTTACGAGTATGTTTTCACCATGGCCAGCCTAAAGCCTTCGCCTTCTGCGGTTTACGCCACTCTGACGCGTTTCGCTCCGCAGGAAGCTGTGGACAAGCTGGAATTGCTGAAGAAACAGTTGGAGGATGAATATGCCGCCGATGGTAAGAGCGCGCCCAGCCTGCGCGGGTTGATCTACAAACCGCATTTGGAGCGCTTTTATCCGGAGAAAGCCCTGGCTTCGAACATTTTGGGTTTTGTGAGCAGAGACAACCAGGGCTATTTCGGCGTGGAAGAACGCTTTAATGAGCTTCTTTCGGGCAAGGTGCGTACAGTAATGATGCCAACGGATCCCAACCGCGTTGAGGAGATCCCCGAGGTGCCAAATGGCGCCAGCCTGGTGTTGACCATCGAGCGCGAAGTCCAACTGGCTATGGAAGAGATTATTGATGACGCCGTGGCCGAGACCGGCTCTGCCTCCGGCACGCTGGTGGTGATGAACCCCAAGACAGGCGAAATTATCGCCATGGCGACCACGCCGCGTATTGATTTGAATGAATACTGGCGCTTAGATGAAGTATTTCCACCTGGGTCGAAGATCCCTTTCAATCGAGCGGTTGGACAGGCGTATGAGCCGGGCTCGGTGTTCAAACCTTTGACCATGGCGATTGCCCTGGATACGGGGGCGGTGACGCCGGATACCGTGTTTGTTGACACCGGCTCCATTGAAGTCGGCGGCATCTATATAGTGAACTGGAATCGAGGCGCATGGGGGCCGCAGGACATGACCGGCTGTCTCCAACATTCGTTGAACGTTTGTTTAGCCTGGGTGGCGACGCAAATTGGCCCAAACAATTTCTATCGCGGTTTACAAGCCTTTGGCTTAGGTCATTTAACCGGCGTTGATTTGGCTGGCGAAGCGCCGGGGCGGTTGAAAGCACCTGGCGATAATGACTGGTTCGCCTCGGATTTAGGCACCAACTCGTTTGGCCAAGGCGTTGCCGCCACACCAATTCAAATGGCAACGGCCATTTCGGCGATAGCCAATGGCGGTGTGATGATGGCGCCCAAGATCGTTCGCTCCGTCATCAATGATGGCTATCAATACGATATTGAGCAACGGGTGATCGGAATGCCGATCAAACCCGAAACGGCGCGCACGCTGAGCGAAATGTTGGCGCGCTCCTTGGAAAAAGAGTCATCCGATGCGCTGGTTCCGGGCTACCGCGTGGCGGGAAAGACCGGCACGGCGGAGATCCCCATTCCCGGTCAGGGATACACCAGCAATCAGACGAATGCTTCTTTCGTCGGCTGGGGACCGGTGGATGATCCGCAATTCTTGGTTTATGTCTGGCTGGAAAAACCTTCCACTTCGCCGTGGGGTTCAGTGGTGGCGGCGCCTGTATTCCGCCGCGCAGTGGAAAAGCTGGTGATTTACCTAAATCTGCCGCCCGATGACGTGCGACGCCGTTTATCCAGCAGCAACTAAGCCAAAATTGTGTTGCCTATGTTCGATATTATCTCATCGGTACAAAACGTCCCGCAGGTTGCCCTAAAACAAGCCTGTGTGAGCAGAAGCCTGCGGGGCGTTCCGAATATGATCAACATGCTTTGTCATGATCTATGCTGACTTTAGCCGATGTCATCGAAGCGCTGTGTGACGTGCGACCGGATTGGGCAAATCAGGTGATTACCGAAGCTGTGATCGACTCCCGCCACGCCATTCCGGGTTGTCTGTTTGTCGCTTTGCCAGGGCAGCAGGTGGACGGGCACGATTTTGTGGGGCAGGCGTTCGAACGTGGGGCACATCTGGCGTTGGTGCAGCGCGATCTATCGGCGCAATTCAAGGTGTTGGATGTTCGTCAGGGCGTCTTGCAAGATGCGAGCGTTCCGATGGAAGCGCCTTTTTGCATTTGGGTCCAGGACAGCCTGGCAGCGCTGCAAAAGATCGCCCGTTTTTGGCGACGTCGGCTTTCATTGCGGGTGATTGGCGTCACCGGCAGCGTAGGAAAGTCCACCACGAAAGAGCTGGCGGCGGAGGTCTTAAATCAGCGTTATCGCACTTTAAAAAATCCGGGCAACCTGAACAATGAGATCGGTTTGCCGTTGACGCTGCTTTCTTTGAGCGAAGGGCACGAACGAGCGGTGCTGGAGATGGGTTTCTACGTCCCAGGCGAAATCGCCTTCCTGTGCGACCTGGCGCTGCCGCAGGTAGGGGTGGTCACCAATATCGGTACGGTTCACGCCGAGCGGGCTGGCTCGCAGGAAGAAATCGCGCGCGGCAAAGCGGAGCTGGTGCAAGCGCTGCCGCCTGCTCCGGAGGGCGTTGCTATTTTGAACTACGATGACCCGTGGGTGCGAAACATGGCGGCACTCACGAAGGCGCGGGTCTTTTTCTACGGTCTTGATCCGCGAGCTGACCTGTGGGCAGATAATGTGGAAGGATTGGGGTTAGAGGGGATACGATTTCGCCTGCACTATCAGCGGGAGGTAATCCATCTGCGTGTCCCACTGATCGGCCGCCATTCGGTTCATGCCGCGTTGCGGGCAACCGCCGTTGGATTGGTGGAAGGACTCACTTGGCAAGAGATTGTGAATGGATTGCGTTCCCAACACGCCCAATTGCGTTTGGTTGCGGTGAAAACCGAAAGCGGCGCGTTGATCCTGGATGATACTTACAACGCCTCACCTGAATCCATGCTGGCGGCGCTCAACCTGCTGGGTGAAATCCAGGGTCGCCGGGTGGCTGTTTTAGGAGATATGCTCGAACTGGGGCGTTACGAGAAGCAAGGACATGAAATGGTGGGCGTCCGCGCTGCAGAGGTGGTAGATGAGTTGATTACCCTCGGAGAGCGAGCGCACATGATCGCCGAGGCGGCGCGCCAGGCGGGCCTTCCTGCCCAGGCGATTAGCGAGTACGAAGATATTCAACAGGTGATAGACCGATTGAAAGACCGCTTGGGAGAGGCGGATGTGGTTTTGATCAAAGGCTCGCATAGTATGCGTATGGACCGTATCGCGGCGGCTTTAGAGGTGAGCTCGTGACGCAATCCTCCATGGCCGTGGCGCTGGCCGGCTTTAGTTTTATGCTCACCGTCATTTGGGGCCCCCCGTTGATTCGCGTGCTGCGCCACTTTAAAGTGGGAAAGGCGATCCGCATAGAAGGCCCAGAGCGGCATTTTACCAAAATTGGCACCCCTACGATGGGCGGCGTGATGGTGATTATCCCTGTTGCTTTAATCACCATCTTGCTAAACGCCAGTTCTCTTTTGGGCGTCACTCTGTTAGGGCAGTCGGTGCTGGTGCCATTAACTGCAATGATTTTATTTGCCTCCCTGGGAGCGGTAGATGACTGGGCTGGTTTGCGAGGCGAGCGGAAGGCAAAGGGTTTGCGCGCCCGAACCAAATTTACCTTCCAGGTGATTCTGGCGGTGTTCATTGCTCTGGCGTTGCGTTATTTACTGGAAGCGCCAGATATGTTCTTACCTGGGTACCCTGCCGAGATTCAATTGGGCGTGTGGTATGTCCCGATCGCCGCTTTTTGGATCGTGGCGACTTCGAATGCGGTCAACCTCACCGATGGTTTAGATGGGTTGGCAGGCTTGATCTCTGCCACTGCCTTTGCTGCTTATGGCGGCATCGCCTTGATTCAAGGACAGATTTTCCTGGCGCGTTTTTGTTTTACAGTGGTGGGTGCCATCTTTGGTTTTTTATGGTTCAATGTGCACCCGGCGTTATTGTTCATGGGCGACACCGGCTCGCTGGCCCTGGGCGCGACCGTTGCCGTCGTGGCCCTGATGACCGGCCAGTGGATTTTACTCCCCCTGATTGCCATCATCCCGGTCAGCGAAGCCCTGAGCGTCACCATTCAAATCTTCTACTTCAAACTCACCAAAGGACGCCGTTTTTTCAAAACGGCACCC
>DYGV01000016.1:0-5875 GCA_020724505.1 Anaerolinea thermophila
TCCAAAAGTGACCATTCGCGTGGGCAAACTATTTCGCCTGCCGCCGCCGAACGGCCAGGAGCGCGACGTGCTCCTGGAGCAATATACCGACGAGATCATGTGCCGCATCGCTGCGTTGTTGCCCCCTGAACGCCGCGGAGTATATGCGGATCACCCGCGCCTGCAAGCTTTACTGGAAGAAGCCCACTAGCTAGCCTGCGAGGGCGCGCTCCGCTTCGGCGCGCTGACGCATCTGCTCTCGCAGCCGGCGTATATCATGGGGAGCGAAATAGGCAACCAGAGCAAAGAACAAGCCGCACAAGACCCAAGTGGTGACACATATCAGCAGAAATGCGGATTTCAAAGTTGTTTGATCGGCGATCAGGCCGGCGATGCCCGGCGCGAGTGCAGCGCCGGAAGATTCGATAAAGTATTGAATAGATAAAGCCGTGCTGCGCACTTCTGGTACGGTCACATCATAGACGGTTGCGACAACATTTGGCGCAGCCAGCGGGATAAATACTGCCGTAACCGCCAGCATGACGCCAAATAACAAGCGGCTTTCGTTCGGGATGTTGAGCGTGATCAACAACAAAACTGCACCGCTCAGCACGCCGGTCATAGCTACCAGCGCCCGTCCGCGTGGCGTGCGTTTGAAAAAATAATCCCCCAATGCACCGCCCAATGGATAGCCGGCCGCCAGCACCAGCACCGCCACTACCATCGTAATGAAAACCTGCGTCTCGCTGTAACCGCGCTCGGTCTCCAGGTAGTTGAAAATCCAGTAGGTAATTACATTCCACGGGAAGACGCCAAAGAAACCCTGGACGAACAGGATGAGCAAGGTGCGCTTCTTGAACAGGTCGCGGGCGGTTGCCCAATTGAAGCGAAATTCGGTGATGTGTTCCAGATCTGCCAGTTCTGGCTCGCCCTTGCCGCGCTCCGGTTCGCGCACTCCAAAAAGTATCACTGCTGCCAGCACAATGCCCAATGATCCGGTGATATAAAAAATGGCGCGCCAGCCGAGCATGCCGCTGAGCAGCAAGCCCAGCACCATGCCCAGCAGATAGCCAATAGGCATGGATAGTTCGAGCAAGCCATAAATTTTGCCGCGCATCTCCGGCAGGAAGTAGTCGGTAATTAGACTATACAGGCCGGGGTAGCTGGAGTCGTCTATGCCGGTGGAGGCGCGCGCTGCGGCAAATGTGGGGTAGGTGGGAGCGATAGCGCCCAGCCAGGTGGTAGAACCCCAGATAAAAGACGCCAGCGCCAGCAGTTTGGCGCGGGCGTAACGATCATATAAATAGCCCCATAATGGATAAAAAATTGCGCCAACTAAAAGCGCGCCGGTGGTGACGAAACCCATCTGCGCGCGGTTGAGGTTGAACTCCCGCATGATGTCCGTGGTCAATGGCCCGATCAGCAACTTATCGGTCTGATGGAGCAGCATAAAGGCGAATAACACGCCAACGACAACCCAACGGTATTTGGATGTGTTTTTCATCTTTGTTCTCCATTCGAGAATGCAACAATTGCTCCAATTTTACCCTGAACAGCCCATGGCCGTGCACTCATCCTGGCCGGGCATACAAATCTGAGCGCCGCGGTGTGATATAATTCTTGCTGCCGGAATTATTTCCTAATCAAAGCGGAGGTTAGCCGATGGATATTACCACCACTCAGTACAAGCACAGCGACCTGGTCAAGGTTAACGGGAGAATTGACAGCGCCACCGCCCCTCAGTTGGCGAAGGCATTGGATGATATTACCAACGCCGGGCGCTATCGAATCATCCTTGATTTGGAAGAGGTGGAATTTATGTCTAGCGCGGGACTGCGTGTGCTGATTGGAACGCAGAAGACCTGCAAACGCTATAATCGCGGCGAGGTCATATTGGCATCGGTGCCAAAGCGAATCTATGACGCTTTAGAATTGGCAGGTTTCGTACCGCTTTTTCGGTTCTTTGACAACGTACTTGACGCGGTGGGATCCATCTAGCCCCCCATTGAGATGGTTTGGTGTGTAGAGGCTGGAGGCACTGGTTCCCTTCAGCCTCTATCTTTCATGAGTTGGTGGTGTTGGTGAAGATGTTATATGATTTATGGCGATCGGCAAATGCGCCGCAAGAAAAACTCTCATAAGAGTTCTACAGATTCTTCGATGAGTTCAACATACACAGAAGTTTATCCGGCGCGTTTTGAGAATCTGGATCGAGTGCGCGATTTTGTAGCTGAACTGGCTGAAAAATGCGGTCTGGAGCCGGCAGCGGTTTACGCGGTGCAACTGGCGGTGGATGAGGCTTTCACCAACATCATCGAACACGCTTATGGCGGCGAGAGCGAAGAGAAAATCGAATGCATGTGTCAGATTGAAAAGGACGCGCTGGTGATCACCTTAAGGGATTGCGGCAAGCCGTTTGATCCTTCAGCGGTGCCCGAACCGGACTTTGAGGCAGATTTAGAAGAGCGCGAGGTTGGGGGTTTGGGACTCTACTTTATCCATCAATTGATGGATGATGTACAATTTATCTTTGTAGATCAGCCTGAGACAGGGAAAACCTGCAATTTGCTTCGCATGGTGAAACGTAAGGAGAAGTAATTTGGACGCCGTGCGGCCGGGCCTTTCTTTGCCGGTGGATGACCGTCTGCGCCAGGCGCTCGCGCTTGGCGAAGATGTGCTGCATCTGGCGCAACACGCCGCGGCCAATCACTGGGCTGCAGAGGATATGCTTCAGGCCCAGCGGCGGCTGATCGTGGATACCGCGGCGCGTTTATTGGTTGGCAAAGCCAGCCTATGGTTATCCGATGACGTCATGCGGCAATGGACAGACCGTTCGCCTGCTGCGCCGCGCAGCAAGAAAGCCAGCAAACGTCTTTCTCGCCTAATGCGCTACACAATGCGTCAACAGAAGCCTGCTTTTAGCCAGAGCAACCATCCTGACGGTTTCCGATGTTTGGAAGAATTCGACGAACTCACTCAAGCAAACGTGATTGCTGCGCCAATGTTGATCCGCGATCGCCTGGCGGAGAAAGCGAATCTGTTGGGCGTTATTCAAGTCAAGCGTTCGCTCTCCCCAGCATTCAACCGGGCGGATCTCGAATTGCTGGAGATGCTGGCGATCCAGGCGGCGCTGGCGTTGCAGGCAAGTTTACAAATTGCCATTGAGCAATGGCGGTTGCAGCAACTGCAACTGGTTCGCCAGGTGACCTTGCAGATTGTAGATTTGCGCGACCTGGATCAGATCGCTCAGCATATCACCCGATTGATCCGGGAAACCTTTAAGTATTATTCCGTGGCTATTTTTACTGTTGAGCCGGGGGAGCAGATGCTCAAGTTCCGCGCCATGGCCGGTCCGCTGAACCAGGAAGAGCAACAAGAAAGCGCTGCAACGCCATCCCTGGCAGCGCGGATTGGCGAAGGCCTCATCGGATATGTCGCTCAGACCGGTGAGGAAATTGTGGCCGGAGATGTTCGCTCCGAACCATTGTACCGCCATCTGGACGCACTGCCGGGGACGCGCTCCGAAGCAGCATTGCCGCTCAAATTCCATGATCGAATTCTGGGCGTGTTAGATGTGCAAAGCGATCAGCTTGACGATTTTAATGAGACGGATATGCTGGTTCTGCGTGCCCTGGCCAGTAATATCGCCATGGCGGTGGAAGACGCTCGTCTCTACCACGCCCTGCGTCGGCGCGCCAGACAGTTGGAGATGTTGTATCAAGTCAGCAGCGCCATTACATCTATCCTGGATCAAGAGACGTTGCTCAATGAAGTGGTTGAGTTGATTCAGCAACGCTTTGGCTATCCTTATGTACACCTGTTCACGGTACATACCGGGCGGCGTAAGGTATTCTATGAGGCTGGCAGTGGACCGCGCAGCCGGGCGTTGCGTGAACAAAACTTCGCCTACGACTTAGATGATCCAGAAGGGATCATCCCCTGGGTGGCGCGGCATGGCGAGGCGGTGCTGGCAAACGACGTCAATCAGGAACCGCGCTATCGCCCGTCGCAATTGCCCCCCGACGAAACCCAGGCGGAACTCTGCGTGCCTCTCATCTTTGGCGAGGCAGTGCTGGGCGTTTTGGATATCCAAAGCGATCAGCGAAACGCCTTCAGCCAGGAGGATCTCTTTCTATTCGAGGCGCTTGCAGATCATATCGCCATTGCCTTGCGCAACGCGTATTTGTATCGCTCGGAAACCTGGCGGCGGACGACGACCGAAAGTTTACGCGAGGTGGCCGGCCTGCTTTCGGCGAATGTGGATCTGGATCAAGTGCTGCAGGCGATCCTGGCCGTGCTGGCGCGCACCCTGCCTCTGGACGTAGCAGCGATCTGGTTAACAGATCGCAATGGCGAAGAAGACCCCTCCCAATTGTCTGTGCTTCATTTGGCCGCGGTGCAAGGCGAGGGCACTGCTGACCTGGATTTGGAGATTGGCCTGACGCCGGAAGATGTCATCGAGTGTAACTACTCCGAACCGCCTGCCTTGAGAGTGGATAACGCTTCGGCTTGGCTGCAAGAAGCGCTGCAAGCTAGCCAGCCTCTCATCCGCTCGCCGGGATCGCTTTTTGATCCGTTGGGCGCCGCTCTGCAGTTTCCGGCGGATTACTCCGCCATTGCCGCGCCTTTGCGGGTCGGCGATCAACCGTTGGGGGTGTTGATGTTGGCGCATCGCGCTGCTGGACGCTATGGCAGCGAAGCGATGGCTATGACCGCCGCGTTTGCCAGCTCTGCGGCGGTGGCAATTGAGAATGCGCGTCTTTACGAAGAAGCGCAGGAACAGGCATGGGTTTCTACTGTATTGTTGCAGGTTGCCAATGCCACGCAAACTATCACCGATTTGAACGAACTGCTGGCGACGGTTATTCATATCACGCCCATGCTGGCCGGCGTAAAAGCCTGCCTGCTCTATATCCTGGATGAAGATGGTAACTTTGCCCCAGCCGCTGCGTCTGGCCTGAATGCCGAGCAGCAAATGGAATTCGAGCGGTGGCGGTTTGCGCCAGGCGATGTGGCTGCCCTCGACCATCTGTTGGTGGACCGAGCGCCGGTCTTCTTGCATGGCGGGCAAGATGATTCGCGCCTGACCAGCATATTAACCGCTGGCGATGGAGGAGAGCAGCCAGATCACCTGGGTTTGACGGTGTTGGTGCCGATGCTGGCGCGAGGAGAAGTGCTGGGGGCTTTTTTGGTGGATTACAATGTCGCCCCGGCAGCCGTCAGCGGCAAGTCGTTGGAGGCGTTCTTTGACGAACGCCTGGCGATCCTGCAAGGGATCGCTCATCAGACGGCCATCGCAGTAGATAACATCAATCTGCTTAAATCGCAAAAAGAAGAGGCTTATGTCTCGGTGGCGCTGCTTCAAGTAGCTCAAGCGGTGGTTTCGTCTAATGATTTAGACGAGGCGCTCGGTTCGATCGTGCGCATCACCCCGATCCTGGTGGGTGTGAAACGCGCCCTGATTTATCTTTGGGATGAAGCACAAAAGACATTTCGCCTGTCGCAGGCTTATGGCGTTGCGCGCGCCTCGGCGACCCCGACTTATGCGCTGGGGGAGTTCCCATTGCTGGATGCTGTGCTGATCGAAGATACTTTGCTGGCGCATCCATTGTGGAGCGAACTTTCCGCTGCAGAAGATGTACCGGAGGTGTGGACTTATTTACCCGCCCCGGACTTAGACAAAGTGGATGAATACCTGGAAAACGCGGCTTGTTTGCTATTGGCTTTTCCACTTTCGGTGAAGGGCAAGGTGTTGGGCGTTTTCCTGGTCGAAGAACCCGAACCGGCGCCGGGCGCAGGTTTTAGCGGCGGCAATACAAACCGTCGTTTGCGGAACAAACGTTTGGAGATTATCACTGGCATCTCCCAACAAGCTGCTCTGGCGATCGAAAACGCT
>DYGV01000016.1:5885-35166 GCA_020724505.1 Anaerolinea thermophila
CCTTTCTGCCGCAAACTGTGCCAGAGCTTCCCGGCTGGGATCTAAAAGTCCGCTGGCTCACCGCCCGTGAAGTGGGCGGCGATTTTTACGACTATTTCGAATTGCCCGGCGATCGTTTTGGCCTGGTGATCGCCGACGCCGCGGATAAGGGGATGCCGGCCGCGTTATACATGACTCTGGTGCGTACTTTGCTGCGCGCTATCGTGAAAGAGGTCGATTCGCCCGCGCGGGCGTTGGAACGCGCCAATAACGCCATTGTGCCAGACGCCCAATCGGGTATGTTTGTCACAATCTTTTATGCGGTGCTTGACCTGAACAGCGGCAGGTTAGATTATGCGAATGCCGGGCATAATCCGCCGCTGCTGGTGCGCCCTCGTAGCGGTGAAATAGAGCGTCTGGTGAGAGGTGGCATGGCGATTGGCGTTGAAGCAGAGGCTCCTATTGTAGAAGGTCATACCGTACTGGATGAGGAAGATTTTCTTGTTCTCTATACCGATGGCGTCACAGAAGCGTTTTCGCCGCTGGCTGATCCCTTTGGAGAGGACAGGTTGCTTCAAACTGTTAAGATGATCATGGTTGACGAGTCCTTGACGGAACCACCCTCGGCGCAGGTAATCTTAGATGGGATCGAAGGCGCCGTGCGAGATTTTATTGCCCAAACCCCGCTTTCCGACGACCTGACGCTGCTGGTGCTGCAACGCAAAGCCAAATCGGCGTGAATAAATTGATCCAGAAACGGCGATTGCCGAGCGTGTTCAAACACGCTCGGCAATCTCTAGGAGGGCCACCGGATGCGCAACACGGGGGGGACGTGCTGAACGCTTTACGCCGGCGACAGGACACCTTAGATACCAGTAAAAGGGAGGGCAGGTGTCTGCACTCATAATATACACTATTTTGGTCTTATTTGGATTAAAAGGCTGTTAGAGTTGGAAGATCGTAAAATCCAATTATTTCCCTGCTTCGTCGTCGTTGAACAATTTCAACCATTCATCCACCTCTTCGGGCGCCAACTCTGCTTGCACGTTCTCGCCGGCGTCCTTTCCTTTTTTCTCTAACACTTGAATGAGCAATTCCGCAAAAGCCTCGGAGGAAAGATAGCGCGCCTGGGAGGCGCGGGCTGCCGCCTGAACCGCTAAATCCGAACTGACCACTGTCCAATTGCGAGCAGCGCGTCCCAGGTTGATCAACCGTTTGCGAATGGCTTCGTCGGCGCTAATCCCCTGGCGCACGAAGCGCGCCGTCACCAGCCCAAAGCTGCGCGTCCGCATTCCGCCTGGGGGGGCGTTGTCAAAGAATACTTCCGCTTTCTTTCGCTGCCAACGGCAGTATTCTTGCAACATCTCCAACAATTGTTGCTCGTCGTCCACCTCTTCCAGGCTCAGCCCAGGGATCTTGGGGATCAGATTATGCCCATCAATCAGGTATGGCATGGATTCATTTTATTGGCAAACACTCTCCCCGTCAATCTGGAATTTGTGCTATCATTTCTTTGTCGGACATCCAGCGTGAGGTGATCCATTTCTAAGTACAGCTAGCATAGAGACACACAAATCAATTCTGGGCATCCGGCAGTTGATGGAGTTCAAAAATGAGGTTTTCCGTAGCACGAGATTTATCTCGTGAATACCTCCGAAGATCGCGAGACCGCGGGTTGGGCGGGCGAAATAAATTTCGCGTTACGCCCGTAGCACGAGATTTATCTCGTGAATACCTCCGAAGGCCGCGAGACCGCGGGTTGGGTGGGCGAAATGAATTTCGCGTTACGCTCGTAGCACGAGGTGGGCGAAATGAATTTCGCGTTACGCCTGTAGCACGAGGCGGGCGAAATGAATTTCGCGTTACGCTCGTAGCGCGAGATTTATCTCGTGTATGCCTCAGAAGACCGCGAGACTGCGGGTTGGGTGGGCGAAATAAATTTTGCGTTACGCCCGTAGCACGAGGTGGGCGAAATAAATTTCGCGTTACGCCCGTAGCACGAGATTTATCTCGTGAATACCTCCGAAGGCCGCGAGACCGCGGGTTGGGTGGGCGAAATGAATTTCGCGTTACGCTCGTAGCACGAGGTGGGCGAAATGAATTTCGCGTTACGCCTGTAGCACGAGGCGGGCGAAATGAATTTCGCGTTACGCTCGTAGCGCGAGATTTATCTCGTGTATGCCTCAGAAGACCGCGAGACTGCGGGTTGGGTGGGCGAAATAAATTTTGCGTTACGCCCGTAGCACGAGGTGGGCGAAATGAATTTCGCGTTACGCCCGTAGCACGAGATTTATCTCGCACGCGCCGCGCTGTACTTAGCAACAAGAGCGTTAAGATTGCGATATGAAATCCTGGAAAAGATTGCTCTTTTATCTCTTGCTCAACATTCTGGTATCTGCCTGCACCACAGTGACGGTTCTCTTCCTGTGGGATCAGATGTACGGCCCCATGCCCAGGAATTTGCTACCCAAGGCGCTTAGCCGGCTTTCATCGCCCGCAACTGCTACGCCCAAAGCCGCAACAACGGGAGTGCCCCAATCTGAACCGGCGCCCACGGAGGCTTTTATCGTCTATCAGGTGCAATCTGGAGACACCTTTGAAAGCATCGCCGCGAACTATAACCTAAGCGTTGAAGAGTTGGTAGCGATCAACGGTTTCACTCGCTCGCAGCCGTTAGGCGAGGGCGAGGTGCTGCGTATCCCACTTCATCCCAAGGGCAGTGTGGCGATTGACAGCGTGATCGGCGCTGGAGATCTGGATACAGAAAGGGTGCTGCTCAAACATCGCGACGGCGGCGAAATTTCGTTAGTAGGTTGGCGGCTGGAAGATGACCGCGGCAATGTGTTTATATTCCCGCAGGCGCCGCAACTGAGGTTATTCCCTGGCGGAGCAGTGAATATTTATACAAAATCCGGCGTCAACACGGTGGTGGATTTGTTTTGGGGTCTGGATCACCCGATATGGTCATCGGGATCTACGGTTATCCTGAGAGATGCGCAGGGCAATGTCCATGCGACTTATGTGGTGCCTTAATGGAGTATTAGTATGTCGGATATAGAGGACGCGATTGAACAGGCAATGCGCGAAGGTAAGTTTGATCACTTGCCGGGCAAAGGGAAACCGCTCAAGCTGGAAGATCAACCCAACGAAGACCCTGAATGGCGTCTGGCGCATCATGTACTAAAGAACAGTGGGTTCACCTTACCGTGGATCGAAGCGCGGCAGGAAATCGAAGCGGAGATCGAAGCTGCGCGTCAGGCGTTGCAGCGCGCCTGGGAATGGCGCAAAGAAGCCCTGGATCGCCAACAGCCTAATCCTGCATCCGAAGCAGAATGGCAACGCGCCCGCCGCCAGTTCGGCGAACGGGTGGAGCAGATTAATCGGCGCATTTTTGACTATAATTTGCAGGCGCCGACGATGGGATTGCAGCTCAGAAAACTCAACCTGGAGCGCGAGCTTCGCTCCCTGAGCGGCGAATAAGCCGCCCCGCCAACTCTTTCGATTTGATTGACCGTCGGAAAGCAATCTGATACACTCAAGCCATGTCTCAAGCTCTGTATCGAAAGTGGCGCCCACAAACATGGGAAGCGGTTGTTGGTCAGCCGCATGTCATCAGCACCCTGCGAAATGCGCTGGCTGCGGGGCGTGTGGCGCACGCCTATTTGTTCGCCGGTCCGCGCGGCACGGGCAAGACCACCACGGCGCGTCTGCTGGCTAAGGCGGTCAATTGCTTGGATGAAGATTTATCCGCCCGTCCGTGCGGGAAATGCGAACCCTGTCTGGCGGTTAGTCAGGGACGTTTCCTGGATTTGATCGAGATAGATGCCGCCTCGAACACTAGCGTGGACGACGTGCGCGATCTGCGCGACAAGATCAATTTCGCCCCTAACCAGGGTCGTTACAAGGTCTATATTATTGACGAGGTCCACATGCTTTCGACAGCGGCGTTCAACGCGCTGCTAAAGACCTTAGAAGAGCCTCCACCCCATGCGATCTTTATCCTCGCCACCACTGAAGCGCACAAAATCCCTGCTACGGTGCTTTCGCGCTGTCAGCGACACGAATTTCGCCGCATCCCGCTGCAAGAGATCGTTGCCCTATTGACTCAGATGAGCGCCGAAGAAGGGATCCAGGCCGAGCCGGAAGCCCTGACCCTGATCGCGCGCCAGTCCACCGGTGCAATGCGCGACGCCATCTCCTTGCTGGATCAGCTCGCCTCCACGGGTAAGAAAATCACTCTAGAGATGGCGCAAAATGTGCTGGGCGCCGCCGCCAGCCAATCCGTGTTGGCGGTGGTCGAGGCGCTGCTTGCTCGCCAGGCCGGGACGGGTTTAGATCGAATCCATGAAGCTTTGGACGGCGGAAGCGACGCGCGTCAGCTAGCCCGCCAGATCGTGGATTATCTGCGAGATGTATTGCTGATCAAACTGGGAGATGTCAAACAGGTGGATGGCACGGCGGAGGTGAAAGCTCTTATGGAACAACACGCCCGGCAATTGAGCGCCAACGAGCTGTTGCGTCTCATTCGAATTTTCAACTATTCGGCTGGCGAAGCGCGCAACGCTTGGCAACCATCTTTGCCGTTAGAACTTGCCTTCGTGGAGGCGTTGGAATCGCTGGCAGAGGGTGGTTCTGCAAGCTCTGGCTCATCTGGGCAAGAATTGCCACGTGCGCCCTCAAAAGCTGTGGTTTCCCTGCCAGCGGCGACGGGGGCGACGCCCTCGGCTGGCGAAACATCGAGCGAGACGCCCCCCGAAAGTAGCTCAGGCGATGCACAGGCGAACAAGCGCCTGGCAGAAGCCTGGCCGCAGATCCTTCATCTGGTGCGCCAGCATAGTCAGTCAGCTTATGCCACCTTAAATTCGTCCACCTCGCGCTCCTTACACGGCGACAACCTGACTCTCGGATTTGCCAGCAATTTGTTGAAAGGGAAAATGGAGAGACCAGAGAACCTGAACCTGTTGCAAAGCGCGCTAAAACAGTTTTTTGAGCGAGAATTCATCATCCGTTGCGTAGTGGATACGACCCGCCGGGATAGCATACCTCAAGGGGTAGATGAAGATGGAATGGTGGCGGCAGCGTTGCGCGACCTGGGCGGAGAACTGGTAGATATCAATTAGTTTTGCGGAGGTTTTTTATGGCTAAAGGATTTAAAGCCCCGAAGATGCAGAACCCAATGAATATGATGGGGCAATTGCAAAAACTTCAGGAGCAGATCCAGCAAGTGCAGGATCAACTGGCGCAAGAAACAGTGACCGCCTCGACGGGAGGCGGCGCAGTGAAGATCACCGTGACCGGCGATCAGCGCTGCAAAGCGGTGGAGATTGATCCTGCTCTGCTCCAAGATGCGGATGTGGAAATGCTCCAGGACTTAATCCTGACCGCTTTCAATAACGCCCTCGAATCTTCACGCAACCTGGCGGCAGAGCGTTTGGGACCTCTGGCGGGCGGTTTGCCGTTTTAGCGATAAAAATATTCATCAGTAACCCGTCAGCGATTTTCCTGAATGCTTCTCCCAGAACCGATCCAGAACTTGATTAACGCTTTGGCGCGCCTGCCCGGAATCGGCCCAAAGACGGCCTCCAGGCTGACGTTCTTCCTGCTGCGCGCTCCTGAAGATCTTTCCCGTGACCTGGCGGAGGCGTTGGCGAATCTGAAATCGGGCGTTGGTTATTGCCAGGTGTGTTTCAACATTACCTCCGCCAACCGTACTGAATGCGAGGTGTGCAGCGATGGCAGCCGCGATGCGTCTCAAATCTGTGTGGTGGAAGAACCCCTGGACGTGATCGCTTTGGAACGCACCGGTGGTTTCACTGGGCGCTATCACGTCTTGCATGGCGCCCTCTCGCCCATCGAAGGCATCGGCCCCGAACAATTGAAGGTGAGCGAACTGATCGCCCGCGTGGAGGGGGGCGGCGTGCGCGAAGTTATCCTGGCGACTAATCCTAGTTTAGAAGGCGACTATACTGCGGCCTATCTACGCCAGCGTTTGCAGCCTTACGGGGTTCGCCTGACACGGCTGGCGCGCGGCTTGCCGGTCGGCGGCGACCTGGAATACGCCGACCAAAACACTTTGTTGCGCGCCTTAGCTGGGCGTCAGGAATTGAGCGACTGACCGTCAGGACAATCATACACCGCGTTGATCGGATGACAAATGCACTCCGGTCAACGCGGTGATTTTGTCCTAGTTATCTGTTTTACCGCCGTCAGCGAAAAAGAGCGGCTCTCCGTATGTATCTACCCCAAACTGAGCGATGATCTCTTGCGCCTGAGGGGAGAGCAGAAAATCCACAAAAGCCTGCGAAACAACAGCGTTGATTTTGGGCGAGCGGTCTGGGTTGCCGGTGACTACGTGATATGGATCGAACAACGCCGGGTCCCCTTCGACCAGGATCACCAGTTGTAAATTCCCCTTGTTAGCCAGGAAAGTAGCGCGGTCCGTGAGCGTATATGCCTTTTTGTCCGAAGCCAGCTTCAGCACGCCGACCATTCCTGCATCCACAGCCGGGATGTACCAATCGCCCGATGGATTAACGCCGGCGTCTGCCCAAAGCCTCTTCTCACGTCTGAGCACCTCTGATTCCGCGTTGCGGGTGACGAATTTGGCTTGTGCCCCAGCAATCTTCTTGAGCGCCTCTACGGCGCTGGGCAGACCTTTGATCCCTGCCGGATCATCCGCGGGACCGACGATCACATAATCGGTGTGAAACACCAGGATGCGATCCTTGCCGTATCCATCGCTGATGAATTTGATTTCGCTGCCCGGTTCGTTGACCAGCAGAACATCGGCGACGTACTTTTCACCCAGGCGGAATGCCCGCCCAGCCCCGCCTAACTCCAATTTGACTCTGTAGCCGGTTGCATTTTGAAAGGTGTCAACCAATTTCCCCAAGAGACCGGATTTTGCCAGGCTTTCGGTGGATGCCAAAGTGATTTCTTTGTCAATCCCCTCGCCGCCGGCGGCGGGAGGCGCTACGGGACTTCCTTGCGCGGAGGGTTCCGTTTCGGCGGGCGTTGGCGCAGAGCCGGCCGCCTCTGTGGGCGGTTGAAAACCGGCGTCGGTGGGCGCCGGGGTGGCTTCAGGAGTTGTAGCTGCCGAGGGTAGACCACATGCCAGTAAACTGACTACCAGCGCCAGTATTGACGCCAGGTATGTGATTTTTCGTTGCATAAAAATCTCCTTCTCATGTATTGACGCGCCGCTTCGAGATGAGAGGTCCGAGTTGCGTCAGAACGCTCCATACGGGGCGCATCCAATTTTTAAGATGGCGTTGATCGTGGGAATCTGCTCTCCACGATTACTGGTTGCACAGGTTCTTATTTTACCCAAAGTTTTACCCTAAAAAGCCGGAGATTTTTCCTTTGACATGCCCAATCGGGCATGGTAAACTGACCACTCAAACCAGATTTGTGATAGTTCATACGGACATTGGAATTCATGATGGACATAAGATACACCAACCGGCGTTATCTGGACGCCTTGCAGGAACGGGTATTGATCTTTGACGGTGCCATGGGCACCAACCTGCAAGCGCAGCACCTCAGCGCGACGCACTTTGGCGGCGAGCAATTCAACGGCTGCAACGATTATCTGGTCATCAGTTTTCCGCAGGCGGTGGAGAAAGTTCATCGCGCCTTCCTGGAAGTGGGGGTGGATGTCTTGGAGACGAACACTTTTCGTTCGAACCGCATCACGCTGGCGGAATACGGTTTGCAGGGGCGGGTGATCGAAATCAATCGCACGGCCGCGGCGCTGGCGCGCCGCCTGGCGGACGAATATTCCACCGCCGATCATCCGCGCTTTGTCGCCGGTTCGATCGGCCCTTCGGGCAAGCTGCCCTCCGCAGACGACCCAGAACTGTCCAATATCACCTTCGATGAGTTAGCGGATGTATTTCGCGAACAGGCGACAGGGCTGATCCAGGGCGGCGTGGATCTGATGTTGATCGAGACCTCGCAGGACATCCTCGAAGTGCGCGCCGCCATCGCCGGCATCCGTCAGGCGTTTGAGCAAACGGATGTCTATCTGCCCATTCAAGCGCAGGTCACCCTGGACACCACCGGACGGATGTTATTAGGTACGGATATCGCCGCTGCTCTGACCATCCTGGAAGGGCTGCACATTGATGTGATTGGCTTGAACTGCTCCACCGGTCCAGAGCACATGCGCCAGCCTATCCAGTATTTGGGCGAGAACGCTGCTCTGCCGGTGTCGTGTATCCCCAACGCCGGCCTGCCGCTCAATGTGGACGGCGAGGCGGTTTACCCGCTGGAAGCAGAGCCGTTCAGCCAGGCGCTGGTGGAATTTGTTGAAAAGTACCATATCAGCGTGGTGGGCGGCTGCTGCGGCACAACGCCGGCGCACTTGAAGCTGCTGGTGGATGCGCTTGGTGGACCATCGCTCAACGCCCGCCGCCGGCGCGCGCCGCGCCCGTTGGCGTCTCAGCCTCGCCTAGCATCCTCTGCTCGCGCTGTTGCCATGCGCCAGCAACCTCCGCCGCTGCTGATCGGCGAGCGCTGCAATGCGCAGGGCAGCCGTAAATTCAAGCGGCTGTTGCTGGCTGAAGATTACGATGCCATCCAGGAGATCGCCCGCGAACAGGTGGAAGGCGGCGCTCATGCGCTGGACATCTCCACGGCGGTCACCGAACGCTCAGATGAGCTGCATCTGATGCGTCAGGTGGTCAAAAAGCTGGCCTCTGGCGTTGAAGCGCCCCTGGTCATAGATACCACCGAACCGGAGGTGATGGAGGCCGCCCTGAAAACCGCTCCTGGCCGCTGTTTGTTGAACTCGACGCATTTGGAAGGGGGGCGGGCGAAGGCGGAGCGCGTCTTCGATCTGGCGCGTCGACACAACGCCGCAGTGTTGTGCCTGACCATTGACGAGAAAGGTATGGCCAAGACCGCCCAGGAGAAGCTAGGCGTGGCACGCAGATTGTACGACATGGCGGTCGGCGAATTTGGCCTGCGCCCCGAGGCGCTGGTCTTCGACACGCTGACTTTCACCCTGGCGACCGGCGACCCGGAGTTTGCCAATTCCGCCATAGAGACGCTAGAGGGCATCCGCCTCATTAAGTGAACTGCCCGGCGTGCTGACTTCTTTAGGCGTCAGCAATGTGTCTTTCGGGCTGGATGCGGCTGCCCGCCCGGTGCTGAACAGCATCATGCTCTATCACGCTGTGCAGGCCGGGCTAGATATGGCCATCGTCAACCCGGCGCATATCACGCCGTATGCGGAAATCCCCGCCGAACAGCGCCAGATCACCGAAGACTTGATCTTCAATCGCCGCCCGGATGCTTTGCAGCGGTTCATCGAATATTTCCAGGCAGAAGCCAATCAGCCGTCGCGCCCGGATGCCGGCGGCGATCCTCTGCAGGGCATGACGCCCCAGGAACGCCTGGCCTGGCGCATCTTACACCGTCGAAAGGATGGCGTCGAGGCGGATATTGATGAAATTCTGGCCGCGCGCGGCGATTTGTCTCTCCACGAAGCAGCGATCGCCATTCTCAACCAGACGCTGCTGCCGGCTATGAAAGACGTCGGCGATCGGTTTGGCGCCGGCGAGCTGATTCTGCCCTTTGTGCTGCAATCGGCGGAGGTGATGAAGAAGGCCGTCTCGCATGTCGAGCGTTTTCTGGAGCGCAAGGAAGGTGTTAGCAAGGGCGTTGTGGTGCTGGCGACGGTGTACGGCGACGTCCATGACATCGGCAAGAACTTGGTCAAGACCATCCTGTCGAACAACGGCTACACCGTGATAGATCTGGGCAAGCAGACGCCGGCGGAGACGATCATCGCTAAGGCCGCGGAAGTGGACGCCGACGCCATCGGGCTGAGCGCTCTGCTGGTCAACACCAGCAAGCAGATGCCCTTAATTGTTAATGAATTGCAGCGTCGCGGGCTGAAATTTCCGGTTCTGGTCGGTGGGGCGGCAATCAACCGCCGCTTCGGCTGGCGCGTCGCTTTTGTCGAAGATGGCTCGTTTTATGAGCCGGGTGTGTTTTACTGCAAAGACGCCTTCGAAGGGTTGGCAACGATGGACGCCTTGCTCGACCCGGCGCAGCGCGGGCCGCTGCTGGAACAGTTGCGCCGCGACGCCGAGCGTGAAGTCGGTCGCAACGCCGCTGTGCCGGGCAAAGCGGCGGGAGAGAGACGTTCTGCGGTGCAACCGGCGCCGATTTCGCTGCCCGGCGACGTCCCTTGGGGGCCGCGCGTGGCGCGCCAGATGCCGCTGGAGATGGTCTTTCAACATCTTTTCAAAAACGAATTGTTCCGCCTCTCCTGGGGGGCGAAGAACGCGCATGGCGAAGAATGGCAGCGGTTGAGCGCCGAGTTCGAACAGCGTTTGGAGCGCATGACCCGCCAGGCGCGGCGCGAAGGCTGGTTGCGCCCGCAGGGGGTGTATGGCTATTGGCCGTGTCAGGCGGATGGAGATGAGTTGATCGTGTATGATCCCGCCAGCCTGACGGACGGCGCGCAGGAGTTAACCCGTTTTGCCTTCCCGCGCCAGACGGACGGCGAGGCGCTGTGTCTGGCGGATTATTTTGCGCCGGTGGAGTCGGGGGTCTATGATGTGGTTGCCTTTCAGGTGGTTACGGTGGGGGCGGAGGCCACGCAGCGTTTTGATCGCTTGCAGGCAGCCGGCGACTATTCGGAGGCGTATTTCTTGCACGGGCTGGCGGTGCAGACCGCAGAAGCCGCCGCCGAATATCTGCATCGTCACATTCGCCGCGAGCTGGGGCTGCCCGAAGGACGGGGCAAACGTTATTCGTGGGGCTATCCGGCCATCCCCGCCCTGGACGACCATCGCAAGGTATTTGAGTTGCTGCCTGCCGAGAGTGAACTGGGCATGTCCCTCACCGCCGCCTGTCAGCTTGTGCCGGAGCAATCCACCGCGGCCATCGTTGTGCATCACCCGCAGGCGAAATACTTCAGCGTGGGAGAGAGCCGGGTGGAACAGTTGATGAGGGGATAAAGAGGAGTTAATGCACGAAGTTCGAATCTGAGAGGGATTACACCGCTGGGCGATCCTTTTTTAACTTGGCCTTGATCGCTTGCCACACCGGGCAACGGTCGTGGATGGCACTGAACATCACCAGGCCGCCGATCGCCGCCAGCAGCAGGTAGAAGCCATCCAATCCACGCGTAGAAGCCAACAGCACGATCGCCGCGCCGCTGGAAAGCCGCAGCAGGCGATCGAACAAACTGAGGCCAGCCGGTTGTGGTTTTTCACCGCTCAGGGCGGACTCAAACAAGGCGCGCAACGCATCTGAAGATGTCACGCCTGTCTGGCGGGCAACCTCCTGATCGCCGCGGAAGCTGATCAGAGTGGGGATGCCGTAGATGTGCAGTTGGCGTAGCAAGTCGGGGTGCTCGTCGGCGTTGACGCGCCACACGTCCACGCGCCCGGCGTATTCGGCGCCGGTCTTTTTGAGCATCGGCTCAATCGCCCGGCAGGGGCCGCACCACTGCGCCCAAAAATCCGCCACCACCGGGCTGGGGTTTTGCAGCAGTTTGTCGAAGAAATCGGTTTCGCTCAAAGGGTTGCTCCACGAATTTGTAATCGGGTTGAACGGACGCGGCGGGTCAATCCACCATCCTATTGGACGCGAAATCGCGCCAGAGGTTACAAGAAACGGAAACGGGTTTGATTCGTTGCAAAGACCACTCCCTCGCAATGACAGTTTTTTTACGTAAAAGGGATGCGTTGGCGTTGCCGCTGATTATGGTAGCTATGACCGCGCTGGGGAAGAGCGGTACGCTGCGGCAATATTGAGGCGCGCAGCGTGCCGCTCTGGTGCGCGATCACATCCTACTCCTCCACCACCTCGCCCTGCAGCACGCGGCTGAAGGTTAAGCCATCTTCGCCGCGGTCGACGCGGATCAGGTCGCCTTCGTGAAATTCGCCGGACAGGATGCGCAGCGCCAGCGGGTCTTGCAGCTCGCGCTGGATGGCGCGCTTGAGCGGGCGGGCGCCGAAATCGGGGTCGTAGCCGACTTCGGCCAGGAATTCACGCGCCGCCTCGCTGACCTCCAGCGTGTAGCCGCGCTCGGCCAGCAGGTTGCCCACATGGCGCAGTTGGATGTCCACGATCTCGGCGATGTGCTGGCGGGTGAGCGGGTGGAAGATCACGATCTCGTCCACCCGGTTGAGGAACTCGGGGCGGAAATGGGCTTGCAGCACGCGGTTGACCATCTCGCGGGTCACCTGGGCGTGTTCGCCCATCCACAGCTCGTTGCCCAGGTTGCTGGTCATGATGATTACGGTGTTGCGGAAATCCACCGTGCGCCCATGCCCGTCGGTCAGGCGACCGTCGTCCAGCATTTGCAACAAGACGTTGAACACTTCGCTGTGCGCCTTCTCGATCTCGTCGAACAGCACCACACTGTACGGGCGGCGGCGCACCGCTTCGGTGAGTTGACCGCCTTCCTCGTAGCCGACATACCCAGGCGGCGCGCCCACCAGCCGTGAGACGGTGTGCTTTTCCTGATACTCGCTCATATCAATGCGCACCATGGCGCGCTCATCATCGAACAGAAACTCCGCCAGCGCCCGCGCCAGTTCGGTCTTGCCCACGCCGGTCGGCCCCAGGAAGATGAATGTGCCGATCGGGCGGTTGGGGTCTTGCAGGCCGGCGCGCGATCGGCGCACGGCGTTGGCCACTGCGCGCAGAGCGTCGTCTTGGCCCACAATGCGCTGGTGCAAGCGCTGTTCCATATGCACCAGCTTTTCCATCTCGCCTTCCATCAAGCGCGAGACCGGGATGCCCGTCCAGCGCGAGACCACATTGGCAATCTCCTCTGCGTCCACTTCTTCTTTCAGCAAAGCGCCGTCGCGCTGCAACTCTTTCAACCGCTGCTCGCTCTGCGCCAGTTGTGCCTCCAGCTCGCGCATCACGCCGTAGCGCAGCCGGCCGGCGGTCGCCAGGTCGTTATTGCGCTCGGCGCGTTCCAGCTCCAGGCGCGTCTGTTCGATTTTTTCTTTGATGGAGCGCAGGTTAGCGATGGCTTCTTTCTCCATCTGCCAGCGGGCGTTCAGTTGATTGGAGTGCTCCTTCAGATCGGCCAGCTCTTTCTCGATCTTCTCCAGCCGTTCTTTGGAGGCTTTATCTTTCTCTTTCTGCAGCGCCTGGCGCTCAATTTCGAGCTGCAAGATCTGACGATCCACCTCGTCCAGCGCCTGCGGCTTGGAATCGATCTCGGTGCGCAGGCGGGCGGCGGCTTCGTCAATCAGGTCAATGGCTTTATCCGGCAGGTGGCGATCGCTGATATAGCGGCTGGATAAAGTCGCCGCGGCGATCACCGCCGGGTCGGTGATGCGCACGCCGTGATGCACCTCGTAGCGTTCTTTCAAGCCGCGCAGAATGCTGATGGTCTCTTCCACGCTGGGTTCGTCCACAAAGACCGGCTGGAAGCGGCGCTCCAGCGCAGGGTCTTTCTCAACATGCTTGCGATACTCGTCCAGCGTGGTCGCGCCGATCATGTGTAGTTCGCCGCGCGCCAGCATAGGTTTAAGCATGTTGGAAGCGTCCATGGCGCCTTCCGCCGCGCCGGCGCCGACCACAGTGTGCATCTCATCTACAAACAGGATCACCTCGCCGGCGGCATCGGTGATTTCTTTCAACACCGCCTTCAAGCGCTCTTCGAACTCGCCGCGATATTTGGCACCGGCTACGAGAGCGCCCATGTCGAGTTGCACCAGGCGTTTGCGCTTGAGACCTTCCGGCACATCGCCGTTAACAATGCGCAGCGCCAGCCCCTCCACGATGGCAGTCTTGCCCACGCCGGGGTCGCCGATCAGCGCCGGGTTGTTCTTGGTGCGCCGCGAGAGGATCTGCACCACTCGGCGGATTTCCTCATCGCGCCCGATCACCGGATCTAGCTTTCCCTGGCGAGCGAGGGCGGTCAGGTCGCGCCCGTACTTCTCCAGCGCCTGATAGGTGTCCTCCGGCGTGGCGGAGGTGACGCGTTGCGAGCCGCGGATGCTGACCAGCGCTTTTAGGATGGCGTCTTTGGTCAAGCCGTAATCGCTCAGGCGCTTACCCTCCACGCTCTCAGTCAGGCCGAGCAAGATATGCTCGGTGGACACATATTCGTCCTGCATACCCTTGGCGTAGCGTTCCGCTGCCGCCAGCACATCTGCGGCGGGGCGCGAAAGCCCTACCTGGGCGTTGCTACCGTACACTTTAGGGCGTTTATCCAGATCCTGGCGTACCTCTTCACGCAGCGCCAGTACGCTGCCGGCGACCTTGGTCACCAGCGCCGGGACGACGCCCTCCTCCTGGCTCAGCAATGCCAACAGCAAATGCGCCGGCTCGATGGTTTGATGATTATAGGATTGCGCCAAATGTTGAGCGTTAAGAATTGCTTCTTGAGATTTTTGCGTATATTTTTCCAGATTCATATTTCTTTCTCCTTGCACCAATAAATAATTATTGCGTTCATGATCATCGGCAGGCTTTGGGGTTTGTCAGGTTCGATAGCAATTGTTGCCCATTGCGCGCCGGTCAAATCCGATTATATGTCGGGCGCGTTGGAAAATCGTAAACGAACTATTAATCGAGTATTGGAAATCTTGGCTGTCTTTCTATTCGATGTTGGTGATCGCCGGGTATTTAAGCCACAGAGCACTCCGCATTCACTGAGTGAGTGTTTTTTGCGCTTGCAGAATAGGCTGTAATTCTGGATGGTATACTATGCAACATGAAACCCACCTGTGCTGTTTATCGCCTCGGCTTGGTGCCTTATCGGGCGGCGTGGGAGCTGCAAAACCGGCTGGCGGAGGAAATCGCCCGCGGCGAGCATCCGCCAGCGTTGCTCTTGCTGGAACATCCACACACCTACACGTTTGGACGCCGCGGGCATGTTGAAAACTTGTTGTGGGATCTAGATGAACTGGCTCGCAGGGGCGTTGTTGTGTATTGGGTGGATCGCGGCGGCGATGTGACCTATCATGGGCCGGGGCAGTTGGTGGGCTATCCCTTACTGCCGCTGTCGCCGGGTGGGCTGTACGCTACTTTGCCTGCGGGAACCGCGACGGCAGATCGAACGTCAGAAAATGAAGAGTCGCCTGCCGCTGAGCCTCAAACGACCGCCCCGCGTCTGCCGCGCGCCGACTACGTGGGCTATTTGCGGCGGCTGGAGGAGACTCTGATTCTGGCAATGATGCGCCTGGGGCTGGCTTGCGCGCAGATCGAAGGGCTGACCGGCGTGTGGGTGCAGCCGGATGTGCTTTCCCGCTGCCGCAACTGCGCGCCAGATTTGCGGCAGCCGCCGGCCAAGATCGCCTCCATTGGCGTCCGAGTGGATGTACATGGGGTGTCACGGCACGGTTTTGCGTTGAATGTACAACCGGACTTGAGCTATTTTGATGGGATTATCGGCTGCGGGTTGAAAGGATATGCGAACACCAGTCTGGAAGAACTTTTCGATCCGCCGCCGGCGATGGAGCGGGTGATGCAGGAAGTTGTTGCAGCGTTTGGAGAGATTTTTCACTACCAGATGGTTGAAAAATCACTGCCTGCAGATTGGCGAGTGGATAATGAATGATAGGTTCAATAAGATAGCAAGTCATCTTTCGACGAAGAGCCGTAAATCGGTGTTCTGGTTGGGTCTGCTGGTCATCCTGATCGGTCAATGGGGTGTTGTAAGCTGGTCAGCCAGAGCGCCGGTCGCCCTGGTTCGCATTGATCTGGAGAACGAGGCGGAGTTAACTGCGTTGGCGGCCATGGGCTTGAAAGTTTATGTGCAACTGGCGGACGCAGAAGGCAGGCTAATAGTTGTAGCACAAGCCGATCTCCAGCAGCAGTCAGAGCTGGCGCAACGGGATATCGGTTATCAAGTTTTAGAGAGCGATGTTCAAAGCGAGGAGTATTATCTGCTCTATGGGCTGCCCGAAGCGTTGCGCCGGGTTGAGCAAGAAATCGCGCCCTCCATGATAATGGAGGGGCGGCAGGCTGTGGCGCGCTTAACGCCTTCCCAGATTGCCCGAATAGAAGCTTTGGGCGTCCACGCGACGCTACTGGTCGCGCAGCCGCTTCCCGAATTCGCGCCGGAGAGGAGCGTTGCCCTTGCCCCACAGTTGACCTACAGCCCGCTCATTCAGCGTATGGTGAACCAGGTTGCTTCTACCACGCTCTACAACTATATAAGCGCGTTGAGCGGAAAACAACCTACGGTGATTGACGGCGCGCCCTACACGTTGTTGACGCGCAATTCATTGACCACCACGCCGATCAATAAAGCCACCCGCCTGGTTTATGAGCACTTTATGGAGCTGGGTCTGCCGGTGGATTTCGATTATTACAACTTTTCATATTATGGGACATATTACGAAAAGCGCAACGTGGTCGCCGAGCAAACCGGGCTGACGCAGCCGGGTCGCCTCTTCTTGCTCACTGCGCATCTCGATTCAACCTCACAATCTCCCAGCAGCCTGGCGCCAGGCGCGGATGATAACGCCAGCGGTTCGGCGGCAGTGATGGCGATTGCAGATATCCTCAGTCAGTATCATTTCGGCTGCACCCTGCGCTATATCCTGTTCACTGGCGAAGAACAGGGCTTGTTTGGCTCTAAGGCGTATGCGGCTGAAGCGCGCGCCTTGGGCGATAACATCTGGGGAGTGTTGAATGTGGACATGCTGGGCTATAACACGGCTGGGTCGCCGACCACGCTGGAGCTGCACACCCGCCCCAACAATGGGTCTGATCTTTCTATCGCTTATCTGTTCAACGACGCTGTGACTGCCTATTCGCTGGGTTTGCTGCCCATTATCCTGCAAGATCGGCTGTCTTTTAGCGACCACTCGCCTTTCTGGGATCAGAACTATCCGGCGATCCTGGCAATCGAGGATTGGAGCGATCATACGCCCTACTACCACAGCACAGGGGATCGGCTGGAAACGCTCAACATGCCGTACTATACTAATTTCGTCAAAGCCGCCCTGGCGACATTTGCGCACATGGGGTGTCTGCTGGACGGAGAGATCAACGGCGTTGTCACCGATGCGACCAACAGCCAGCCGCTACAAAATGTGCGGGTTGACGCTTGGCTGAGCGGGGAAAACCCACAGACCGCCTATACCCAGACAGCAGGCAATTATTGGATGCCGCTGATCAACGGCAGCTATACGGTGCGTTTCTCGGCGGAGGACTATGCTTCGCAAACCGTTTCGGGCGTCCAGGTTATCAAAGAGCAGGCAACGGTTTTGAACCGCGCCATGCAACCCTGCCAGACGGTGAAAGATTTTTCGATCAGCCTCAGCGCTCTCAGGCCTTCAGTAGGCCAGGAGATCAGCTTTCAGGCTCAGGTGGGGAGCGGCGCGCCGCCCGTGACATATAGCTGGGACTTTGGCGATCAAAGCGCAGCCGAGGGCGCCATGGTCACGCACGCGTACAGCGCTCCGGGCGTGTATCTGGTCAAAGCCACGGCGAACAATGCCTGCGATTATCCAGCGGAGCTTTACCAGCCGGTGATTGTGGATATGCAAACCCTGTATTTGCCTGTGATCGAAAAATAGGGCGGATTTTATGCGCTTCCGTTACAAATTGATGTTTGACAGTCGGATTAAAAGTTATTACACTATAGCCAACTTACGGATGCTACAAGGAGGCACTCATGGCATCTCAATCTTTCCAACTGGTTATGCAAAAAGGCCCCAATCCAGGGAAAATCTACGAGCTGGTGCAGGATGAGATCACCATTGGGCGGGACATCAGCAACCGCATCGTGATTAATGATCCTGAGGTTTCTCGTCGTCACGCGCGGCTTACTGCTCAGATGGGCGGGTATGTGATTGAAGACCTCGGATCCACCAACGGCACATTTGTGGATGGGCAGCGATTGATGGGGCCGCACTTGCTGAGACCTGGACAGGTTGTGATGTTTGGGGAGAAAATTACGCTGGCTTATGAGGCGTTGGGGTTCGATCCGAACGCCACACTGGTCGGCGGCGCCAGCCCGCAAGCGGCGCCTCCTGCGCCGCGCGAAACCTACCGTGTGCCAACGGATTATTCGCCTCTCACCGCGTCCGAACCGGTTCGGCCAGCCCCGCCAGCCTATCCACCGCCGGCGTATCCTCCTCAAGCAGCTTATCCGCCTCCAGAGCAGGTTTATAGCGGTCAGACGCCTCCGGGTCCGGAAGAGCCTTATCCTGCCGCCGAGCAGGAAGTTTACGAGGGCGTCGAGGAAACTCCAGCTCGTTCGCGCACCTGGTTGTATATCGGCTGCGGCGCGCTGGTTGTAATGGCATGTTGTCTGGTTGCCGGTTTGTTCGCTTTCGATTATCTAAATCTGTATTGTCAGCCGCCATTCAACGCGTTGAGCGGAATATTATGGAGCTGCCCATAAGAGCCTGCCCACGCTGATGTCGGTCTGATCAACACAAGCGGCAGGGTAAATGGCGGCATAGTTCCAGAAGCGGACAGGATCGTCCAGCTATCTTGAAGGCGCACAAATGCAAGCTCGTTGACTTGCGGCCCGGCGGTGGTTGCCCACATCCGGGCTCGATTTTTATCCAGCCAGATGCGCTGCGGTTCGTAACCCAGTCTGAGGGCAAGTTGCGTCAGCGCCAGATAATCTGCCGCCAGCGGGTGAGCGGCGAACGACTGTAACCCTTGCTCAGGATAGCGCTCCAGAACAGCGTTCACACCCTCCAGCAACGAAGTTGCGTCTGCCCAATTACTGCTCAGCAGGCTTTCCCCGGCGGCGGTTAGCATGGTCTCCAGCGCCAGGTTTTCGGGTTGAGAAGGGCGGCGCAAATAATCCGCCGTCAGATTTCTTTTGCGCATTTCCTCGCTGTCCATCAGCCATGCGGTCAGGTAATACGCCGAAGGATCGAGAAGGATCTGGTATCGTCGAGCGGTATCGTAATAATTCACGGTTAAACGCAGATCTTCGGAAATTTGAGGCGTTAAGGTTTGTTGGCGTAGCGCTTGCTGAAAACGCTGCTCAAGCTGCGCTAAACCGATGTGAAAGTGCTTTTGCAGCGCCGCTTCCACCGCCTGCGATTGTGTCGCATTGCTATCCGCTGTCGAATCCGTTGCCCCATTCGTTGCCAAAATTGGCGGCTGTTTGAGCGGGTGTATGTCGCGGTAGAAAGCCGAGAAACGCTCCCATCCCCAAGCATCCACCATATAGGCGATCAGCGCGCCGGCTTCCAGGTAGCCGATCTCATGCTGTTCAAAGTAGAAGTTATCTATGAGTCTCTTGAGCGGGATGAAACGATCCAGCCCACAGCCTGGGTGATCATTTTCTTTGAGCAGATCTTTTGACCACGCAGTACAACCCGGCGCGGAGGGCAACAGTGCCGCAGCGCGCGGTAAGAGTGGCTCGGTCTTAAAGTGACCGCCAGTGAGATATACCGCCAGACCTTCGACGAACATCGCCGGGCGCAGATCGCCGCCCAGGCGGCTATCCAGGATGTGGATGATTTCATGATGGAGAATGGTCGCCTCATCCCCGGCGATATAGTCTCGATCTAGATAAGACACCGCAATTCCCTGCCCGGCGAAACCGCCATGCCCCAGGACGCGCGGTAAAAGTGTGATGGTGATCGGCTCGGTGAGCGCCACACCCATGCGCTGGCTGGCTTTTTGCGCCTGTTGGTCAATTACCTCCAGGATTTGATCCAGATCGCGTTCGGCGGCTGTGTGGGTGATATAAGCAACCGTGCAACAACGGCTGTGGGCGATTGCCCATGTTGCCTGCGGTTCGGGTGGAGGCAGTTGTTCTTGGGGCAGGAGCGTCGCTGTTTCACTCCAGGTCAGATCCAGCGATGGCAGCGAAAAAGCCACGGTGTGCGCGCCGGCCGGCAACCCGCTGGTATCCCACACCCAGATCAGATTTGCCTGCAGGCGACCGCCGATGCCATACCGACCAAAGCGCGCTTCTGTTGTCTGGGGTCCTTGAGCAGTGGGCAATGTTAAGGTGATCGTTTTGCCTTCTAAGTCTGCTCCTTCGGGCGCGATGATTTCCAGGCTGACCAAATCCCCAACATAGAGGCCGCCATCGGGATGGAAGCGCGTTTGGAAGGCGGAACTTTTGGCGACAGACGGCGATGGCGCAAGCGGGACGAAAGAGGGGTTCGAAGGGCGCGTTTCTTTGGCGCCAGACGTAATCGTCGGCGTGACCATGGTGGGCGTCGAACCGAAAGTCTTTTCCGCTGTTCGCGGGGCAACGACCACCGTAGGCAGCGCCGCCTGGCAGGCGACCAGGATGAGCATTAGCAGGACGATCCAACGTCGCATGAACAAAATTATAGCAGTCAAGGGACTGCCGCCGGGTAAGGTTTAGCAAACGCTTATCCTGGGAGGCTGGTAAAATAACCCCATCCTATCAGGCGGCGCAAAAAGTAGCTTTTGCCTGTCTGAAGCTAGCCATAAAAGTTTAATGTCTGTGGAGGTTTTGTATGTCTCGCATGTTTGTCCCTGGCCCCGTTGACGTGGACCCGCAAGTTGCAGCGGTACAGACTCGCCCGATGTTGCCCCATCGCAGCAAAGAATTCGAAGAGATCTTCCATCGCGCGGCGGATAAAGCGCGTCGGTTGTTTTACACGCAATATCGCGTCTTTTTGGTTACCGCTTCAGGCAGTGGGCTGCACGAAGCGGCGGTGCGCAATTTTGCGCGAGAAAGCATCCTCTCCTGCGTCAACGGCGCTTTTGCCAATCGCTGGTATGAGGCGGCTGCGGCGAATGGAAAAGAGGTGGACAAGCTTGAAACCCCCTGGGAACAGCCTATTACGCCGGAATTGGTCTTCGAAGCGTTGAAGAAGAAGCATTACGAAATGATGACCATCGTCCACAACGAAACCTCCACAGGCTTGCAAAACCCGGTGCAGGAAATTGCCGCTGCGGCGCATGAAGCCAGCCCGGATACTTTGATCTGTGTAGATGCAGTCTCTTCATTAGGCGGCGCAAAGATCGAGATGGATGCCTGGGGTTTGGATATGGTGTTGACTTCCACACAGAAGTGCCTGGCGCTGCCGCCGGGTCTGGCTTTGGGCGCGGTGTCCAACCGGGCGATGGCGTATGCGGAAACGGTGCCGCATCGCGGCTGGTATTTCGACCTGGTGCGCATGGAAAAGCATCGGCTGAAAGACTCCACGCCCGCCACGCCGGCGTTGGCGTTGATTTATGCGTTGGATTACCAGTTGGATCGCATTTTCAACGAGGGTTTAGAAGCGCGCTTTGCGCGTCACAGCGCCATGGCGCAGCGGGTGCAATCTTGGGCGGAGCAGCGCGGCCTGGAGCTGTTTGCCCCGCCAGGTTATCGTTCGCAGACCGTAACCACGGTGCGCACACCGCCCAACCTGGATGTCGCTGACTTGAACCGTTATTTGTTACAGAGAGAGATGCGTATTGCCAATGGCTATGGCGTGCTGAAAGGCAAAACCTTTCGCATTGCACACATGGGAGAGATCCAGCTAGCGGATGTCGAAGAATTGCTGGCGGCTATGGATGTCTATCTCGATGGACTATTGGCGGCGCAATAAGTTTCTTGGGGTCGTGTTCGTCCCTGGTGTAATGTGACGGAACAAGGATACATTGTCCAGATAACCGGCTTTGCCTATGGCGGCGAAGGGTTTGGCCGATTGCCGGATGGCCGCATGGTGTTTGCGCCGTATGTGTTGCCGGGAGAGACGGCGCGCCTCAGGCTCGTTGAAGAGAAGCGGGGATATGCGCGCGCCCAACTTGTGGAAATCTTGCAACCAGATGCGCGCCGGGCGACGCCGCGGTGCATGCACTTCGGTGAGTGCGGCGGCTGTCACTATCAACATATGTCTTATGAAATGCAGCTCAGCGCTAAAGAGATGATCTTGCGCGATCAATTAGAACGCATTGGCGGGATGAGCGATCCGCCTATTCGGGCGATTGCCCCTTCCTCGCGCCCGTTCGGTTATCGCAATCATGTACAATTTCACCTGTCGCCGGAGGGGAAATTGGGCTATCACCGCGAGCGCTCAGAAGAAGTCATTGCTATCCAGGAGTGTCATTTGCCAGAGCCGCCGTTAGATCGTATTTGGCCGCAATTGGACTTCGAAGCAACGACGAAAATTGAGCGTATTGGATTGCGCTTGGGCAAAGATGAGGATGTGCAGATTATCCTGGAAAGTAACCATGCTGAGGCGCCTGAAATCATCGTCGAAGAGTTGCCGGTTTCTGTGGTGCACCTTAGTCCGGCTGGAACGTTAGTGTTAGCCGGTAGTCCGTCTGTGGAAATGCAAGTCTTAGATAGGGGCTTTAGGGTCTCAGGCGGGTCGTTTTTTCAGGTGAACACAAAGGTGGCGGAGGCGATGGTTCAACACCTCTTGGATGAGTTGCAAGCGCGCCGTTTTTTGGATGGGAAAAAAGTATTCCTTGACCTGTATTGTGGCGTGGGGTTGTTTAGCGCCTTTGTGGCGCCTTATGCGGGACAGGTGATTGGCGTCGAATCCTCGCCCAGCGCCGCCGAAGATTTTGAAGTCAATTTGGACGAGTTCGATCATGTCGTATTGTATGAAGCACCGGTTGAATGGGCATTGCCAGCCATTGACGCCCATCCAGATGTGATCATCGTTGATCCGCCGCGCTCCGGACTGGAGCGTAAAGCGTTGGATGCATTGATGAAAATGGGCGCGTCATTGATTGTGTATGTGTCTTGCGATCCTGCAACGCTAGCGCGAGACGCCAGGCGATTTTTCGCTGCTGGCTATCGCATGGAAAAAATCACGCCGTTCGATATGTTTCCACAAACGTATCATATCGAAAGCATCAGCTTCTGGACGCTACAATAAGAGGATGGGCTTGTCCTATTGAGCTTCAGATTATTTGCTTCTAAACGTCGCGCAGGTTTCTGTAGGCATGGACTTGTTTCGAGGGGAACCTGCGGGACGTTTTTCGCTAAAGAGATAGACCGGTCATTATCCTTTAACAACCCGTCGTGAAATTTGATCGTCCACGCTTAAGAGGGGGAAGGTCGAGAAACCAATTCCCGTGAAGATCAAAAGATGGGATTGTCATCAAGGGGACGAGCAAACAGCAAGGAGATGGGGGTTTCTAAATCAAGATCGAAGCAACTCTTTTTCCGAAAACATATTGACTCTCTCAGAGAAAAACGATATAATTAGAACACATGTTCTATTATTAAGCGAGGTATGTGATGTCTTTATCTGAGTATCTAACCGCGGGGAAGAAAGCTCTTGTCCAATGGGCGCCTCAATTAGAAGCGCACTTAGGTCGCTATTCTGATCTATTTCTCAGAGACGTCTCGTCCCCTTCCTCTGAAATATCCACACGCGAAATGGCAAGAACTCCTTCTACCAATTGGCCCCCTTCTCTTGCCGATGTTTTGCAAAGGCTGTATGAGTTTCCCACTCCCTCACTATTGCTCGGAGTAGGCGAAGATGGCGCTCCGTTTCAAATGGATTTGAACAACCCCTCTTCCGGCGCATTGCTAATTTGCGGAGACGAGAAAGCCGAAACCAGCTATTTGTTACGAGGCGTTATCGCTTCAGTGATTAAGATCAACCCGCCCAATGAGGTTACGATCAGCATTTTGACAAAACGATTGGACGAATTCATAGATTTCTCATCCTGTGACCATTGCCAGGAAATAATTCCTTGCAATGAAGAAGTCGCCAGCGAACTGATCCTTGAATTAGCCAACATCGCCGAACAACGCCGCAAAGGAGAACCAATTGACGCAACGATGCTGCTCATTATTGACGACCTGGTGGAGTGTGTAAGTTATCTGAGCGAAACCGCGTATAACCGTTTATATTGGTTAATTCGGCATGGACCGCGCTATTGCATTTGGACATTGGCAGCTTTGCCTACCGAACGGCTCAACGAAATCGAGGCGCGCTATCTGACTGCCTTTCGTACGCGATTGTTCGGTCACATTCAGGATAGATCGGTCGTCGTCCAGCTTTCCGGCGAAACGAATTTACCTTGCCATCGGTTGAAACCTGCACAGTTCTACCTGCCCTTTCATGGAGAATGGTTGCCGTTTTGGGCATGTAATTCAGATAACTTTAGCAACGGGGGCTGACAGTAGATGCGACAATGGAATGGATAACGGATGAATGAATTGTCGCGTAACGCGGCTGCAGGTGCGCCATTTGCAATTTTTGGAGGCGAAGATGAATATTGGAATGCTTTGGTTCGACAACGATGCAAAATCCAGTCTGGACACCAAGATCGAACGGGCAGCGTCTTATTATCGGACGAAGTATGGACGTACCCCCACCTTATGCTTTGTTCACCCCAGCATGTTGCCCGCTAACGCTTCATCACCGAGCAACAGTGAACTTTCGAACACATCTGACAACGGAGCATCCAAGGAAGGGCAGAAAATTATCGCCGGTGGCGTTGAGGTGCGATCACATCGTTCCGTGTTGCCCAATCACTTCTGGATTGGCGTTAATAATCAAACAACGGCTCTGAGGGAGCTGCGGTAAAGGTGGTGACGAATATTTCCAATGCCAGTTCATCGTCTGCCTGGCTGGTTTTTACGGCTTTATCTACCTCCAATAACCGGCGATAGGCATTTTCCAGCTCGCTCATGGTCAAGCGGCGCGCCTGTTGAAGCAGCTTTCCAGCTACATACGGGTTGATTTTTAAGAATGACGCGACCGCGTTCTCTGGGATACCCTGGTCTAGCGCCTCGCGCGTCTGGATGAGCAATCGAAACTGACGGGTGATCATACCAAAGATAGCAAAATAATCGTTATATTCCAATAAACGATGCAACATGCGCATAGAATTTCGCGCGTCGCGCATTGCCAGGGCATCCACCAATGTAAAAATATCGCCTTGATTTGCGTCTGCGGTCAGAGTCATTACATCTTCTTCGCTGATCGGACGCTTGCCGTTCACATAAGCTAACAGTTTTTGCAATTCTTGATCTACCATACGCAAGTCGCCGTCCACCAGAAATGCCAGGGCGCGCGCAGCATCAGGCTTTATCTGTCCGCCAAGCGAAACAGCCATCTTTTGAATGCGCTGAACCAGTTGATCGCCCTTGGGTTGAGGCGCATGGAACAGTTTCGCCCGCTCCGGGTTTTCGATCACCCATTTTTCCAGCCAGTGGATTTTGCCACTGCGACGGTCTTTCTCTGCTGTAAGCGTTTTAGGCTCAATGAGGATCAGCGCTGTGGTCGGCGGGATGCGACTTAGTTGTTCTAGAAACTTCTGGCGAGCGGCGGGGCTGTTCAAGCGCGCTGTCGGGTGTGTTAGAATGACCAGCCGTCGTCGGGCGAGAAAAGGCATCGCCCCGGCAATTGAGAGCAGTTGATCTGGCTCAAAAGTGTTCCCCTCCAGGCGTGTGGTGTTCATCTCTGCCAGGGCAGGGTCTCCAAGGCGCTCCATCAACTCCTTTATGGCCTGGGCGATTGTAAATTCATCTTCCCCGTCAAATAAATACACACTGGGGATGGTTTCGCTCATCTTAACCCACAGTGACAACGCGAAATGCTTTGATCCGCTGGCCGGGTTGACGAATGATTCTCACCACTTGCAATGCGCCCGGCTGACCAGAAGTGGTCACTCGTTCCTGCAAAAGTAATCCCACCGGCTGCGCTAGCATCAAAGCCGCCGTTGCCAGCGTCAGCGCCAGCGGCAGGCGCTCGGCTTTATCGCGCATGCGTGGCCCGACGCCGGTCATCGCCAAGACTGCGGCTGAACCAGCCAGGATACCGGCGGCGGCGAAATTTGTGCCGCAGGTGGGATGAACAGCGAGCTGGCTTTCGCCAGCGTTCAGGCGCGTTAACGCTTCTTGCACTGCAGAAGCCAGATCTTCGATCTCCAGATCGCCTAATATCCAAAATCCGCCAAAATCGGAATGGCCTGCCATGGGCAGCCCAGGATGACGTTCGGTCAAAACGTGCAACGTGGCGTGTTCCAAGCCGTGGTTGCGCCGAACGCGCGAGATCAATGGAAAGTCAAGGATTTTCGTTAATATATTCATGCGATACGCCTCAGCCTCGATTTTACCAGATGACCCCTGCTCAAACGCAAATCGGGCGGAATCTTACCGCCCGACCCGCCTTGCAAACGGCGCTTGCTGCTAATCGGAAGAAGCCGGAGAGGCTTTGATGCGGTCTTCGACCGGGCGCGCCGAGGTCGCCAGGGTAAAGCCTCCATACATCAGAACTACCCCCAGGAATTCGCTCAAATAGAGCCAATCTACCAGGCCGGCTTTGACAAAAGAACCTGCCATGGCAGGCATGAGCGCGCCGCCAGCGATGAGCAGGTTGCCGAACATACGGTTCGCCAGCACGCTTTTGCGCCAAAACAGATAGGCGGAATAGATTGCCCCTCCAACCAGGGCTACCGTCCCATAGATATTGAGCAAAATCGTCAACACAATTATCCAACCATTGCGCGCCAGGATTTCTTTATACTGCAACGAGGCGGGTAAATTGATCTTATACGCCGAGGCAGCCGCCGTGACGGGCGCCATGATGATCAAAGCCAACGAGACCAGCGAGGCGATGATGAGCAGGATCATCAGAAAGTCGGCAACCATGCGTTTGCGCACCAGCAAATAAACAGTGCCCTGACCCAACCAGGCGGCGGTGAGCATGGCGCCGCTCAAATACCAGAGTTTCAAGAACCAGGGGTTGAAGGTGAAACTCATCACCGCTTCGGATAGCGTCCCCAGACCGTAAAGAACCAGACCGAGGCCCCAATAGAACAGATGCTTCGGTTTTTTGTGTCGCCAGCGGGCGAATACTGCAGCAGCGAAGATAAATGTAATGATGGTAGAAAATATGGATAAATGGGTCATCGGTTGTTTTCCTCGGTATGCATGAGAATTTGCGCCTAGTAGGACGGCGTCAGTCCAAGTGCAGCCAAAATAACAATTGCCAGGGTGACCGCTAAACCCAATAGGAGCGCCGCCAGAACAATTGGCACCAGGCGAGTGGTCCAACGGGTTGGGTCAAAACGCTTGCTCTTGCGCTTCATCTCCCTGCTCGTTGATAGGCTTCGTAGGTTTCAAGGATTGTAATCAGGATCTGATCGGTGAATTCGTTCACTTTGCGAAACATGTTGCTCCAGGCGTGCGGTGATTGCACCGCCGCCGCCTCATAGACGGAAAGCATAGATTCGACCAAGACGTTACGGAAGAAGAGAAAGGCATGGGCGGCGTCCACGCTGTTCAACCCATAGCGACGGCCGCGCGAAGCGTATTCATATCCCAACGCCTCCGCCTCGGAGAGTGCTTCTTTGCCTCCGCTGTTCAGCGCGTGGATCAAGCCTTGCAATAGCGCTCGACCGCTGGAGCGATACTGCTCGCGCGCCTCATCATCAAGTTTGGCGTACCAACGCTCTGATGCCAATCTGCCTTCGCTGATCTGAAAGCGCGTATTGCGCAAGGCGTTTTGGAAAACCAGGTTGGCTTCGCTGGCGCCATTGGCGCGGTGAGCCAGGAGCCATAAATCCACTTCGGAGCGTAAATAGCGCCGGTGTCCTCCCTTTGTACGGTGCACCGGAAGGATGCCCTGATCCGACCAACTCCTGACGGTGCTGGGATGTACTCCCAGAATTTGAGCCACATCGCTTAAGCTTAGCCAATCAGCGAGCATTGTTTCACTCCAGTACCCAGGTTAGCCGGCGTCGCTTGCCATGGCGGCGCGCTCAACCAGCGATAGTTTTTCCTCAGCCTGACGGCGGAAAGCGGCAACGTCAATCGAGCGCAGCAATACCAGCGAGGTGAACATGATCGCCGCCATAATTCCAAAGACAATCGCATAGCCGGTCACAGGCTGTTGAGTGAGGCGTGTTGCCAGGTCGCGCACCGCCCCGCTTAAAATAGAGCCAATGAGGCGCGAGAGCGCGTTAGCCATGCCCCACGCGCCGATGAACAACCCGACTTTGTCGGCGGTAGTCATGTCCAGCATGAGCGACAGATTGGAGACAGTGGATAGTCCTGTGCCAAAACCCAGCAAGATGACGCCAGTGTAGAAGATAGCAATGTTCATCAAACCACCGCCGGCGGCGATCAACACAAAACCTGCCAGCGCGCCCCACCCGCCCAGAGCAGCTACTGTGCGTTTGGAAAGCCGCCCCTCCAACGCCCCGGCCACTAACAGCGCCACCAGGACGCAAACGCCCCAGATGGAAGTGATGCGTGTAGTTTGCCGTACGCTCAAGTCAAACGCTTCGCCGCCGAACGGCTCCAGCAAGATGTCCTGACCTAATAAAGCAGCCAGCAGGATCACCAGGTAGATGAAGAAAACGCGCGCTTGCCGGTTATCCAAAACAAAGCGGACAAGCGTCCCCCAGGAGTAATGCTCCGACGTTTCCGGGGCAGCCTGGTGGCGTTTCTCTAAATTCAGTAACCCCAAAAAGCCAAGAACAAGCGCCGTTGCACCGACCGTCCAAAAAGCTCTCACCAAAGCTTGCGGCGTATAGGGATCCAACATCTGGCTCAGCCCGATCGCGGTCAGAATAATGCTGGTAATCATCATAAACCACATCACGGCAATGGTGCGCCCTCGCCCGCTTTCGCCGGATAATTCCGAAGCCAGAGAAAGGTACGAGACGGTGGCGAAGTTGAACCCCATCCCCCAGGCACCAAAAGCCAGCAAGCCCAGCGCCGAGCCGAGGGGTAGATTACTCGCCATCAAGAACGCTGCCTGTGGAGAAAGCGCCACGCCAGCCACGCATAGGAGCAATCCCAGCACGATGTAAGGCATTCGGCGGTAGCCGCCAATTGGATGGCGATCCGAAAATGAACCAATGGCAACTTGAATGGGCGAGAAGATATAGGGCAGCGAAGCCAACACAGCCACCAAAGTGGCCGAAATCGCCAATTCTTTAATCATGACGCGATTCAGCGTGCTGTTGATCGGCACAAGCGTCATCGCCACAGCAACATGGATGAGACCCAACTGGATGCGCTTTAAGATCATGGAATATTGTCGTTTCTTTCGTCGAGAAGGTGTCGTGGCAAACTATCTGTGAAGAATGCTCATCCTTAACCCAAATTGGACAAAGCGAATAGAAATTTACCAGACATTATACCCCCCGGTCAATGTAGATTTATGTAGATTTTCTATAGAAAACTATGAGTCAATGGCGATGGATTCTAATGTTTGCCAGAATTCTCGCGGCTGATCGGCAGTTAACAGACGGCGGCGAATTTCGGATGGCAACTCCAGCGATGACAGATATTGTGCGGCATGTTTGCGGAAACGCCGAAGTCCCTGTTCCGCTCCATAGTATTCCATCATGGCATGGAGGTGCCGTCTCAGGGTAGCGTATAACATGGTCGGCGGAACTTGCTCGCGTTCCAGGCGCGCAAAAATCCACGGGTTTCCCA
>DYGV01000016.1:35176-43548 GCA_020724505.1 Anaerolinea thermophila
CTTGATGCGTTCAATATCGGTCACGCTGCGCACATCTCCATTGGCAATGACCGGCGTCGGAGAATCCTGTTTGACCTGCGCAATGGCGTCCCAGTCAGCCTTTCCCTCATAACCTTGATCGCGAGTGCGTCCGTGAATTGCGATCAGCTTCCCGCCGTTTTCATAAATAGCGCGTGCGATCTCTCGGTAATTGCGGCTGTTACGATCCCACCCCAGGCGCATTTTGGCGCTCACCGGGATCTTCAGCGCATGACTGAGCATTTTGAAGATGCGCGCCACTTTAGCCGGTTCACGCAACAAGCCCGCACCGGCGCCGCGCCCAGAGACCGAGCGCGCCGAACATCCCAGGTTTACGTCAATCATATCCGGCTGGTATTCTTGCAAACGCAAGGCGGCGTCCAGGAGGCGCTCTGGCTCGCTATCAAAAATCTGAAAGACCACCGGCCGTTCTTCGGGCAGAAAAGCCAGTTTCTGCGCCAGCCGCGGGTGACCATGGATGACATCCAGGGCATTGATGAACTCGGTGTAGCTCATCGCCGAACCCAAGGCGCGGCATAATGAGCGGAACGGCTGATCTGAATAGCCATCCATAGGAGCGAGGATCAAGTCGCCGTAAACGGGGATGTGATCCACGAAAAATGCGGGCGCGAGCGTTGGCGTCATAAGGGCTGCGGGACGATGAGTCAGCGTTGTTCACTCGCCCTTATTTGAGTCGCTCAGAAGGGCGTGTTCCAGAGCCTGGCGCAGCGAACGCGCCTCAATGATCTGGATGTCGTTGGGCCAGGGTTCGCCACGGCGTAGGCGGCGTGGGACGATGGCGGTGCGAAAGCCAAGCTTAGCGGCCTCGCGCAGACGGGCGGGCATCTGCCCCACCATACGCAGCTCGCCGGAGAGCCCCACTTCGCCGATCAATACCGCGTCGGCGCGCACAGGCTGTCCGCGCAGCGAAGAAGCAATCGCCGCAGCAATCGCCAGATCGGCGGCAGGCTCATCAATGGAAATGCCGCCGACTACGTTCACGAAGATGTCTTGCTCGCCCAAACGCAGTCCAACGCGACGGGTGAGTACAGCCGCCGTGAGCAGCAGGCGATTGAAATCCACGCCATTTGGCGTGCGTCGCGGGTTGCCAAAGGATGTCGGGCTGGTCAGACCTTGAATTTCCACCAATAAGGGGCGCGTCCCTTCCATCGTCACCGCGATCGCCGATCCAGGGGCATTGACCATCCGCTCGGCTAGAAAAGCCTCCGAAGGGTTGGCAATTTCCACCAGGCCGCGTTCACGCATCTCAAATACGCCCACCTCCGAGGTTGCCCCAAAGCGGTTTTTCACCGAGCGCAGCAAGCGATAAGATTGAAACCGGTCCCCTTCCAGATATAACACCGTATCCACGATATGTTCCAGAATGCGCGGTCCAGCAATGGCGCCTTCCTTCGTTACATGGCCGATCAAGAAAACAGCCACGCCGCTGGACTTGGCAAGCTCACGCAGCCGCGATGCAGTTTCCCGCACCTGGGTCACTGAACCAGCGGACGAATCCAGTTCTTGAATATATGTGGTTTGCACCGAGTCCAGGATCAGCAACGCCGGCTTGACGGTTTGAATATGCTCGAAGATCACCGCCAGGTTAGTCTCCGTCACCAGGAACAGGCGTTCTGGGATCGCCAACTCTTTTTCGCTTGCCGTAGATCGCTCTGGGGGGTTTTCCTCGCCCTCAGCGCGCAGTAAGCGTAAGGCGCGCATCTTGATCTGGCGTTCGGATTCTTCGCCGGAGACGTAAAGCACAGTCAAGTCTTTCGCCATCTCCAGCGCCACTTGCAACAACAGGGTGGATTTGCCGATGCCTGGGTCACCGCCGATTAGCACCACCGAACCGGGCACCACGCCGCCGCCCAAGACGCGGGCAAACTCGCCAATGCTGAGCGGCAGACGTTCTTCAACATCGCCGCTGATCTCCGCCAGACGGCGCGGCGTCGAGCGTGCGCCCAGGCCGCGGGCGGCATGGACGGCGGCAGGCGGCGGCGTCGCGGCGACCACCTCCTCCACCATGCTGTTCCACGCGCCGCATTGCGGGCAGCGCCCCATTTCGCGGGCGCTGACCCGCCCACATTGTTGGCAAATATACTGGGTGCGTATTTTCGTCAAGAGTCAACCTGTTGTTGCATGATGCTGTGGCGTAATTGGCGCACAATTGGATTGGATTTCGCGAGATGATTATAAAGCAAAATGATGGCGCTGCCGGCGATGTTCGGCATGGCGGCACCAAACAAGTTGTCTCGGCGGTGGGCGGAGGCGCAGCGGCTGTTCTGTTTATGCGGGAGTATTTGAAAAGCGCTTGAATTCTTAACCCGTGTGAGTGCCGCGAAGGATGGTCAACGATGCACCCTGGCGTTGGAGGCTAGAAATGCGGCGCCCATTCTGGGTTGGGCATTTTCTCGCCGGCGCGGATGGGAACTTTGAGGCGGTTTTCGAACGGAGTCAACGGGCAAGACCAGTGTTCGTTATAGGCGCAGTAGGGATTATAAGCCAGGTTGAAATCTACTAGAAACTTGCCGTTGGGCAGCGGCTCCGGCTCTAGATACCGCCCGGCGGGGTAAGTTTCCTGATTCGCCAGGCTATCCACGAAGGGCAGGAAATAGCCATACTCGTTGCTATAAATCGTAAGCGCGGCTTCCTGTCCTTCCACCTGAAAATGAAAGCGCCCATAGCGGCGATACACCTGCACATCGCCAGTGGTGGTTTGCATTTCAATCGTCTCTTGGGTGTCGAAAGGTTCCACCTCTACCTCGAGGCGCAGCGTCGGATTTTCGGGAAAATACGATAAGCCGGTAAATTTTTGCTTTTGCTCGCGAGTCAACGGGCTATGGGGGTCATGCTTGAAGAATTCATCTTTCTGGCGGCGAAACTCCGCCAACGAATCGCTGGACATTCATCACTCCTGTAAATTAAAAATAATCACCAATACGTTCGAATTGCGCTGCGCAAACGGACGACACTCAGGCGTTGTTGGGCTTGATTTCGTCGTCGGAGATGTCAATTTCTTGCATCTCGCCAGTCACGACGTAAATGGTGCGCTCGCAAATGTTGGTCACCCGGTCGGCCATACGTTCCAGGTTATGCGCCGCCCACATGAGCAGATTAGCTTGATCCACAGTGCTGGGATCTTTGAACATGATCATCACCAGCTCGCGATAGACCTGGTCATACAAGGCGTCAACCTGATCGTCGTCTTTGGGGATTTGCCGCGCCAGCTCGGCGTCGCGCGCCACAAACGCGCCTACGGCGCGATGCAGCATATCTACCGCAATCTCTCCCATGCGCGGAATATCAATCAGCGGCTTGATGTGCGGCTGGTTGCCGATGCGCAGACAGATGCGGGCAATGCCTTTGGCGTAATCGCCCATGCGCTCCAGCTCAGCCACCACCTCAAGGATAGACGCTACCAGGCGCAGATCCGTAGCCATGATGGGTTGTTGGGTGGCGATGGTGATCATGCAGTCCTTTTCCAGCTCGAAGCGCCGGGCGTTGATCAGCGCATCGTCTCGATAAATCCTGCGGGCGGCTTCCAAGTCGTGCTGCTTTAACGCCCGAATGGCCTCTTGCGTGGCCGTCTCGACCATGCTATCCAGGATGAGGATTTCATCCAACAATTGACTTAACTTCCGATCTAACGTAGCACGAGTCATCATTATTTTTCCCTTCGGGATATGTAGCGGAGCGCCCGCGGCTATCCAAACCGACCTTCAATATAATCCTCGGTGCGTTTATCTTGCGGCGTCAAAAAAATTACCCTACCAGGGGCGTACTCGATTAATTCCCCTTGCAAGAAGAAAGCCGCCTGGTCCGCTATGCGAGCGGCTTGCTGTACGGAATGCGGCGCCATGACAATGGTGTAGTTCTGCTTGAGTTCTTGCAATGAGGCCTCAACTTTATTGGTCGAGATGGGATCTAAGCCCGAGGTCGGTTCATCCAGCAAGATCACTTCAGGCTCCATCGCCAGGCTGCGCGCCAGGCACAGGCGTTGCTGCTGGCCGCCAGAGAGAGCTGCAGCGGGTGTGTCCAGCCGATCTTTCACCTCATCCCACAAAGCTGCCTGCTTTAAGCTCCGTTCGACGGCTTCCTCGAGCCGTTCTTTGTTGCGTTCACCTGCCGTTTTCAAGCCGTAGGTCAGGTTCTCTCGGATGCTCATGGGCAGCACAATTGGGCGGGCGAACACCATCGAAACGCGCCGCCGTAAGGCGGTGACATCCGTCTGCGGATGCAAGATGTCCAGCGCGTTGCCATTTTTGTCCAGGATTTGCACTTTGCCGGATACATGGACGACGTCGGCCAGATCATTGAGGCGGTTCAACACCCGCAGCAGCGTGGATTTGCCGCCCCCCGCCGGTCCAAAGATCACTGTGATGGCGTTCGCCGGGATCTGCATGGAGACGTTTTTCAACGACTCGGCGCCGTCTGAGTAGCGGATGGATAAATCTTCGATGATGAACTTATTCATAGCTGCGGTTCATCCCAATCACCATTGGCGGCGAGCTCGAGCGCGGGCGCGGATGATCGTCGCCAGCAGGTTCAGTCCCAACACCAGGATCAACAACACCAGGGCGGTGCCATATTGAATCTCCACCGGCATACCCGGCACCTGGGTGGAGATGACGTACAGGTGGTAAGGCAACGCCATGGTTTCATCCAGCGGTGAAGTGGGCAGACTGGGCAGGTAAAAAGCCGCGCCGGTGAATAAGATCGGCGCAGTCTCGCCGGCGGCGCGCTCCAATCCTAAGATCACTCCGGTCAGAATGCCCGGCAGCGATTGCGGCAGGACGATCTGACGAATGGTTTGCCATTGGGTGGCGCCGAGCGAAATGCTGACCACGCGAAAAGATTGCGGCACGGCGCGCAACGCTTCCTCTGCGGTGCTGATGATCACTGGCAGAGTCATAATAGACAGGGTCAGCGAGGCTGCCAGAATGCTGGCGCCTAAATTGAAGAACAGGACGAAGATACCCAGGCCGAACAAGCCATAAACAATAGATGGTATGCCCGCCAGGTTAATGATCGCCACGCGAATTGTCTGTGTGGCGCGATTATCCGGGGCGTATTCGGAGAGGTAGATGGCGGCGGCGATGCCCAATGGCACGGCGAAGAGCGTGGTAAAAAAAGTCAGATAGACTGTGCCCAGAATTGCCGGAAAGATGCCCCCGGAACGCATACCATTGCTGGGGTAGGCGAAGATGAACTCGAACGACAGCGCCGGCAAGCCATTGACAAAGATATACACCACAATCAACAGGATGGGCAAAATTGCCAGCAGCGTGAGCAGCAACAACGCCGCAAACCCCGCTTTTTGAATGCGGTTGCGACGTGATGAAGTAGCTCTCAAACCCACTTGGTCGGTCATTCGTGCAGTAGCTTCTCCACTTCAAGACAAGATTCGCTCCGCGCGCTTACGGCTGCGAAAGACCACGCTGGAAGCGGCCAGGTTCACCGCCAGCGAAATCAGGAACAGGACGATGCCAATAAAGAACAGAACATGATAATGCGTGCTTCCGGTTGCAACTTCGCCCATTTCTGCCGCGATAGTCGCCGTCATGGTGCGCACCGGCGAAAATAGCGCTCCCAGACCGGTGGGGGTGACCGGGGCGTTGCCTGTCACCATCATCACAGTCATGGTTTCGCCGATCGCCCGCCCCAAGCCAAGCATCACTGCGGTCAGCACGCCAGAGCGCGCTGCAGGCAGCGTCACCCGCCAGATGGTTTGCCACTGGGTCGCTCCCAGCGCCAGGGCTGCGTCGCGATAGGCGCGTGGCACCGCGTCCAGGGCGTCTTCTGCCACGGAGACGATGGTGGGCAGCGAAATAGCTGCCAGGAGCAAGGAGCCGGTCAGGGCGGTTAGGCCCGTCGGCAGATCCAGCAGGCGTCGCAAGAGCGGCGCCAGCGCCAGGACGCCGATAAACCCCAGCACAACCGAGGGGATGCCGGCCATCACCTCGATGAATGGTTTGAGAAGCTCCCGCGCCCAGCGCGGAGCGATTTCCGCGATGTAGATGGCCGTTCCCACCCCAATCGGCGTGGCGATCAGCGCCGCGCCCAGGGTCACGATCAAGGTGCCGCCCAGCAGGGGTAGTAACCCGAAATAGGCTTCAATGGGATACCAGCGCTTGCTGAGTAATTCAGCCGGCGAGACCTCAGCCAATGCGGGTAGGCCTTCGCGCAGCAGGAAGATGAAAATGAGCGCCACAAACAGGATCGCCGAATAGCCTGAAGCGCGGATTATTGTGGTGATGAGGATCTCTTTCCAATCGTTCCAGCTTCGCGTCATTTATTAGCCTTTAGATCGTTTGGTTATGAACGTCTTACAAATTTGTGTTCACTCAGGCTCGTCTTAAGGTGGTCGGCGGGAGGTTTTAATATCCCACAATGGGGACGAAACCCAATTCTACAACAATCGCTTGGGCTTCCGACGATAGGATCCATTCCAGATAGGCTTTCACCGCGCCCTGCGGCTCGCCAGCGGTGTACATGTATAAGTCGCGAGCGATCGGATAGGTGTGATTGTTCACCGTCTCCACCGATGGATAATAATATTCTGCGCCAGGATGCGCGGCGACCGCCACCACCTTGACCTCCGGCGTTACATAACCCAGTCCGTCGTATCCGATCGCGTTTGGATTGTCGCGCACTTCAGCCGTAATGCCCTCCGAAGAAGGCAGCAACAACGTGTCGGGAGAGAAGAGCGTCTTGTTGTCTTTTTGTCCCAGGCGCAGCACTTCTTCCAGAAAATAGACATGGGTGCCGGAATTGGTCTCGCGCGATAAGCGCACAATTGGGCGGTCCTCGCCGCCCACCTCTGACCAGTTATTGATTTGTCCGCTGTAGATGGCGGAAATCTGCTGCAGGGTCAGGCGCTCCACAGGGTTGTCGGGGTGGATGATAATGGCAATGGCGTCTCGCGCCACGACGAATTCGACCGGGTCAATGCCATTTGCCCGCATTGCCTGGATTTCTTCCGGTTTGATGGCGCGAGAAGCGTTGGCGATATCCACTGCGCCATTGGCAAGGGCGGTGATGCCGGTGCCCGAGCCGCCTCCAGTTACCGAGATGGGTTGCTCTGGGTGTAAGGATTGATATTTCTCCGCCCATGCCAGCGCCAGGTTGACCATAGTGTCGGACCCCTTATTGATGATGGCGGCGGATTTCTCGGCTGCGCCTCCTGCCTGCGCCGGCCTTGCGCCGCCGCAGCCTGCCAACCCCCAAGCAACAATGCAGAGGATGATCCAGTTCCGTATTTGCATGATTGGAATTATAGCGAGAATAACCCTGTTGAACAAGAGATTAACGATTTATTAATTATCCAGATCGCAAACGAATGGGGCGCCCCCCTGTTCGGTGATGGGTGAACAACGGGAATTGATTATTGAGCCAAAGAGCGCACAGAGAAGAGTTAAAAAATCTTCGCGTACTCGGCACCTGCATCAAATATAATCTCTCTGTGATCTTTGTGAGCTCGGCGGCGACAAATTCACTTTTGGGGGCAAATTGTTGTTCTTGATGCCCCTGTTATGAAATTCGATCGCCAACGTTCGAGAGAGATTACCAACGAGCGTTTATCGGGTAAAATTGTTTCCATGCATTCCAGCGATGCTCTCATCAGCGCCAAGAATGTGGATTTTTATTACGGCGCGTTTAAGGCTTTGAGCCAGATCAACATGGATATCCTGCCGCAAAAAGTGACGGCTTTGATTGGTCCCTCCGGCTGCGGTAAATCCACCTTCTTGCGTTGCTTGAACCGCATGAATGATACCATCCCCGGAGCGCGCGTCAGCGGCGCTATTTTGCTGCGCGGTGAGGATATTTACGCCCCGGATGTAGATCTCGCTGCCTTGCGGCAGCGCGTGGGCATGGTTTTTCAAAAGCCGAACCCTTTCCCTCAATCTGTCTTCGATAACGTGGCTTTTGGCCCGCGAGTGCTGGATCTGGTCAAAACCCGCGCCGAGTTGGATACCATCGTCGAGCGTAGTTTGCGCCAGGCTGCATTGTGGGACGAGGTCAAAGATCAATTGCATCGAGACGCGATGGGGCTATCACTGGGTCAACAGCAACGGTTGTGTATCGCCCGTGTGCTGGCGGTGCAGCCGGAAGTGATCTTGATGGATGAGCCGTGTTCCGCGCTGGATCCCATCGCTACCGAACACATCGAAAACCTGATTGACGAACTCAAGCGGGACTATACCATCGTAATTGTCACGCACAATATGCAGCAGGCGGCGCGGGTCTCCGATTTCACGGGCTTTTTCTGGTTGGGGGAGTTGATCGAGTTTGCGCCGACCCCGGCGCTATTCACCACCCCTAAGATGGAGCTGACCGAGACGTATATCACC